>NZ_JBEXYF010000002.1:0-309403 GCF_040630775.1 Nocardia sp. NPDC005745
ACCAGGCCACCGACGACGTCGACCTGGCGGCGGCTGTGCCGCCCTACCCGCGTGAACACCGCGTGCTCCTCCAGATAGGCCAGCACCGCTGGCGACTTCGTCGCGGACGCGTCGGCCACTCGGACGCGAACCGGGCCGCGAACGGCGCATGCTCGGTCTCGCTTCGCTCGAAATCGGTGGTTGAGCTGGTGGGGTGTGTGAGGCGAGTGATGGCGCGACCCGCGGCTTGCCCGTCAAGGTGGTCAGGGGTCAGGGCGGCACCGACGGGCGTTCGGCGGAAATCGGACCGCTGCCAGGTGGCGTCGCGCGCGGAGCATTCGTCCACGGGCTCGCCGTGTATCCGATGGCGTGACGCCCGTAGTGCTGGATCGAGCGAGGCATGTTCTCCAGCCGGGTCCGGTCAGCGGAATCGGGGGTCCGCCAGCAGCACCACGCGGTCGGCCGCCGGATCGAATCCGAGTACCGTCGCTCCACACAACAGATCCGGCACCCTGCCATGCTGCCGGTCCGGGCCATCGGACGCAGCCGATTCCTCGGCGATCCTCACGATTCGTCACGATCTACCGGGACGCCGAGGACGGTGAGGAATGCGGTGGCCGCTGGTGGGCGGCTGCGGCTCCAGATGATGTATTCGACGCGGGCCGGGGCGTCGGAGACCTCGATGGTGACCACGCCCTCCAGTTGCGGCGCGTAGGCGGAGGGCAGCATGGCTACGGCGAGGCCGGGGCGGACGAGGCGAGCGATGTAGTCGGCGCTGGTCACTTCGAAGGCGACGTCGCGGTCCAAGCCGGCGGCCGCGAAGGCCTGGTCGGATTGGAGGCGTCCGGCGGTTCCAGCCGGAAGGTCGACGAAAACCTCGGAGGAGAGTCTGCGCAGATCGACCGTGGGCGCACCGGCGAGGGGATGGTCGGGTGCGACCACGGCGACGAGCCGGTCACGGGCGAGTTCGTGGGCGGCGACACCCCGTGGCCGGGCCGTGGTCGGCAATCCGAGAAAAGCCACGTCGAGGGCTCCCTGCGCGACTCGCTCGACGAGTTCTTCACTCGCGCCCACCCGCAGGCTGATGCGCACGTGCGGGTACCGCTGCCGGAAATCACGCAGCGCCTCCGGGATGTCGACCGCGGCGACAGTGGGAATCAGGCCGACGGCGAGCCTTCCACGTACCTCGCCGACCGCCGCGGCGACCTCGGCGGCCGCGCGCTCGGCGGCGTCCAGGCATTGGCGGGCGGCCGGGAGAAACGCCGCACCGGCCGGAGTCAATCGCACCCGGCGGCTGGTGCGCTCGAAGAGTCTCGCGCCCAATTCCCGTTCCAAGCGCGCGATCTGGTGACTCAGCGCGGACTGGACGACCAGGCATCGCTCGGCGGCTCGAGTGAAGCTGTTCGTCTCGGCGACGGCGAGGACGTACCGCATCTGCTGAAGCTCCATGGATCAATCGTGTATCGAGATCGATGAAGTGACAAACATGTGTTGGACTCATTAATCCTGCCGGGCGAGACTGCGAATGTGGAAAGTTCAGCAGCACAGAGGGTTTCCGGCAGAGACGGAAGTCTCCCTCGCACCGTCCTGACGGCGCTCGCTCCCGTGTCCTGGGGCACGACATACGTCGTCACCACCGAACTTCTTCCCCCGGGTCACCCGCTTTTCGCAGGGCTCCTGCGCGCGTTGCCCGCGGGTGTGCTCGCGCTGGCGTTCACGCGGACCCTGCCCCGGGGAGCCTGGTGGGGCAAAGCCGCGGTGCTGGGCGTGCTCAACATCGGGCTGCTGTTCCCGCTGTTGTTCCTCGCCGCCGAACGCCTGCCGGGCGGGGTGGCCGCGACGTTGGCGGCGGCCCAGCCGCTCGTCGTGGCCGTCCTGGCCGTGGTGGTCCTGCACGAGAGCCCGTCGGCGTGGCGCCTGGTCTGGGGCGCGGTAGGCGTCGTCGGCGTCGGCATGGTGGTGATCGGGCCGCACGCGACCCTCGACCTCGTGGGGATCGTGGCGGGCCTCGCCGCCGCGGCGTCGATGGCGCTGGGCCTGACGCTGACGAAGAAGTGGGGACGGCCCGCCGAGGCGAGCCCCACCGCTTTCGCCGGCTGGCAACTCACCGCGGGAGGCCTGTTCCTGCTGCCCCTCACGTTCCTCGTCGAGGGTTCGCCTCCCGCGATCGACCCGCCCGCTGCCCTCGGCTACCTCTGGCTGGGTCTGGTCGGCGGTCTGCTCGCCTATGTCCTCTGGTTCCGCGGGATCGGGACACTGCCGGTCACCTCGGTCGCGGTTCTCGTCCTGCTCTCGCCGCTGGTCGCGGCGGTTCTCGGCGCGATCCTGCTCGGCCAGACGCTCGGCCCGATCCAGCTCGCCGGGTTCGGGCTCGCGCTGGCCGCCATCGTCGCGGGACAGCTTCCCGCGCCCAGCCGCTCTTCCCACGTTGTCCCGACACCCGAAGGGGTACTGAAATGAAGATCACCGTCATCGGAGCAAACGGCATGGTCGGCTCCCGCGTCGTCGGCGAAGCCTCGAGCCGGGGCCACGAGGTTGTCGCCGTGTTCCGGAAACAGCCGCCGACCGTCCTGCCTCCCGGGGTGACCGCGGTCGAGGGCGACGCGAACGACCCCGCCCGGATGGGTGAACTGTTCCACGGCACCGACGCGATCGTGGCCGCGACCCGTCCGGGCACCGGCCAGGAACACACCGTCACGGCGACAACGACCGCCCTGCTGGACGCGGCCACGGCTACCCGGACGCGCATCCTCGTGGTCGGCGGCGCCGCCCCGCTCCGGAATCCGGAGCGTCCCGATCGGCTCGTCCTCGACAGTCCGGAATACGTACCGCCCGCGATCCGCCCGATCGCCGCCGCCAGCGTCACGCAATGGGAAACCTGCCGAGCGCATCCGGCCGACTGGGTCTATCTCAGCCCGCCCGCCCTCCTCGAACCCGGACAGCGCACCGGCAAGTATCGACGCGGCACCACCACCCTGATCACCGGCGCCGACGGCGCGTCCCGGATCTCGGCGGAGGACTTCGCCGTGGCCGTCCTGGACGAACTCGAGAACCCGGGTGAGAGCAGGCATTTCACCGTCGGCTACTGAGCGCGGACTCCGGGACTGCCGGACGTCATCCGCGATCGGCGGCCCCGGACGAAGGGACGATGGGATGAGGCGAGTCCTCGTGATCTCGGCCGCACTGGCCTGTCTCGGCGCTACGGCGCTGGTATCCACCGACCGAACAGCGGCACACCGCCCGGTCCGCACCGCGATCGACCTGCCCGCCGGGTTCCAGCCGGAGGGCATCGCGATCGGGTCGCGACCGGTGGCCTACTTCGGTTCGCGGACAGACGGCTCCATCTACCGCGCCGACCTGGTGACCGGTCGAGGCGACATCCTGAGCCCCGGGCCGGGTACCCCGGCACTGGGGATGCGGCTCGACCACCGCGACCGGCTGTTCGTCGCCGGAGGCACCGGAGGCGACGCCCGCGTCATCGACACCCGAACCGGCGCGGTGCAGGCGAACTACCGGCTCGCGACGCCGCCGGACACCTTCGTCAACGACGTGGTACTCACGCCCGCGGGCGCGTGGTTCACCGACTCACGAACACCCGTGCTGTACCACCTGCCCATCGGCGACGACGCTGCCCTGCCGCCACCCACGGCGGTGGTGCGTCGCCCGCTGACCGGCGACATCCGCTACCAGCCCGGAGCGATCAACGCCAACGGGATCGTGCGCACGCCGGACGGCACCGGGCTGATCATCATGCAGTCGGTGACCGGCCGGTTGTTCCGTGTCGACCCGGCGACCGGTACGACACGGCGGATCGATCTCGGCGCCGAGTCGCTGCCCGACGGCGACGGACTGCTGTTGCGCGGCAGCACATTGTTCGTCGTCCAGAACCGGTCCAACGCGATCGCCGTGGTCGCGCTCGATCCCGCGGGTACGAGGGGCACGGTCGAACGGCGCGTCACCGACCCGCGTTTCGACGTACCGACGACCGTGGCCGCGTTCGGCGAATACCTGTACCTGCCGAACGCCCGCTACACCACGCCGCCGACCTCGAGCACGCTCTATACCGCTATCGGGGTCGATCGACCCCGATAGCGAGTCAGCTGCAAGCAGCGAGCACGAGCTCCCGGACGCGGGCCGCGTCGGCCTGCCCCCTGGTCGCCTTCATGACGTCGCCGACGATCTTGCCCGCCGCCTGCACCTTGCCGGAGCGGATCTTGTCGGCGATGTCGGGGTTGGCGGCCAGGGCCTTCTCCACCTCCGACTGCAAGGCGCTGTCGTCGCTGACCATGCCGAGGCCCTTGGCTTCGACGATCTGCGCCGGGTCGCCCTCGCCGGCCAGCACGTGGTCGACGACCTGCTTGGCCACCTTGTTGTTGATCGTCTTCGCGTCGACCAGCTTGATCACCTCGGCGACCTGGGCCGGGGTGATCGGCAGCTCGTCCAGCGCGACCTCGCGCTCCTTGGCCTTCTCGGTGAGGTAGGCGACCCACCAGGAGCGCGCCTCGTTGGCCGGGGCGCCCGCGTCGACGGTGGCGATGATCAGGTCCAACGCACCCGCGTTGACCAGGTCGCGCATCACCTCGTCGGACAGGCCCCAGTCGGACTGGATGCGCGCGCGGCGCAGCCAGGGGTACTCGGGGATGGTGTCGCGCAACCGCTCCACCCACTCCGCGTCGGGCGCGACCGGCTCGAGGTCGGGCTCGGGGAAGTAGCGGTAGTCCTCCGCGGTCTCCTTGCGGCGGCCGGGCGAGGTGGTGCCGTCGGTCTCGTGGAAGTGGCGGGTCTCCTGCACGATCGTGCCGCCGCTCGCGAGCACCGCCGCCTGCCTGCGCATCTCGTAGCGCACCGCGACCTCGACGCTGCGCAGCGAGTTGACGTTCTTGGTCTCGGTGCGGGTGCCGAATTCGGTGGCGCCGACCGGCATGAGGGAGACGTTCGCGTCGCAGCGCAGCGAGCCCTGCTCCATCTTCACGTCGGAGACGCCGAGCGACTTCAGCAGATCCCGCAGCGCCGTCACGTAGGCCCGCGCCACTTCCGGCGCCCGCTCCCCCGCGCCGGTGATCGGCTTGGTGACGATCTCGATCAACGGCACGCCCGCCCGGTTGTAGTCCAGCAGGGAGTGGCTGGCGCCGTGGATGCGACCGGTCGCGCCGCCGACGTGCACCGACTTGCCGGTGTCCTCCTCCATGTGCGCGCGCTCGATGTCGACGCGGAAGGTGCTCCCGTCGTCGAGCAGCACATCCAGGTGCCCGTTCGTGGCGATCGGCTCGTCGTACTGGCTGATCTGATAGTTCTTCGGCTGATCGGGGTAGAAGTAGTTCTTGCGCGCGAACCGGCCCCACGGGGTGATCGAACAGTTCAGCGCCAGCCCGATCCGGATGGCGGACTCGACGGCCTTCTGATTCACCACCGGCAGCGAACCCGGCAGACCGAGGCACACCGGGCACACCTGGGTGTTCGGCTCGGCGCCGAACTCGGTCGGGCAACCGCAGAACATCTTCGTCGCGGTGTTCAGCTCGACGTGGACCTCCATGCCGAGCACCGGCTCGAACCGGGCGAGGACATCCGAGTAATCCATCAGGTCGACCGTGGGTGCGCTCATGGCCATCAGTTTAGGTAAACGCTCCCGCCGCAGCGCAGCGGCTCTCGCGTCGTGCGGCGGCGCGCTACTTCACCGGGACCCGCTGACGCAGCCAGCCGGTGACGTAGTCGAGCACCTCGGGGGCGATGGTCGTCTCGATGGTGCTGCACTCGCTGGGACGGCCGGTCTCGGTGGGCTGCATCAGGTGATTGAGCCCCGGGAAGACGTGGACGGTCGCATCGGGGTCGGCGGCGAGATGATCGCGCATCGGCTGCTCGCTCTGCGCCGGGGGCACCTGGAGATCCTTGCCGCCGAAGAACGCGAGCACCGGAACGCGCAGGGCGGCGAGGGCGGGCGCCGGATCGTAGGCGACCAGGGCGGCCAGATACGGCGTGATCTGCGCGGCCGCCTGGTCGTCGGGCACCCGCTGGTCGTCGGGCAGCGACTGGTTCTGCCGGATGGCCAACTGCCGAGCGCCGTCCAGGTCACCCGCTTTCAGCAGGGCGGCCAGTTCGGTGGTGTCGCGCACCCGGGTCTCCACCTGGTCCGGAGGAGTGCCGTTCGCGGCGGCGAGCAAGCGAGTCTGCTCGATGAGCACCTCCGCACCGGGGACACCGGGCCCGGCCATCAGGACGGCGAACGCGACGCCGCTGTCGGGGCGCGCGGCGACCAGCGGTGCGAGGTAGCCGCCTTCGCTGTGCCCGAAGAGCCCGACCCTGGCCGGGTCGAGCTCGGGGCAGGTGCGCAGGAAGCGAACACCCGCGGCGGCGTCCTCGGCCAGGTCGGCGTAGTTCGCGTCGTCCAGTTTGCCGCCGGTGCCGCCGACGCCCCGGTCGTCGGTGCGCAGCACGGCGTAGCCCGCGCGGGTGAAGGTGTCGGCCAGCAGCAGGAACGGCTTGTGGCCCATGAGGTCTTCGTTGCGGTCCTGGGGGCCGCTTCCGGAGATCATGAGGATGGCGGGAAACGGGCCCGGCCCCTGCGGTTCGGTCAGTGTGCCCGCGATGGTGATGTCGCCGTTGCGGTAGGTGACGTCCTCGGTCTTGTACGGGAACGGCGGCTTCGGTTCCTGTGGGCGGGCGGGCGGCGTCACCTTGCCTCGGCTCAGCGTGAGCCGGAAGCTCTGGCCCGCCTGGGTGAAATCGCCGGTGATGCGGTCGCTTCCGGACTCGTACTCGCCACGGAACACCGGGTCGCCCGGGATATCGGGGATCGCGAACGACACGCCGTTACGGTCGGTGCGGACGTCCTTCAGCTGCGTGCCGCTCACACCCTGCAAGGGGATGTCGATACTGGCCGTACCGTCGTCGCGGAAGCTCACTCCGACTTGCAGGGGCTGACCGGGGACCTCGATGGCGCCGTGCCAGTCACCGGTGGTCGGCTCGGGCGGATTCGACTCCGAACACCCTGCCGCCAACGCCGCGATGACCAACAGAGCCAACGCGATCAGTCGCCCACTGCGCATGCGACTCACAGTACCGACGATTCGGACCGTCCCCGGCTATTCGCCGCGCGCGTACCGCACCGCGGCGGCGATCTCCGCCATGTCCAGGCGCAGGCCCGGCTCCCGCTCCTGCACCTCGTGGAACTCCAGCAACGCGTCCTCGGCGGTGGTCTGCCGACCGAGCCGGGTCAGTTCGCGGCGCACGTACTCTCCCAACGGCAGTCCAGCGGAGCGAGCGCGCCTGCCCAGCACGTCGAGAGTCTCGATCGGCAGGTCGTAGCTCCGCACGAGCGCTGCGGCGTCTGCGTCGATCTCCGGCGCCAGGTCGCGCCCTTCGGATTCCAGGAATTCGACGACCGTGTCGTCCGCGGTGCGGCGCAGCGCCAGCGCGACCAGCTCACGCCCGAGGTATCGCGGCAGCGGTAGCCCGGCCGCACGCGCCCGGCGGCGCAGGACGTCGACGGCGGCATCCGGCAGGTCGTGCACAGGGAGTTCGGCCATACCGGCCAGGGTAACCCGGCAGCGCTACCCGAAGAACGCCTCCGCCTCACGGTGGCGTTCGGCGGGCACCCGCTTGAGCTGCTTGGTGGCCTCCGACAGCGGAACCAGGTCGATGCTGGTGCCGTGCAGCGCGACCATCTGACCGAACTTGCCCGCGTGCACCGCCTCGGCCGCGTGCAGGCCGAAGCGGGTGGCCAGCACCCGGTCGTAGGGCGTGGGGCTGCCGCCGCGCTGCACGTGACCGAGCACGGTGGTGCGGACCTCTTTGCCGATGCGCCGCTCGATCTCCACGCCCAGCTGCTGGGCGACGCCGGTGAACCGCTCGTGGCCGAACTCGTCGATACCGCCCTCGCGCAGAGTGAATCCGGAGTCCGGCGCCGGGTGCGACCCCTCGGCGACTACGCAGATGAAGTGTTTGTCGCCGCGCTGGAAGCGCCGCTTGATCATCGCGCACACCTCGTCCACCTCGAACGGGACCTCGGGCACCAGAGTCAGGTGCGCGCCGGCCGCCATGCCGGCGCCGATCGCGATCCAGCCCGCGTGCCGGCCCATCACCTCGATGAGCATGACGCGCTGGTGCGATTCGGCGGTGGTGTGCAGCCGGTCGATCGCCTCGGTGGCGATGTTCAGCGCGGTGTCGTGACCGAAAGTGACGTCGGTGCAATCGATGTCGTTGTCGATGGTCTTCGGCACGCCGACCACCGGCACGCCCTCGTCGGACAGCCAGCTCGCGGCCGTCAGCGTGCCCTCGCCGCCGATCGGGATCAGCGCTTCGATGCCGTTGTCGTCCAGGGTCTGCTTGATCCGGCCCAGGCCCGCGCGCAGCACGTCGGGGTTGGTGCGAGCGGTGCCGAGGATGGTGCCGCCCTTGGTGAGGATCCGGTCGGTGCGGTCGTCATTGCGGATCTGGATCTTGCGATCCTCCAATAGACCGCGCCAACCGTCCTCGAAGCCGACGATCGCGTCTCCGTAGCGGCCGTTCGCGGTACGAACGATGGCGCGGATGACCGCGTTCAGTCCTGGGCAGTCTCCGCCTCCGGTCAGAACTCCGATGCGCATGGCCGCTATCTTGCCCTTCATGTCCGATCTCGGCAGCCCCGCCCCCGTGAACGGCGTGTAACACTGACCTGGACGGATGGCCTCATGCGGCCGGGCAGCGCCCCCCGGCCAGCTCGTCGAGATGCTCGGAGACGACCGTGGCCAGTTTGTCCAGGATGTTCATGCCGTCGCTGAACGATCCGGACTCGGGCTGCACCGCGATCGCGATCGCGATCTTGCCCGAGGGGACGTCGATGACCCCGAACTGGCGCACGAGATAGGCGCCCGAGGTGTCCGGCCCCCAGCCGCCCTTGAACTCGGCGCCACCGAACTCGCCGAGACCCCAGCGCTGGCTTGCTATGACCTGTTCCATCAGCGAGGTCACCCGATCGGCCTGGGGCAGACATGGCAGCCGCGAGGCGAACCGCACCTGGTCGGTCAGCGACCATTCCGCCTGCCCGAAGGCCGAATGCTCGGCACGGGCACGGGTCGCGGGTACAACGGTCCTGTTGTCACCGGCCTCGCGCAACACCGCCTGCACGGCCTGCGCCGCCTCCTGCGCGGTGCCCAGCGACTGCCAGAGCGCGTCGGCTGCGGCATTGTCGGACTGCGTGATCGCCGCCGACGCGGCGTAGCTGGAGCTGCTCGAACTGCGCCGGAGCGCGGCGATGGTCAGCGGGACCTTCATCGTCGACCAGGCCGGGCCACTGGTCCATTCGCCGAAGGTGACCACCTGCTCGCCGCCGACCGGCATGATGGCCATGCCGAGCTTCCCGCGCACACCCGCCGCCAGTTCGGCGTAGCTCGCGGCCAGGGTGCCCGGCACGATGAGCGACAAGCCCTTCTGGTCGGTACGTGCCGAGGCCTCGGTGATGCTGGGTTCGGTCGACGCCGGATCTTCCGCGCGGTTGGTTCCGCATCCGGCTACCAGAGATACGACAAGCGCCGCACAACCCAGGACGGTCCGAGTTCTGCGGAATAGATCAATAGACATTCTCGACACATTCTTTTCGCGAGCTCCGCCGGGCCGCGCCACTGGTCCGGCGTCCCGATACCGTACTTGCCCGGCTCGCCGGCCGTCGGCCGCGACGGCGGGGGCGCGGCCACAGGTCGGCTGATCCTTGTGGCCCCGCCAGGTGACGACGGCGTGGTCAACAAGCATGGACACCTCCACCTACCCGCCCGATGTCGCCGAGCGGCCGGGGTCGGCAGCGGCGCTGCTCGCCGCGACCTCACCCGAGAACTGCTTCTCGTTATCCCGGAGAACGTACTAGATGAATCGATTACGCCCCAGTTCGCCGAAAACTCCTGACCGCCATCCGCACTGCCGAACCGAGCGCCGCACACCGCTCCCGCTCAATAGCATTGAGGTATTACCGCAGGATTTATCGGGTGCTGAGACGCGGGAATCGATGGTCCGATTTTTCGGGGAGCACGTTTGGCGGGCTTCACGACATGACGCCCCGAATCCCGCCTGCGCCCCTACCTGCACGCGCCCGCGAATCCGCGGATCGCATGGCATCTACGTTCGAGGCGCTGGCCGAGCCTCGCCGCCGGAAGATCCTCGACCTGTTGCGCGAACGGGAACGACTGGTCGGCGATTCGGTCGGCGAGCTGCGATTGGCTCAGCCCACGGTCTCCGAGCACCTGAAGGTCCTGCGGGGCGCGGGGCTGGTGGACGTGCGTCAGGACGCGCAGCGCCGCTGGTACCGGTTGCGGCCGGAACCGCTGACCGAGATCGCGGCCTGGCTCGCGCCGTACCGGCGAATGTGGGAATCGAGCCTGGACGCCCTGGAACGTCATCTCGACGCCGTACCCGACGAGGAAGGACAACCATGAGCGATTCCCGAGCACGACTGCGCACCGTCGACGGCGCCCCCACCCTGCGGTTCGGACGCAGGCCGTCCCATCCCCCGGAGAAGGTGTGGCGCGCGATCAGCGACCCGGGCGAGATGGCCGCTTGGTTCCCGGCCGCTGTCATGCCCAGCGGATCGCTCCGCATTCACTGATCGAGCGGCTCAAACGACCCCACCACCGGGTGCCGACTGCTTACGATCCCGTAGCACATCGCGAAACATGCACCTGCTCGGCACGTAGCCGACCCGCGTGACAGCACGCGTCGGTGAAGCGCCTTCCCCTGGAGTCATGACCTTTGTCCACGCCACAGTCCCCGCAATCCGCCTCCGACAGCACGAAAAGCTGTCCCGTACAGCACGGTTCGCCACTCGACTCCGACGGGCCCCGGTTCCCGCTGTATACGGAGGCATTCGCCGCCGATCCCCATCGCGCCTACCGAGAGATGCGCGACCGATACGGCTCGCTCGTGCCGATCGAACTGGCGCCGAACGTGCCCGCCACGTTGGTGATCGGCTATTACACCGCGTTGCGAATACTCAACGACCCCGTGCATTTTCCCTCGGACCCGCGAACTTGGCAGCAGGGCATTCCCGCGGGCTGCCCGATCCTCCCGATGATGGAGTGGCGGCCGAACGCGTTGCGCAGCACCGGATTCGAGCACCAGCGCTACCGGCAGGTGAATGTCGCGAGTATCGGCGAAGTCGATCTGCACGCGTTGCACTCGACGACCGAGCAGATCGCGGGCCCGCTGATCAATGCCTTCTGCCAGGACGGCGCTGCGGACCTGATCAGCCAGTACGCGTTTCCGCTGACGTTCGCGGTGCTCAACTCGGTGCTCGGCTGCCCGCCGGAGATCGGGCAGCAAGTCGCGATGGGCATGGCCGCCATCTTCGAAGGCGTCAACGCGGACAAGGGCAACGCGATGCTCGCCGACGCGCTGTACGACCTGGTGCAGATGAAGCGGGGAAGTCCGGGCGACGACATCACCTCGCGACTGCTGCGCCACCCCGCCGCGCTCGACGACATGGAGATGATCCACCAACTGGTCACCTTGTACGGGGCGGGCATCGAACCCCAGCAGAACCTGATCGCCAACACTTTGCGATTGATGCTCACCGACCCCCGGTTCGCGGGCGGGATATTCGGCGGCAGTCTTTCCACCCGCGACGCGCTCGACGAGGTGCTGTTCGACGACCCGCCGGGGGCCAACTACTGCTTCAGCTACCCGAAGCAGCCGATCCTGATCGACGACGTCTGGTTGCCCGCGCACCAGCCGGTCGTGATCAGCATGGCCGGTTGTAACCACGACCCGGCGATCCACACCGGCGAGTACACCGACAGCCGTGCGCACCTCGCGTGGGGAGCCGGACCGCACGCCTGCCCCGCCCGATCGATGGCCTACCTGATCGCGCAGGACGCCATCGACCAGCTCCTCGACGCGCTACCCGAGATGCGGCTCGCGGTCCCGGCAGAGGAGCTGACCTGGCGACCGGGTCCGTTCCACCGGGCCCTCGTGTCGTTGCCCGTCGTGTTCCCCGAATCCCCGCCGATGCCCACGTTCGGGTAGCGAACCGCGCGCTCGCCGGGCGCCGCGGCGGCCGCCCCCGGGCCGTATGACCGCTCCCTGACCGCGATCGATCGAATTTTGTTCGCGCTGATCGTGATTGGTGTCAAACGCGCCGCGACGGCGCAGAATCCACGCGGCAGCCGCGAAGCGCTCATCCGACCGATCCCGTCAGGAGCACATGTGACCACTTCCCTTCCGGTGAACCTCAAGCACGCGCGCGACATCCATCCCGACATCGACGTGCCGCTGGTTCGAGACGCCATCCACCCGGAGCGGGCGCTGTGGTCGGCTGCGGAACTACACCGGCTGACCAGCCTGGTGGCCGAAGAATTGGCGACGCCGCTGCTGGACATCGTGCGATTCGATGCCGATCAGCGCTGGTGGACCCGCCTGGCGTTGACCATGGGCGTCGAGTTGTGGCTGCTGTCCTGGGCCCCGGGACAGGGCACCGAACCGCACGACCACGGCGGCGCCTCCGGCGCGTTCACCATGACCGTGGGGGAACTCAGCGAGGAGTATCTGCATCTCGGCGGTTCGATCCGGAAGGCGGAACGGCGAGCGGGCGACACGGTCGGCTTCGGCCCCGATCGAGCGCACCAGCTGCGCAACGACAAGCTGTGGCCGGCCGCGTCGGTGCACGCGTACTCGCCGCCGCTCCGGCCGGTCCGCGAATACCGTACGCTGGCGGACTTCGCAGGAACGTCGGTGAGCGGAGTGGGAGCACGATGAGTACAGGCGCCGAGGACATGGTCGCGCGCGCCAGGGCGCGGCTGGAGCGGGTGACACCGGAGCAGGCCGCCGCGGTGCAGTCCCGGGGTGGACTGATCGTGGACATCCGGCCGCACGCGAACCGGGTCGCCGAGGGCGAGATACCCGGCGCGGTAGTGGTCGAACGGATCGTCCTGGAGTGGCGCTTGGATCCGAACGGCGATCACCGGCTACCGAGCCTCACCTCGGACACTCCCGTCGTGATCGTGTGCAACGAGGGCTACGCCTCGAGTCTCGCGGCGGCCGACGGGTTGCGCCTCGGGCTGCGGCGGGTGACCGACCTCGTGGGCGGGTTCCGGGCGTGGAAGGCGGCGGGCCTGCCGGTGGTCGCGGGCGGAACCCCGGCCGTGCCCTAGCCGGTCCCCCATTCCGGGCGACGCGGCATCATTCGGGCAGCCGTCAGTAGACGTAGACGACCGCGTTCTCACCGCCGCTGCAAGTGACGAGCGGCCCCTCGGGCAGGCAGTTCATGGTGTAGGACCGGCCGGTGACCGGGCTGGTCGCGACGATCGTGCGCGGTGCGTCGCGAGTCGCGTTCTGCGCCGCACCGTTCGCGGCATAGGCGCTGCGCACCGCTTCCGCGAACGCGCAACTGGTCACCGGGGTACCCGTCGCCGACTGGGTGAACGTCCCGGAGGCAGCTTGCCCCTGGCCGCACGGTTTCGCGCCCGGAGGGAGCGTCACCGGAGTCATCTTCGCCGAGGTGGACGTCGCGGGCGAGGACGACGTGCGGGTCGGCGCCTGGGTACTGGGCCGCGCGGCCGGCGCGGGCGCCTCGGAAAGGGCGGCGGCGGAGGTCGGCTCGACCTCGCCGGAGCCGAACGACTGCCAGGCGATCGCGCCGCCGACGGTCAGCGCGACGATGGCGAAGACGGCCACCATGATGGGCAGCGCTATCGAGCGACCCGCACGCGACGAGGAGTAATCGGACTCGTCGTAGTCGTCGTAGCCGTACTCCGGCTCGTCGCGGCCCACCGGGTAGCCGGTGCGCGCGGGGTAGTCACCGTGCGGCGGATAGTCGGTACGCGCCCCGTAGCCGTCCTGCCCTGCCGGTTCCAGATACTGGGTCGGCGCCGCGTCCGGTGCGGGAAGATAACCGGACGCGCCCTGCGGGGCGACCGAGCCGGGTCCTCGATCCGGATAGGGCGCGGGCTCCGGGTAGTTCTCGACTCCCGGATGCGCCCCCTCGGCGAAGGCGTAACCAGGCGCCTGGGAGTAGGCGTGCGGCGGCATATCGGAATACGCCCGAACCTCGGTCGGCTCCGCATAGCTTCGCGTGGCATCCGGATCGGCCTGCGCGAAGTCATCCGCCGGTGCCGCGTACGGCTGTGACGGCACGTCGGAATACGCCTGAATCGCGGTCGGTTCCGCGAATCTCCGCGTGGCATCGAACTCGGCCTGCGCGTTGTCCGCCTGTCCCGCGTGCGGCTGCGGCGGCACGTCGGAATACGCCCGATCTCCAGTCGGTTCCGCATAGCTTCGCGTGGCGTCGGGATCGGCCTGCGCGAAGTCCTGCGGCTGTCCCGGGTAGGCCTGCCCGGGATCGAAGTAGTCCTGTGCGGCCGGATCGGCGAAATTCTGCGGATACACCTGCGTCGGCGGAGCCGAATGCTCCGGTGCCTGCGGGTATCCCGCGGATTCTAGATATGCCTGGGTTTCCGGGTACAGGTGCGCGTCCGGGAAGGGGCGCATCGGAGGCAATTCCACCTCCGGCGTCGACAGCACTCGCGGCCCCGAGGGGGGCGGCGTCGTTTCCGCGGGCGGAAGCGGCGTGAACTGGAATTCCGCCGGCCGGATCACCGTCGGCCCGCTCGGATGGATCACCGCGGGAAGCGAGTGTTCGCCCGTCGATTCCGGCGCGGCCGCCGCACCGGGGCGCTGGGACCGGTCGGGGGCCCGCACCACCAGCATCGGCCCGGTGGCAGGCGCGGAGGTGAGCGCGGCGCGCGCCGCCCTGGCCAACGCCGTCGCGGTCGGGAAGCGGTCGGCCGGGTCCTTGGCCATACCGCGGCTCACCACCTCGTCCAACGCGGCAGGAATGCCTGCGGCCTGTGCGCTCGGCCGCGGCGGCGGATCGGACATGTGCGACTTGATCAGCACGTTCATGCTGGCCGACGGGAACGGCGTCGCTCCGGTCAGGCATTCGTGCAGCACGCAGGCCAGCGAGTAGACGTCGGCGCGGCCGGTCACCGGTCCGACGTCGAAGCGTTCCGGGGCCATGTAGATATAGGAGCCGACCGCCATGCCGACCAGGGTCACCGCGCTGTCGCCCTCGGTGTGCGCGATGCCGAAATCGGCGAGATACGCGAAATCCGCGTCGGTGACCAGAATGTTCGCCGGTTTCACGTCGCGGTGCACCAGATTGCTCGCGTGCGCGGCGTCCAGGGCGGAGGCGATCTGCTCGATGATGCCGACGGCGCGGGCGGGGCTCAGCGGCCCCTGACCGCGCAACATGGTGCGCAGGTCGGCGCCCCGGACCAGCCGCATGTCGATGAACAGCACGCCGTCGATCACGCCCCAGTCGTGGATCGGGATGACGTGCGGTTCGGCCAGCCGGGCGGCGGCCTGCGATTCGCGCCGGAAACGCAATTGGTACATCGGGTCTTTGGCGAGTTCTTCCGACAGCAGCTTGACCGCGACCGCGCGGTCCTTGACCGTGTCGTATGCCTCGTAGACCTCCCCCATTCCCCCCTTGCCCAGCAGCGACCGCAGTTCGTACGGCCCGAAACGCGTGCCGGTTCTCGGCCCAGGTTCCTGCACCCGTCATCCTCCGCATCCCGGGCGGGGATCGCACACCGAGATCACGCGGTACGCGACCGGAGCCCACCCGTCACAGAGTGGATTCTCCGGGTGCCACCACCCCGTGGTCAAACGCGAACACGATCGCCGCGGCGCGATCCCGGAGTTCGAGCTTCCCGAAGATATGTCCCACATGACTTTTCACGGTCACTTCCGAGATGCCGAGCTCGCGAGCGATCTCCGCGTTCACCCGGCCGCGCCCGATCAGTTCGAGCACCTCGTACTCGCGGGCGGTCAGGTCGGACAGGCGGGCATCGGTGTTGGTGCGCACCGGGCGCACCGTGCGATAGGCCGACAGCACGCGGCCGGTCACCGCGGGGTCGAGCCAGGCTCCGCCGCCCGCGACCATCCGCACCGCGCGGATGAGGTCCTCGGCGGGCGAGTCCTTCAGGATGAATCCGGCCGCGCCCGCGCGCAGCGCCCCGGACAGCAGCTGATCGTCGTCGAAGGTGGTGAGCACGAGAACCGGCGGAGCGCCGTCGCGCGCCCGCAGCATCCTGGTCGCGTCGATGCCGCCGACCCGTTTCATCCGCAGGTCCATCAGCACCACGTCGGGGCGGGCCTGGGCCACAGCGGCCGTGACCTCGTCCCCGTCGGCGCACTCGCTGACCACGAATCCGTCCCGCCTGCGCAGGATTCGCCGCAGTCCGCCGCGCACGAGTTCCTGGTCGTCCACCACCAGCACCGTCACGGCGTCTTCGCCACTCGCGGGCGAGGTCAGGCTCACGACCGAACCTCGCCGACGCCCGGCTCTGCCGTGCGCGACGGCACGCCGCATCCTCGGCTCGCCCGCCGACGCTGACTCACAACCACCTCATCCACGCCCCGCTCGACCCTTCGCCACGGCATACCGCATCCTCGGCTCACCCGCCGACGCTCACTCACAACCACCTCGCCGAAGCCCGGCTCCATCGGTCGCGACGACGACACGCCGTATTCCCGGTCGACTCGCTGACGCTCGCTCACGAACCCTCCCGTCCGTTCGTCGTGGACCCGGGCAGCACCGGACACGACAGCCCGCCGCGGCCGGGCGCGAGCGGAACACCGGCGCGCACCGACCAGCCGCGGTCCGACGTGCCCGCGGTCATGCGGCCGCCGAGTAGTTCGGCGCGCTGGCGCATGCCGGAAAGCCCCATGCCCGCGCCGCGGTGGGCGGGTAGTCCCCCGGGCACCGTGTTGTCCACCGTGAGGGTCACCATCGTCGCGTCCACCGCAAGCCGGACCCTGGCGGACGCGCCGTGCGCGTGCTTGACGACATTCGCCAGCGACTCCTGGCAGATCCGGTACAGCGCGAGCCCGACTGCGGGTGACACCGCGCCCACATCGCCGTCGCGGTCGTATCGCACGTCCAGGCCCGCTCGCACGAAATCGCCGACCAAGTCCTCGATGTCCTCCACGCCCGGTTCCGGGACCTGCTTCCAGGGTCGCGCGTCGAGCAGGCCGACGGTGCGGCGGATGTCGGCCATCGCCTGCCGCCCGAGCCGCTCGGCATCGGTCAGCGCTTCCACGGCTTCGTCCACGTCGCGGTCGGTCTGCAACGCGTGCCGGGCGGCGGTGAGATGCAGCAGCGTGACGCTCAGCGAGTGCGCGATCACGTCGTGCACCTCCCTCGCGATCCGGTGGCGCTCCTCGTCGGCGGCCTGCGCCGCGCGGATGTCCTGGTAGCCGCGTTCCTGGTAGAGGAAGCGGCGCTGATATTGCAGCATCAGCCCGGCCATCCAGCCGAACGCGATGCCGACCAGATAGGTGGGCAACCCTTCCGGGACGTGGCCGATCGCATCGAAGGCGACCAGTTGCAGCATCATCGCGACCGTGACCGGGATGCTCACCCGTTTCGGCGCGATCGCCGCGATCTCCCCCGCGGCGGCCACCAGGACGAACGGAGCGAAGTCGGCCGCGACCGGTTGGGCGAGGAACAGCGCCTCGGCCGCCATGGCCAGCACGCCGAGCAGCAGCGGGCGCGGCAGCACGCCGAGCAACGCGTGCAACGGACCGAATGCACAGGTCAACAAGACCGCGACGATCGGGAGCGGGGTCGGGAAGTAGCTGTGCCGCTGCACCGCCGCCGCGACCGCCACGGCGAAGACCGCGATATCGACGCTGACGATGACCGACGGCGGATAGTCGTATGGCAACTCCTCGACGCTGCGGCGGAACGCCGCGATCGGATCGCGCGCGAACTCGGCGAACCGCTCCCGGACACGCCGTATCGAGGCCCGCACGCGGCCCGCGCGAGGCGTACCGGGCGGTGCTTCGGCTACGCCGGTCGAACCCATTCTGTAAGGCTAGCCGCCGCATCCGGGCCGGTACATCGTCCCGCGAGCGGGCCGCCGCTCCTACCGTGGGCGGAGACGCATTCGGGTCCCTGGCACGACGACAACAAGACCGTCGCGTCCGTAGCGTGGGCGATAGTTCACAGAGGAAGGCGATGGCCATGTCCTGGACGGATCAGCACGCTCGAACCGACATCGTGCACACCGTGCTCACCCGCGCGGCGCTCGACCCGGCCGATCCCGACCTGTTCGAGGGGTTCGATGACCTGGATCGGCTGTTCGGTGGCGCGAAGGGGCTCCTGCTCACGCTGCGCTACCGGTGGAACCTGCATTTCGCCGCGAAACTCGACCAAGGGCTGACGGCGATGGAGGCCTATCTGGAACTGTCGGCCGAGCAGCCGGTGCTGCGCGCGGTGCTCGACGCGCAGTATCGTCGCCGCAAACTCGCGTCGGAGGCCATGGCGCGGTAGCGCGCGATGAGGAACGAAGAATTGATCGACCGTACGGAGCGGGGGACAACGATGCCGGAACCGGCGATGCTGGAACTATCGGGCGTGACGAAGGAGTACCGGGTCGGCGGCCAGGCGGTCCGCGCGCTCGACGACGTCGGATTGCGTATCGAGACGGGGGAATTCACCTCGATCATCGGGCCCTCCGGTTCCGGCAAGAGCACTCTGTTGCATCTGCTCGGCGCGCTGGACAGTCCCGACGCGGGCTCGATCCGGTTCCGGGGCGAGGAGATCGGCGCGCTGGACGAGGAACAGCAGTCGGCGTTCCGGCGCCACCAGGTCGGTTTCGTGTTCCAGTTCTTCAATTTGCTGCCCACGCTCTCGGCGTGGGAGAACGTGGCGATACCGAAATTGCTGGACGGCACGGGTTTGCGTAAGGCCAAGCCGCGCGCCCTGGAATTGCTCGACCGGGTCGGGCTGGCCGAGCGGGCCGAGCACCGTCCCGCCGAATTGTCCGGCGGGCAGATGCAGCGAGTGGCGGTGGCGCGGGCGCTGATCATGGAGCCGCCGCTGATCCTGGCCGACGAGCCCACCGGCAACCTCGACTCCAAGACCGGCGCCGCCATCCTCGAATTGCTCGGTGAGATCGCCGGAGCCGGCAGCTCGGTGGTGATGGTGACCCACGACATGGGCGCGGTGACCTACTGCGACCGGGTGATCACGCTGCGCGACGGCCGGATCGGGTCCAATGACAAGGTCGAGCGGACGGTCAACGCATGAGCATGAGCGGTCAGGGCCGGAGGCGGCAGCGAAGCGGGAAGGTCACCGCGTGATCGGCGCAGCGTGGGATCGTCTGCGGCTGTTCAATATCGGCGAACTGCTCGCCCATCGCGGCCGCACCATGATGTCGCTGATCGTGATGGGCGTCTCGGCGTCGCTGCTGGTCGCGGTGCTGAGCATCTCCGGCTCGGTCACCGGCTCGGTGGACAAGCTGACCCGCGGCCTGGGCGGCAAGGCGCAGCTGGAGGTCAGCGGTATCACCGACGCGGGCTTCGACCAGCAACTGCTGCGGCGGATCGCGACCACACCCGGCGTCGCGGTGGCGGTGCCGATGCTGCGGACGCAGATCGGCACCGGCGCCGACCGCGCGCTGCTGATCGGCGCCGATTCGAATATCGGCGCGCTGGGCAGCGAATTGACCACGCCGATGAGCGCTTTCACGGGAAAGCTGCTCTCGGTGCCCAACGGGGTGCTGGTTGGCACGGGACTGAACCGGGCCGAGGGCGAGCAGTTCACGCTGGGCGGTACGACGGTCACCGTCGCGGGCATCCTCGATGAGAAGACTTCCGGCAAGCTCAACGGCGGTCACCTCATCGCCGCTCCGCTCGGGCTCGCGCAGAAGGTCACCGATCGCGCGGGACGGCTGGATTCCGTGCAGATCATTCCCGCCGATGGGGCCGACCTCGCGCAGGTGCGCGCGGCGCTCACCGAGGCGGTGGACGGCCGCGCGGTGGTGGCCGAGCCGAGTCTGCGCACCGCGCAGGCGGGCGGGGCGATCCAAATGGTCCGCTACTCCACCACCATGGCGTCGGCCGCCGCGCTGATCGTCTCGGCGTTCCTCATCTACAACGCGATGAGCATGGCGATCGCCCAGCGCAGACCGATGCTCTCGCTGTTGCGCGCGATCGGCGGCAAACGCGGACCGATGGTGCGCGATCTGCTGGCCGAGGCCGGGCTGCTCGGCGTGCTGGGCGGCGCGGTCGGCGCGGCGCTCGGCGTGTTCATGGGCAACGTCGCGATCGGCACGCTGCCCACCGCGATCGTGGAGTCGGTGGAGGCGCGCACCGAATACTCGGTGCCCTGGTACGTGATTCCGTTCGCCGTCGTGGCCTGTGTGTTCACCAGTGTGCTCGCGGCGTCGCTGGCCGCGCGGCAGGTGTACAAGGTCCAGCCCATCGAGGCGCTGGCACCGGTCGGGGCCGGGCGGACCGATACGGCGAGCCCGCTGCTGCGCTGGCTGGCCGTCGTGGCAGGCGGCGGGCTGGCCGGGGCCGCGGTGCTGATCGCGAGCAGCGATCTCGGCCGCTATTCGCTGACCGCCATCTCGATCTCGTTCATCGCCGCGATCCTGCTCTGTTTCGCCGCCACCGGTCCGATCGTGCGGGCCGCCGCGGGAATCGCGCGCTGGTTCCGCGCTCCCGGCGCACTGGGCGCGACCACCCTGGAACGCGCGCCGCGGCGGGTGTGGGCCACGGCGATGACGGTGATGATCGGCGTCGGGGCCACCGTCGGCATGAGCGGCGCCTCGAGCAACATGATCGACTCGGCCACGGTCACTTTCACGGATCTGGCGCGCAACGACGTCTACATCAGCCCCGCCTCGATGGCGCAGTTCCCCACCGGGCCGCTGCTGCCCGCTGATCTGCGGGACAAGCTCGCGGCGGTGCCCGGCGTCGCGCACCTCAGCCCGGCCCAGATGGCCTTCGCCACCCTCGGCGGCACTCGCGTGATGCTGCAAGGGTTTCCGCCGGATGCGCGCGAGACGCGGATGCGCATGCTCACCGACGATTCGGTCGCCCGGCTGTCGGCCGGAGAGGGCGTGGCGATCTCCCGCGACGTGGCGCGCTCGCTGGGCGTCGGTGTGGGCGCGGAACTCACCCTGCCGACGCCCACCGGCCCGCACACGGTGCGGGTGCTGCAGGTGATCCCGTATTTCTCCGCCATCGCCGGCGTGGTGATGATGGACCTGAACCTGCTGCGCACCTGGTACGAGCGGCCCGGCGAGACGGTGATCGCCGCCGACATCGCGCCCGGCGCCGATCGCGCGGCGGTGCTCGCGGCGATCCGGCAGGTGGTGCCGCCGGAGCTGAACGTGGACACCGGCGCGGACACCGTGGTCGCCGCGTCGTCGAGCATCGAGCAGGGCATGGCGATGAGCAACGCCATCCTGTGGATCGTGGTGCTGGTGGCCACGGTGGCATTGCTCAACACGTTGATGCTCTCGGTGCTGGAGCGCCGCAGGGAACTCGGCGTGCTGCGCGCCATGGGCACCGGGCGCAAATTCCTGATGCGTTCGGTGCTGGCCGAGGCCGCCGGAATCGGGATCGTCGGCGCGGTGCTGGGTCTGGCGCTCGGCGCGGCGGTGCAGTTCCTGGGCACGGTCGCGATCGGGCACGCCCTGACCATCGACGTCGCCTACCGGCCGAGCCCGATGCTGCTGGTCTACGGCATGATCGCGCTGGCGCTGGCGCTGCTCGGGTCGATCCCGCCCGCGTTGCGCGCGGCCCGGCTGCCGATCGTGGAGGCCCTCGCGGTCGACTGAGCGTTCACAGCGGCAGGTCGGCGAACCACGTCTTGAATTTCGCCGCGGTGATGCCGAAGCCGGAGCCCGGGTTGCTGTCGGTGAGGGTCACCGTGGCGAACAGCAGGTAGCTCGACCGGGCCGGATCGTCGTCGAAGTCGACGACGAGATAGCCGTCCGGAAACCCGCTGGTCTTCTCCTGCCAGCGGTAGGTCGAATACGACTTGCCGCCGTTGCGTTCGGTCGCCGCCGTGTTCGACGGCAGGTCCCGCACCGCGGCCTGGGCGTCCTGCGGCGACTTGAAACCGATGAGGACGTAATCGGGGTCGGCGATCGGCGTGCCCCAGCAGTTCCAGGCCCTCGCCCAGTTCGGGAAGTCGGGTACGCCGTTGGCGCTGGACACCTTGCCGCCCGGTTTGGCGGTGCCGAGGAAACAGGTCTTACCGCCATAGCCCGGGCCGGAACCGATGTCGTATTTCGTGTCGACACCCTGGGGTAGCAGTTCGGGAAACGCCTTGGCGAGCTTGTCCGCATCGGAGGGGCCCGCGGGCGTCTTGGTGCCGAGGTCCAGCGGCGACGCGGAATCCGAGAATCCCACCTTCGCGACGATGATGCCCGCACCGACCAACAGCGCCACGATCACCAGGACGATCGTCACGATCAGGCCGGTGTTGGAACGCCCTTGCGACGGATATCCCGGCGGCTGGTGCGACGGGTAACCCATCGGCGGCGGGGCGGAATGTGGTGGCGCCACGGGATAACTCGGCTGCGGAGCTGCCGCGGCATATCCGTTGGACGCCGGGAACTGCTGTCCGCCGGTCGGATTCGGGTGGTACTGCGGCGGCGCGGTGTAGCTCGGGGTGGATGCCGTGGGGACGTAGGTCGGCGGACTCGCCTCCGGCACGGGGTACGCCGGTTGCGCGAGGACGGTGGGCGCGGGCTGCGGCTGGTACTGCGCGGCCACCACCGTCGGCGCGGGCTCGGTGAGCGCGCGCCGTGCGGCGGAGGCGAATTCGACGCAGGAGGCGAATCGGTCGTCGGGCCGCTTCGCCATGGCCCTCGCGATCACCGCGTCGAGCGCGGGGGACAGACCGGCGCGCCGTGCCGCGACGGAGGGCGGCGGCAACTGGAGGTGTCCGCGAATGATGTCGGCCGGGGCGGGAGCGTCGAACGGGGCGATGCCGGTGAGCAACCAATACAGCGCGCAAGCCAGTGAGTACTGATCGGAGCGGTGGTCCAGGTGCGCACCGGTCATCTGCTCGGGCGAGGCGTAGGCGAGCGTCGCGGTGAACATGCCGGTCTGGGTCAGGTGGGTGGAATCCTCGCGCAGCCGGGCGATGCCGAAATCGGTGAGGAAGACCCGCTCGCCCTGGCCGCCCACCGCACGCGCCAGCATGATGTTCGCGGGCTTGACGTCACGGTGCAGCACACCCATCCCGTGCGCGTAATCCAGTGCGGACGCGACGCCCTCGATGATCTGCACGGCCCGCTCCGGCGGCAGGCTCTGCGGGTTCACCGTCGCCGCGTCGACCCCATCGACGTACTGCATGGAGATCCACAGCTGTTCGTCCTCGGTGCCGCGGTCGTACACCGCGACGATGTTCGGATGGTCCAGCTGCGCCGCCAGGTCCGCCTCCCGCTCGAACCGGGCCCGGACCTCCGCGTCGGTGAACAACTCCCGGTTCAGCAGTTTGAGCGCGGTCTGCCGTGGCAGCCTGGGGTGCCTGGCGAGATACACCGATCCCATGCCGCCCTGGCCGAGCAGCCTCTCTATGGTGAACCCGGCGAACACCGCACCGCTGTTGAGCAACACGCCCCCTTCAGGTGACCGCGGCGCCCGGACCGCACGTCCGGGCGCTTTCATACCGATCCTGGAGCCTACCGGGTGACGCCGTGGCCACGGAGTTTCGAATTCTCCGGGAAGATCGGCAAAACTATGGTCGAGACATCGTGCTGTCGACGCCGTCGCGCCGCGGCGATGTCTCTCGTCCGGTCACCGGCCGGACGAGCCCGATGAGCTATTTTGCACCGCCGATTTACAGTGTGACCGTGTCACCGGTGGTGGGGAGGACTCGGTGGTGAGGTCGACGAGATCCGCTTCGACGTGTCGTGTGGCGCTACGCGCCGGAGCGATGGTGGTGCTGCTCACGTTGACCTCGTGCACTCTGTTCCCCGTCGATCGGGCCGCCACCGAGACACCCGCCGTGGTCGTCGACACGGCGGGAGCATGGCGGCCGAACCTCGCGGTGTCGGTGCCGGACTCGCTGGCCGCCGATTTCACCCAGTTGCAGCCGCAGCTGGGCGGACAGGTCGGCATGGCGATCATGCCCGTGGGCGGTGGCCGGATGACCGTCTACGGCGACTGGGTCAGCGGCATCGCGTGGTCGACCATCAAGGTGCCGCTCGCGATCGCGGCGCTGCGGCACGACTCCCAAGAAGAGATCCGGCAGGAGGTGGAGGCCGCCATCACCTGGTCGGACAACGACGCCGCCGAGGCGCTGTGGCAATCGCTCGGCGACGGGCTGGCAGCGGCCAAGGCGGTCCAGGACGTGATCGACGAGGCGGGCGACGCCACGACCGGGGTGGCGGGCCCGCGCACCACCTTGGACTACAACTCCTTCGGCGGTACCGAATGGACGCTGGCCAACCAGGCCCGTTTCGCCTCCCGGCTGCCCTGCCTGCCCGAATCGTTCCACGTCACCGAGCTGATGACGGAGATCACCCCCGAACAGGCGTGGGGTCTGGGCGTACTGGAGGGCACGGCCTACAAGGGCGGCTGGGGCCCCGACGACGTGACCGGCGTCTACACCGTCCGCCAGTTCGGGCTGGTGCCGGTGCGGTCCGGCATGATCGCCGTTGCCATGGCGGCGACGGCCGATTCCGGCAGCTTCGACGACTCCACCACCATCCTGAGCCGGATGGCGCGGATGCTCGGTCGTCATCTGGGCGAACTGCGCGGCGGGTCCTGCCCGCCGCTGTGATCCGGCTCAGCCGGGGGTGACCAGGCCGGTCTCGTAGGCCAGGACCACCGCTTGCGCCCGGTCCCGCAGGTTCAGTTTCGAGAAGACCTTGGAGACATGGGTCTTCACGGTCTGCTCGGCCACGAACAGGGTTTCGGCGATCTCGGAGTTCGACATGCCTTTCGCGATCAGTTCCAGCACTTCCCGCTCGCGGGGAGTCAGCGCGGACAGTTGCGGCGCAGGCTTTGCGCGGGCCGCGCCGCGGCGGCGGGTGACGTCGGCGATGAGCCTGCGGGTGACCGTGGGCGCGAGCAACGCCTGACCGTCGGCGACCACGCGCACCGCGCGCACCAGTTCCTCGGCGGGCGCGTCCTTGAGCAGGAACCCGCTGGCGCCGAGACCGAGCGCCTCGTAGACGTAGTCGTCGATGTCGAAGGTGGTGAGCATCAACACGCGCACCGGCGGCTCGAATCCGGCGGCCAGGATGGCGCGGGCGGCGTCCAGCCCGTTCATCTCCGGCATGCGCACGTCCATCAGTACGACATCCGGACGCAGCCGCTTCGCCTCGGCCACCGCGGCCTTGCCGTCGGCCGCGTCGCCCACCACACTGATATCCGGCTGCGCCGCGAGCAACGCCCCGAACCCCTGCCGGACCATCGCCTGGTCGTCGGCGATCAACACCGTAATTGCCACCCGCTCACCCTAATTGCCCCGGGCCTCCGCCCGCCGAGCCGTTCGCCCAGTGGCGCTGTCCTCCGTGGCCACGTGGGACAGCAGCCTGTCGGGTGGCCGTCGGCATCTGGGCGGCGGCTGCCGACAACGCCACACCGGCATCGACCGGCGCGTACGCTCCACGACTCGTCCGCACCAGCGGCCCGGCACTCAACGTTCGGGTTCGCCGGGCGCGGCGGCGACAGCGGCAACGGCGGCGTCCGGCGCGCTGAGCGGGAAGCGCGCGTGAACTATGAAACCACCGTCCGCCCGCGGCCCCGCCGTCACCTCACCGCCGACTGCCAGGGCTCGCGCCTGCATGCCCGCGATGCCGTGGCCGCCGTTGCCGACCGGCCGGGCGGGCGTCGCTCCCGGGCCGTTCTGGACGTCGAGCAGTAGTTCCGCGCCGTGGCTGATGCGCACCTGGACCGGGGCGCCCGGGGCGTGGCGGGACGCGTTGGACAGTGATTCCTGCACGACGCGATAGAGGGCGAGGCCGGTGGTCTCCGCGATCGTGTCCAGCGCGCCGTCGACGGTCCACTCGATGTGGACCCCCGCGCGTCGCGCGCCCTCGAACAGGGCGATCACGTCGGCCGCCTTCGGCTGGGGCGCGTGATCCGGCAGTTGGCCGTCGCTGCGCAGAACACCGAGCATGCCGCGGATCTCGTTGAGCGCTTCGCGGGCCGTGGCGCCGATGGACTCGAACTCGGCGCGCGCGGCCGGGGTGACGCCCTCCACCCGGTACGGCGCGGTCTGCGCCTGCACCACCACCAGGGACATGTGATGGGCGACGACGTCGTGCAGATCGCGGGCGATGCGAGCCTTCTCCTCCAGGATTGCCCGGCGGGCCCGCTCGAGTTCGTTGGCCTCCTCTTGGCGCACCAGCTGCCGCCGCGACAGCGCCAGCCAGCGGATGAGCAGGCCGAACAGCACCAGCGCGGCCAGCGCGATCGGCCAGCCCCAGGCGGCGTTCGCGAACGCCTCCCCTTCGCCGGGCATGGTGGTCGCGAACAGCAGGGCCGTCGCCGCCCACGCCACCGCCGCAATCTGCCCCGGGGCGCGCACCGCCACCGCGAGCAGCAGCACCAGCAGGCACAGCATGTGGACGACCTGGAACGGCAGGTCGTTGTTCGGTTGATGCGGTATCGCCAGCGCGATCACCAGCGCGGAGCCCGCCGAGATCGACCAGCCCAGCGCCGGGTTGATCCGTACCAGCAGCACCGGGAACGCGGCGAGCGCGGCGATGAACGGCTGCGCCGCGGTGGGGACGGCGTGGGTCAGGTGCAGGGTCGGCCAAGCCACCGCGTACCAGATCAGCGCGACCAGTAGCGTGCCGAGGTCGAACCAGGTCCGCGCGTCCAGCCGTCGCGTCCAGGCGCGACTTTCTCCGTTCATGCCTACGACACTAGGAACTCGCAGTTCACCGCGGCCTCATACCCACGGGTGATTTCCGGCCC
Source organism: Nocardia sp. NPDC005745 (assembly GCF_040630775.1). Classification (NCBI taxonomy): domain Bacteria; kingdom Bacillati; phylum Actinomycetota; class Actinomycetes; order Mycobacteriales; family Nocardiaceae; genus Nocardia; species Nocardia sp. NPDC005745. The sequence goes on from NZ_JBEXYF010000002.1 coordinate 26,683, forward strand.
GCTACCCCGGGGGGAGACCGTGCGACCGCTCCCCCGGCGGCACGGCACGGGAAACGTCCCCGGGCGTGAGGCGGCCGCCGGAAGCGATTCCCTAACGTCGTCGCCATGAGCACACCGACCAGCGCCGGGCGCGAGACCCGGTCCGCGGCCGTAGGAGCCCGAATCCATTCCGTCGCATCCAGTTCCGTCACCGTCCACACGCGACGCTACGCTGCGCTCACCGCGACGGCGCTGACCACCATGGCGGCGACGGTCTTCCTGGCCCCCGCCCCGCAGGCCGCAGCGACGGCCGCGCCGATCGAGAGCGCGCAGGCGAGCGCCGCCGTCGCCGAACTGGCCGCGGGCGGCTCCGAGGCGCTGACCGCGATCCCGGCGGACTTCGTCGCGTCGTTCGGTTACCGGCCGAGCACGATGGACGGCCTGCTGGTCAATCCGCGCGGCGATTGCTCTTCTCCGGTGACGCTGCCCGCGGAGTTCGATACCGCGTGCAAAGCCCACGACCTCGGCTACGACCTGCTGCGCTACGCCGACCGGCGCGGCGAACCGCTGGGCCCGTGGGCGCGGCAAGCCTTGGACGCGACGCTGGACCGGCAGATGCACCAGGCCTGCGCCGCCCGCGGCGACTCGTTCTCCCGCGCCCGCTGCGATGCGATGGCATCGATCGCGAACACCGCCGTCGATCTGAACTCGCGCAGGCAGGACTACGGCGCACCCGTGGTCGAGCCCCTGCTCGGCGCGGCGGACACCGATTCGACGACGAGCTGGCAGCTACTGGGCGCGCTCGGCGCCGGGATCGCCGGGCTGACGGCGGTTCTCGTGCTGCGCAACCGGCGGCGGGGCCCCATACCCGCGGCGGCCCTGTCGTACGCCACGGACCCGGTACTGCCATGACCTGGTCCGTCCTGAAGTCTTCGGATCGCCGCACATGGTTCGCCGCCGGGGCCCGCCGGGTCGTGCCGCCGCGGATCGGCACGACGCTCGGCATCGGGACCGGAGTCCTGGCCTCGCTGGCACCCGGACTGCTTCCTCGCACACCGAGCGCGCAAGCCGTACTGACCGGGCTCCTCGCGGCACTCGCTCTCGGAGTGGCGGGGATACTGCGGATCACCCTGCGACGCTGCGGATTCGACATCGACGAGCGCCAGGCGTGGGCCCGACTGCCGCTGCTGATCGCGACGGCGGTGCTGGTGTTGGGCGCGACGGCGAACGCGGGGCACTGGCAGAACCGGCTTCGCGCCGCGATGAACACGCCGCCGATCGGCACGGGCTACTGGGTGCGGTGTGCGCTCGGCGCCGCGTTGATCATCGGACTGTTCGCCTGCGCCGCCCGCTCGATCGCCTGGGCAGCGCGGAAACTGGGCTGGGCGCGGGGCGTCTCGCTGGCCGCCGTCGTCGCGGTTCTGCTGTATCTCGTCGGCGTACCCGCGATGGTCGGATGGCGGGAGTCGGTGTACGCGCGGGCCAACGCCGAGCTGGATCCCGCTCTGGTGCGCCCGGTTTCGTACTCCGGGGCCGGTAGCGCCGAATCCGCGGTGAGCTGGACGTCGCTGGGCGCCGAGGGGCGGAAGTTCGTCAGCGATCCGCCGGCCCGAGCCGTGCGGGTCTACATCGGGGTGGCCTCGGCGCCCGACCTGGACACTCGCGTCGCGCTGGCGATCCGGGAGTTGGAGCGCTCCGGCGGCTTCACGCGCTCCCACCTGGTCGTCACCGTACCCACCGGCTCGGGCTGGATCGACGCGAACGCCGTGGCGGGCTTCGATCAGCGCTTCGACGGCGATGTGGCGCTGGTCGGGTTGCAGTACTCCTATCTCCCGAGCTGGGCGACGTTCGTGTTCGGCCGAGACGCGGCCGTTACCGCCGCACGCACGCTGTTCACCGCCGTGGAACGCCATATCCAGGGACTGGCACACCCGCCGAAGCTGTACCTGTACGGGCAGAGCCTGGGAGCCCTCGGCGGCAACGCCGTCTTCTCCGGCGACGCCGAGCAGGACGGCCGGACCTGCGCGGCGCTGTGGGCCGGACCTCCGGCCAACCGCGTCCACCGTGGCGGCGCGACAGTGCTGGCGAACAGCTCCGACCCGGTGATCCACTGGTCGCTCGCGCAGCTGTGGCGCGCGCCCGACCTCACCGGGGCCCGCGTCGACGCCCCGGTTCCGCAGTGGCTTCCGGTGATCGGCTTCGCGCAGACGACCGCCGATCTGCTGGGCGCGTTGCACGCTCCGCCGGGCCACGGTCACCGTTACGGCACCGATCAGGGCACCGCCATGGGTTCCTGCTGAGCCGTTCGGCGCGGCGCCCGCGCGGGACCGTCTAGAACATGTTCTAATTTCCGCATGGCCTTCGTCATCGACCTCGCCGCCGACATCGACGCCCCCGCCGAGCTGGTCTGGCAGGTGATCACCGACTTCCCCCGCTACGGCGAGTGGAATCCCTTCGTCACCGAGTGCCGCAGTTCACTGGTGCCCGGCGAGCCGATCGACATGCTGGTCCGGGTCTCCGGATCGAGCCCGCGCAAGCAGCGGGAATGGATTCGTTCGCACACGCCGGGCCGGGAGCTCAGCTACTCGATGAAACCGGTGCCTCCCGGCGCGCTGCACAGCCTGCGCTCGCACACGGTGACGCCACTTCCGGACGGTCGCACCCGCTACGAGTCGCACTTCGAACTCGGCGGATGGCTGCATCCCGTGGTCGTCGCGCTGCTCGGCAAGAACCTGCGGCGCGGCTTCGAGGGCATGACCGACGGCGTCCGGAAGCAGGCCGAATCGCTGCGGGCCTCCTGAGCACGATCGGCCGGAAGGCGTCGAAGCGAACTCACGAGCGGCTTCACCCGCGCAGATAGGCCAGCGCCGCATCGAGCGCGGCGTCGGCGTAGGCCTCGGTGAGCCCGCCGAGCCCCAGCGACCACCGCATCTGCGTCGGACCGAACAGCAGATCGACGGCTAGCTCGAGATCCAGGCCCGCGCGCAGGTCCCCGGCGGCGACGGCGGCGGCCAACCGGTCGGCCACAGCGGCGCGCTGGGGCAACAGCAGGCGCTCGCGATAGGCGGCGGCCAATTCGGCATCCTGCTGGATCTCGATGTACATCGCGCGGAGGAAGGATTCGAACCCGGGATCGGTCAGCGCGACGACCGAACCGCGCAGCAGCGGGCGCAGGTCCGCGGCGATGTCGCCGGTGTCGGGTAGCGCGAGACCCGCTGGACCCGAGTCGGATTCGAGCATGGCATCGAAGACGACAGCGCCCTTCGACGGCCACCAGCGGTAGATCGTCTGCTTGCCGACCCCCGCGCGGGCCGCGATCGCCTCGATGCTCAACTTCGCGTAGGACACCTCGCGGATCAGCTCGGCTGTGGCGGCGAGTATCGCCGCACGGGCGCGCTCGCTGCGGCGCGCGGCTGTGGGGGTGTCGGGCATGCCGTCACGGTAGCACTTAACGAGACGAAACGTCTCGTCTTGACAAGTAGAAACCGCCTTGGCACGGTATCCAACGAGACGGAGCGTCTCGTGACGAAAGGATCTCCCGTGACCAGAACCTGGTTCATCACCGGCGCAAGCCGGGGACTCGGCCGCGCATTCACCACGGCCGCGCTCGCGCAGGGCGATCGCGTCGTCGCGACCGCGCGGAATACGGAATCCCTCGCGGAGCTCGCCGACGACCGCCTGACCGTGCTGCCCCTGGACGTTCGCGAGCGCGAGAGCGTCCTCGCCACCGTGGGCGAAGCGTTCGCGGCGATGGGCACGATCGATGTGATCGTGAACAACGCGGGCTACGGTCTGGTCGGCGCCATCGAGGAACTGACCGAAGCTCAGATCCGCGAGCAGATGGAGACCAATTTCTTCGGAGCCCTCTGGGTTTCCCAAGCCGCCGTGCCACACCTGCGGGCGCAGGGCTCCGGGCACATCGTGCAGATCTCCACCGTCGGCGCCGTGGGCAGCCTGCCCCTGTTCGGCCTCTACAACGCGAGCAAATGGGCCCTGGAGGGATTCAGCGCCGCGCTCGCCGACGAACTGCGGCCATTCGGCATCCGGGTCACGCTCGCACAGCTGGGCGGCTTCGACACCGAGTGGGCCAAGTCGAGCATGCGGTTCGCGTCGGCGATCTCCGCCTACGCGCAGCTGCGCACCGCCATCCTCGGCATGCCGGACTATCCGGCACCAACTCAGGGCAGCGCGGACCTGCCGGAGACGAACGAACCGGCACCTCCCACAGCGGAATCCGCACCGGAAGATGGATCCGAGTGGACCGAAGCTCCGCCCGAAGTCGGCGCGGCAGGCCTGATCGCATTGGTGGACATGCCGAATCCCCCGCTACGCAAGATCATCGGGCCTGGCGCACACCAAATGGTCGCGCTCGCATTGGATCAACGTCGCCGCGATTACGCCGAAGACCCCGAATTCACCTGGCCCGCATAGCGATCTCGCGGAGCCGCTCGGCTACCGCACAACCCGTGCGGGGATCGAGCGGCTCCCGCGAAGAACGTCAGGCGATCGGGCCGCGGGCGGCCTCGTAGGCCGCGCCCACCCGGTAGAGGCGGTCGTCGGCGAGGGCGGGCGCCATGATCTGGAGGCCGACGGGCATGCCGTCGTCCTTGCTCAGACCGGAGGGAACCGACATCGCGGGGTGGCCCGCCAGGTTGGTCGGCAGCGTGCACAGGTCCGACAGGTACATGGCCAGCGGATCGTCGACCTTCTCGCCCAGCTTCCACGGAGTGAACGGGCTGGTCGGCGAGACCAGCACGTCGACCTGCTCGTAGGCCTGGTCGAAGTCGCGGGCGATGAGGGTGCGCACCTTGAGCGCCTGGCCGTAGTAGGCGTCGTAGTAGCCCGCCGACAGCGCGTAGGTGCCGATCATGATGCGCCGCTTGACCTCCGGGCCGAACCCGGCCGCGCGCGTGGCCGCCATGACCTGCTCGGCGCTGTGCTGCCCGTCGTCGGCGACGCGCAGGCCGTAGCGCATGGCGTCGAACCGCGCGAGATTGGACGACACCTCCGACGGCATCACCAGGTAGTAGGACGACAGCGCGTACTCGAAGTGCGGGCAGGACACTTCGACCACCTCGGCGCCGAGATCCTTCAGCACCGCCACGGCGGCGTCGAAGGAGGCGAGCACGCCGGGCTGGTAGCTGTCGGAGTGCAGTTCTTTCACCACACCGATCTTGACGCCGCGCAGATCGCCCTGCGCTCCCGCGCGGGCGGCGGCCACCACCGGCGGCACCGGCACGTCGCGCGAGGTGGAGTCACGCGGGTCGTATCCCGCGATCACCTCGTGCAGCAGCGCGGTGTCCAGCACCGTCCGGCCGCACGGGCCGCCCTGGTCCAGCGACGACGCGCACGCGACCAGGCCGAATCGCGACACCGTGCCGTAGGTCGGCTTGGTGCCGACGGTGGCGGTGACGGCCGCGGGCTGGCGGATCGACCCGCCGGTGTCGGTGCCGATGGCCAGCGGCGCCTGGTTCGAGGCCAGGGCCGCCGCGGAGCCGCCGCCCGAACCGCCCGGGATGCGGGTGGTGTCCCATGGGTTGCGGGTCGGGCCGTAGGCGGAGTTCTCGGTGGAGGAGCCCATGGCGAACTCGTCCATGTTGGTCTTGCCGAGGATCGGGATGCCCGCCTCGCGCAGCCGCCTGGTGACCGTCGCGTCGTAGGGCGAGACCCAGCCCTCGAGGATCTTCGACGCACAGGTGGTCGGCATGTCCGTGGTGGTGAACACGTCCTTGAGCGCCAGGGGAACTCCGGCCAGCGGCGAGGCGGGCGCGGCGCCCGAACCGATCGCGGCGTCCACCGCGGCCGCGGCCTCGAGCGCCTGCTCCCCCGCGATGTGCAGGAAGGCGTGGTACTCGCCGTCGACCTCGGCGATCCGGTCCAGGTGCGCTCGGGTGACCTCCACCGACGACAGCTCGCGGCCGTGGATCCTACCGGCCAGCTCGGCAGCGGACAGCGTGGTCAGGTCGGACCCACCCGTATCCCGGCCACCGCCACCCACGGAGTCGCGATGCGATGCTGCGTTCATTCGCCCTCTCCCAGGATCTGCGGCACCATGAACCGCTGCTCGTCCACCGCGGGCGCGCCGGACAGCGCCTCGCGCGGGGTCAGGCCGGGCACCACTTCGTCGGGCCGGGTCACGTTGGTCGCCGGGTTCGGCGACGCCGTGGCCGGGACGTCGGCGGCGGTGACCTCGGAGATGGTCCGCACGTGGCTCAGGATCGAATCCAGCTGTCCGGCGAACTGATCCAGTTCGGCATCGGACAGCGCGAGCCGGGACAGCCGGGCGAGGTGTGCGACCTCGTCGCGGGAGATGGCGGGCACCGCGGGACCCCTTTCGGCTTCGGTATCAACTATCGACTGTGCTCAACCCACACAGCCTAGCCACCGGCGACCAGGTCACCATCCGGCACCCGCGCTTCGTCGGCGCGGCGGCGCGGGCGACGCCCGGCAACCGCTTCCCGCCCGCGACACGTCCGATCGGACTAGCTCGACACGCCGCTTTGGCGCGAATTCGCCGAGTGGCGTGCGTCACTGGAAGGTCTTCGACTCGATAACCGGCCGTAAGGGGTGTAAGTATTGCGTGACCCGGGTATTCGTTCAGAGCCTCGGCCGCTCTAAGAAAGGAAACGCACGTGTCGTATCTGCTCCGCGTGCAACTTCCGGATCGACCGGGAAGCCTCGGCTCTCTCGCTCTCGCACTCGGCTCCGTCGGCGCCGACATCCTCTCGCTGGATGTGGTCGAGCGCGGTGCCGGCTACGCCGTCGACGATCTGGTCGTCGAAGTGCCCTCCGGAGCGCTCCCCGACACCCTCATCACCGCCGCCGAATCGATCGGCGACGTGCACGTGGACTCGATCCGCCCGTACTCCGGCGTGCTCGACACCCACCGTGAGCTCGAACTCATCGATCAGGTCGCCAGCGCTCGCGACGACCGGATGCAAGTACTGGTGGACGGTGTGCCGCGGGTACTGCGGGTGGGCTGGAGCACGATCATCGACATCGGGCCGCAGGGCGCCTACCGGGTGGTGGGCAGCCCGAGCGCGCCGCAGACGCAAGCGGGTTCGGCGCCGTGGATGCCGCTGGAGAAGCCCTCGGTGCTCGATCCCGAAGCCGACTGGGTGCCGGAGATCTGGCGCGACATGGACACCAAACTGGCCGCCGCTCCACTCGGCAACACCGGCAAGGTGCTGCTGCTCGGCCGGCCGGGCGGCCCCGACTTCCGGCCGTCCGAGGTGGCCCGGCTGGGTTACCTTTCGGGGATCGTCGCCACCGTCCTCGGCTGATTCCGCAGCGGCGCAGCGGATTTCGCGCCCCGAGCGCACACCGATGCGAACTCTCGCCGCCTACCTCGTTCCGGTCCCGGCACGGTAGATGCCACCCCGTCGAGTCGGGAAGGTTCGTTCCGCCGGAAAGCCCGCCGGGGCGCAGCCGCTGCCCGACACGGCCGAGCGCTGTCGGCGAACCCCGCCTCAGCGGCCCGAAAGCGATAATTCCTCAGACGGATTCGCCGGAAGGGTCGAGCGGTAGCCGCAGCACGTGCAGCAGCTCCCCCGCGCTGGTGCGCCAGTTGCGGCTCGGCACGGGACGGAAGCCGAAGCGGTCGTATATCCGGCGGGCGTCGGCCATGGCGGGCATGGTGGTGAGAGCGACCGCGGCGCGGCCTTCCGCGCGAGCCTGATCGATCACCGTGCGCACCAGAGCCGTTCCCACACCGAGTCCGCGCGCGGACTTCGCGACGGCGAGCATGCGGAATTCCAGTTCACCCGGCAGCGCGATCTCCGCGTACGGATTGCCCGCCGGTGCGACCGTGAGCGAGCCGACGATCCGGCCCGCGTGCGTGGCGACCAGGATCCGGGCCGAGCCGGCACGCCGGGCGGTGTCGGCCAGCTCGCCCGCGTACCAGCTGCCCGCCTCCACGAAGCCCTCGCCGACGTAGACCTCCACCGTCAGCTCGCCGACCGCGTCGTACTCGTCCGGCCGCGCCTCCCGGACGACGACGCCCGCGTCCCGCACATCCATACCCGGCATGATGCCATCGACCATGACGTGGGCTACGGCACGTCCGTCGTCCACCGGTATCTCCCGTCGCATCACGCGGGCTGCGGCACGTCCACCTCGCACGACCGCGCTGCCCGTGTGCGGCGTGGCGTCGGCGCTCGGAGGACGCTCAGCCGGACCGCGCGATGCGCCAGCGATCGGGCTTGCCCGGCGGATAGACGACGCGGAGCAGATCGCCGGTCTCCGGCCAGGAACTCGTGTCCCACACGAAGCGGCCGTACACGACCTTGCCGGAGACCGAAGGACCGGTCAGGTTCCCGGTGATGGTCACGTACTGCTCGCCGGGAACATCGGGGCGCGGGCTCACACCGGTGATGTAGAGCGTCCCCTCCTCCGGGTTCGCCGGTTGATAGCCCCGCCTGCCGCGGATCGCGAACACGATCAGCGACACGAGCACCGCGGTCAGGGTCACCAGCGCGACGAACTCCAGCATGTCCCCATGCTAGGTGCGCGTCACACCGGGGCGAGCTCGCTGGTGCCCCGGCCGGTGCGCCGGACCTGCCAGACCGACACGCGGGTGCGTTGCGAGCGCCCGTTGCCCCGATCGATCAGCATCCGGTTGTCGGTGGTGAAGATCAGTTGAGCGCCACGGGCATTCGTCTCCGGGTTCTGGAACAGCTGGATCAGCCGATCGGTCTCCTCGGCCGACAGGCACGCGCCGATGTCGTCGACGGCGAGCACGCGGCCCGCGTCCAGCGCGTCGAGCATGGCGGGCAGCACCCGCAGCAACGACAGCGTGGCGGAGGATTCGTCGGCGATCCCGAACGGGGTGTCGATGCCGTCGTGCACGAGGTTCAGGCCGACCCCGCGCCGTGCCACCATCCGCGCGTACAGGGCGTCGCGCGCGGCCTTCAAGTTGGTCAGTTCGCGCTCGAGCAGCACGGCGGTCAGGCCGTTGTCGCGCAGCAACTGGTCGGCATAGCCGGGCGAGGTGGCGCACAGGTCGATCTGTTTGCCGAGGCCGGTGATGTCGGCGTCCAGTTCGCGCAGGTAATCGGCGTACAGGGGGTCGGGCTCGGCGACGAGCAGATCGGTGATGCCCAGCTCGGCCGTACGCAGCAGCATCAGCAGCCGCACCGCGTTGTCCGGGGAGCGGGAGATGTGGCTGCCCAGCCGGTGGGCGATGGCGTCGGGTTCGGCGGGACCGCGCTGCACCTCGAGCATGGACTCGAACCATCGGTAGGCGGGCACCAGCGCGTCGGAGTACATCTGGCCCGCGAGGCTGAGCAGCAGGGCGTTCGGACGGACCAGCGGAGCCAGCGCGGTGATCCCGTACCGCGCCGCTTCGAACATCGGGCCGATCTTGATCTGTTCGCCGCTGCGCTCGAACACGATTCGCTTGCGCGAGCGCGGGTGGGTGTGCAGCCATTCGGCCGTCACATCGGCGTTGTCCAGCCGGAAACCATAGGTATACGGCACGCCTTCGGCGACGAACGACGCCACGAATTCCGAGGGCCGCTCCGGGAATCCGAGATGCGGGGCACGCACCGGCCCCGCGTACGGATCCCACCCCGTCACCGAGTGCAGCACCGCGTCACGCATCTGCCCGAGCGCGTCGATCAGGTTCGTCTTTCCCGCAGCGGCGCCGCCGTGCACAGCGGTCACCGGAACGGCCACCGGCCCGCTCCCCTTGGTCAGCCGCAGCTCCTGCTCATCGGCCAGCGATCTGTGATTGGTCACCTGAAAACTGCGCAGCATGCCGCCATACTTCCGTCCGCTCCCGTGTGGGGCGACATCACCCCGCTGACACCCGCGATCCGCGCAGCACGCCCACCTCGCGCGAGCAGGCCCCGGGCGCACGCACAGCTGTCCGCGCCGACTCACTTATCGGTGACGACTCCGGCTTGTTCGGTGTCGACACCCTCGTTCGAGCCGTTGTCGTAGTGCAAGGTGAGCGTTCCCCGCCGCCGACTCGACGTGGAACGCCTCGCCGCCACCGCGGAGCGCACCTTGTGCACGTCGGCGGGGACGACCGAGCGGTTCTCGTGATGGTCGCCTCGACCGGGGAAGTGGGCCTTCGACCAGCCGTTGCCCGGAGTTCCTGCGTCCCGGCACAACTCGGCACGACGAGCGCCGTGAACGCCCCCGGACTCGCGGCAGCCGCACCTCGGTCGCCGGGACAAGCCCGGTGATAGCGGGTTAGCATGCCTGCACGCTGCGGTGGTTTCGCGGCGTACTGCCGGAATGTTCGATGGGATGAGGGTATCGATGGAACCGACGGTTCGTCGTCTTGTGGTTGGCAGCTCGGTGATCGCCGCGCTCGCGCTCGGCACGCTGGTCGTGGCGCCGGAAGCGGTGGCGGACGCGCCGTGTCCGGAGGGCTCCGCGCGCGTATTCCTGGCCGACAGCACGAACACCTGCCAGGGCGGCGGGACGGTCAGCTACGACCCGCCCGGCGTGGTGTCGAAAGTGTGCTCGACCGCGAGCGCCGACGTGTCCGCCGAAGCGACGTTCAAGAATCGCCGTGGCAAGCTGATCACCCAGAAGCTCGACCTGAGCGGCGGCCGCTGCGGACGATTCGACATCGCGGGTCAGCTGGGCGCCACGGTCACGGTCGGCTGAGTCGACCGCCCGGACCGAACAGCAGCGCGCTGTCGCCGAACTCGTGCCACAGATAGCCGGTGTCCACGGCCGCGGTGTAGGCCGCGGCGACGGTGTCCTCCCCCGCCACCGCGACCAGGAGATCCAGGTGTGACGCGCCGGGCGCGTGCCAGCCTGTGATCAGGCCGTCCACCACCCGGGCCGGGCGATCCACTCCGAGCACCACGTCCGTCCATCCGCGCGAGGCGTGCACCAGGCCCGACGGGTCGGCGGCGGTTTCCAGCGCCCGCGTCACCGTGGTACCTACCGCGACCACGCGTCCACCCGCGGCTTTCGTGGCATTCACCAGCCGCGCCGTAGCGGGCGGCACGACGAACCGCTCGGGGCTCGGCGGTTCCCCCGCCTCCGGCGAGGAGACCCCGGTGTGCAGAGTGATCGGCGCGAGAGCGACACCCGCGGCGATCAGATCCAGCACCAGACGCTCGGTGAAAGGGCGCGCCGCACTGGGCATTTCCGCGCTGCCCGGCACCCGGCCGAAGACCGTCGTGTAGTAGGAGGCCGACCATCGCTGCGGCACATACGAATACGTGATCGGCCTGCCGTGCGCGGCCAGTAACCGAGGCACGTCGGTGGTGGCGTCCGCGCTCCAGAGACGTCGTCCGCCCGGCAGCCAGGGCGTGCGCAGCGTCGCCGTGGCGCCCGGTAGTCGCAGCACGGTCCCGGACGAGAGCCGCTGCGCCGGATAGGGAGTGCGCCGCGTCGTCCGGACCTCGATCACCCAGCGGCCGTCGTCCAGCCAGGTGGAGAAGTGCAACACCACCGGCTCGCCCTCCAGCGCGCCGTCGAGGGCCGACGACATGGTCGCCGAGTTGTTCACCACGACGAGATCGCCGGGACGCAGCCGGTCCGGTAGTTCACGGAACATGCCATGGGTCAGTTCCCCATCGGCGACGAGCAGGCGGACGTCGTCGCGCGCGATCCCCCGCGCCTCGGGCGGGACGGCGGCATTGCGTTCCGGGGACAGGTCGAAGGACGGCAGGGTGGTGCGCACCGTCATGACGCCCGTCCGGCCACGAAATCCGCTGCGGCATACCGCCCGCTCCTGGGTCTCTCCGCGAGCAGCCGCAGCAGCGCGGGTACCACCGTCGCGGGCTCCGGCCGGTCGGAGATATCGGCGCCGGGAAACGCCGCCTGATGCATCTCGGTGCGCATGTCACCCGGGTCGAACGCGTAGATCGACAGGTCCGGATGCTCCGCGCCGAGGATGGCGGTGACCTGGTCGAGCGCCGCCTTCGACGACCCGTATCCGCCCCATTCGGGATACGGCTCCGACGCGGCGTCGGAACTGATGTTCACCACGGCGCCGCCCGGGCGCAGCAGCGGCAGCGTGAATTGCAGAATCGCCAGTGGCGAAAGCAGGTTCGTGCGAAGTACAGCCTCGAATTCCTCGAGCGGATAGTCCGCGAGGCGAGGGAGCGGACTCGGACCGAGGCGGCTGGCGTTGTTCACGACCAAGCCGAGTTCACCCTCAGCGCGCGCGGCATCCGCCAGCAGGGCGCGATCCGCGGGAACGGTGACGTCACCGGGGATCGCGCGGAACTCCGATCCGAGTTCGGCGGCCACCCGCGTCAACCGGTCGGCACGACGCGCGGTCCCCAGCACCCGCCACCCCTGTTCGATCAGCGCCCGCGCGAGGGCCGCGCCGAATCCGGCCGACGCGCCGGTGACCAGTGCGGTAGGACGAGACATGATGGACCTCCTGGTAGTCGCCTACCAGTCGATCCTCATACCTCAACGGTCCTTCAGGTCAAGCGCCGATCACTCCTCGGCTTCGGCATCCTCCGCGGCCGTCTCCGGCGCGACCGCTACGGGGCCGCCCTCCAGCAGCCGCCGGAACCCCTCCTCGTCGAGGATCGGCACACCGAGTTCCTCCGCTTTGGCGGCCTTGGATCCGGGTGCGTCACCGATCACCACGAACGCGGTTTTCTTCGACACCGAGCTTGCGGCCTTGCCGCCGCGCCTCAGGATCGCCTCCTTGGCGCCGTCGCGGGTGAAGCCCTGCAACGAGCCGGTCACCACGATGGACAGGCCCTCCAGGTTGCGCTCGATGGATTCGTCGCGTTCATCCTCCATCCGCACACCCGCTGCCCGCCATTTCGCCACCACGGCGCGGTGCCAGTCCACCGTGAACCACTCCGCCACCGCGGCCGCGATGGTCGGGCCCACACCGTCGGCCGCGGCCAGCTCTTCTCCCGACGCCTGCTCGATACGGTCCAGGCTGCCGAATTCGGCCGCCAGCGCGCGCGCCGCGGTGGGCCCGACGTGCCGGATGGACAGGCCGACCAGCACCCGCCACAGCGGCCGGTCCTTGGCCACGGCCAGGTTCTCCAGCAGCCGCTTGCCGTTGGCGGAGAGGCTGCCGTTCTTGTTGGCGTAGAGCGAGGTGGTCAGCAGCGCCGCCTCGTCCAGGTCGAAGAGGTCGCCCTCGTCGGTGATGGCGCCGGACTTCAGCAGATCGATCGCGCCTTCGTACCCGAGGGCCTCGATGTCGAAGGCGCCGCGGCCGGCCACGTGATACACGCGCTCGCGCAACTGCGCCGGGCAGAACTGCTGGTTCGGGCAGCGGATGTCGGCGTCGCCCTCCTTCTCCGGGCGCAGTTCGGTGCCGCACTCGGGGCAGTGCGTCGGCATGACGAATTCGCGCGCGTCTTCGGGACGCGCGTCCACCACCGGCCCCAGCACCTCGGGGATCACGTCGCCCGCCTTGCGGATGGTGACCGTGTCGCCGATCAGCACGCCCTTGCGCTTGACCTCGGCGGCGTTGTGCAGGGTGGCCATCGCGACCGTGGATCCCGCGACGGACACCGGCTCCATCACCGCGAACGGCGTCACCCGGCCGGTGCGGCCCACGTTCACCTGGATGTTCAGCAGCTTGGTCGTCGCCTCCTCGGGCGGGTATTTGTAGGCGATCGCCCAGCGCGGGGCGCGTGAGGTGGAGCCGAGGCGGCGTTGCAGCGCGGTCTCGTCGACCTTGATCACCTGGCCGTCGATCTCGTGCTCGATGTCGTGCCGGTGCTCGCCCCAGTAGGCGACCCGTTCGATCACCGCGTCGATGCCCTGCACCCGCCTGGTGTGCTCGGACACCGGCAGACCCCACGCGGCGAGCGCGCGGTACGCCTCGTACTGCGAGGTCGGCGTGTAGCCCTCGATCCGGCCGAAGCCGTGGCAGATCATCCGCAGCCTGCGCCGCGCGGTGACCGACGGATCCTTCTGCCGCAGCGACCCGGCGGCGGTGTTGCGCGGGTTTGCGTAGGGCGGCTTGCCCTCGGCCACGATGGCGGCGTTGAGCGTCTCGAAATCCTCCAGCCGGAAGTACACCTCGCCGCGGACTTCCAGCAACCGCGGGATCGGGAATTCCTCGCTGGGTGCCAGCTCGCCGGGGATGTCGTCGATGGTGCGCGCGTTGAGCGTCACGTCTTCGCCGGTGCGTCCGTCGCCTCGGGTGGCGCCGCGGACCAGCCGCCCGTTCTGATAGACCAGGTTCAGCGCGACGCCGTCGATCTTCACCTCGCACAGGTAGTGCAGGTCCGGCCCGGTCTCCGCCTCCACCCGCGCGGCCCAGGCGCGCAGCTCGTCGACGTCGAACACGTTGTCCAGCGACAGCATCCGCTCGAGATGATCGACGGCGGTGAAGTCGGTCGCGAAGCCGCCGCCGACGAGCTGGGTCGGCGAATCCGGCGTGCGCAGGTCCGGATGTTCGTCCTCCATGGCCTGCAACCGCCGCAACATCGCGTCGAACTCGCCGTCGGAGATGATCGGCGCGTCCCGGACGTAGTAGCGGAACTGATGCTCACGCACCTCGTCCGCGAGTCGCTGCCACTCCACCCGCTGCTCTGCCGACGCCGGGGCCGCCGCGCTGTCGCTGTCACTCACCCAACGCACATTAGCGGAGGGCACCGACAGCACATCGCCGTGTTCGCGCACGTCGCCGCACTCGCGGGCACGGATTCCGGCCGGTCCGTTTTCCCCGGCCCAGCAACGAAGCGGCGGAATCGATGGCGCTCTCCGCAAGCCCACGACATGCCGTTCGGAGCGGTGCGGCAGCGCCGCCGGGCGAGGGCACCGATCGCGATGACCGAACAGCCGGGCCGAGCCCGTGATTCTCCGGCGGGATGCTCGCGAGGTAGTCGTTCCAGCGCTGCGGATCCTGGTGCGCCCGCGCCCCGCAGGAGTCACTCGGGCGGCTGTGCTCGTCAGGAACCACCGCGCATCGAGCGACGCACGCCCCGGCGATCAGGAGAACGAAAGCTCTTCCGGTTCCTCGGCATACGCGCGCGCGACATCCGTGGCCAGGCGCAGCGCCCGTCGGCTCCACTCCAGCGGGACGCCCGCCAGACCGCAGGCCGGACCGACCGCCACCCGTTGCGCGAGCGTGCGGCGGCCGAAGCCGAGCCGATCGATCAGCCGCACGCCCGGCTCGGCGAAGGTCCGCCAGGTGACCTCGGTGGCCGGTACCCCGGTCGGGATGACGCCGAGCATCAGTTGCTTGCCCGCCTCGAGTGCCTCCCCGACGTCGTCGAGCTGCTCGGTGCCGATCGTGCTCAGGTCGAAGCCGATCGCGTCGGCGGCGCTGCGACGCAGCAGGCCCAGCGCGGGCGGCTCCGCGCAGCTGTGCACCAGCACCGGCGCGGACTGGGCGGTGATCACCGTGTCGAGCAGGGCCAGCGCTTCCGGCTCGGGCAGGGCGCGCACGGTGTTCAGCACGCTCACCCCGCGCAGCGAGCCGTCCAGCACCGCCGACAGCGACGGCTCGTCCAACTGCAAGACGACCTGCGCGCCGAGCCGCTTACGCACCTCCGCCACGTGCTCCGCCAGCCCCTCGGCCAAGGATTCCGCGAGGTCACGCACCGCGCCGGAATCGGTGAGCACCCGATGACCGCCGGGCAGCTCGACCTGCGCGGCCAACGTCAGCGGGCCCGCCGCCTGCACCTTCACCGGATGGCCGCGGCCGGACAGACCGGCGTTCTCCCACGCTTCCTCGAGCGCGTCCAGATCGGTCCGCAGCAGGTCATGGGCCCGCCGCGAGACCGCACCCGGGCGTGGCGCGAGCCGGTAGCCCCTGGGCGTTGTGTCGAATCGCAAGTCCACCAGCAGCGCGGAGACCCGCCCGATCAGGTCCGCCCCCGCGCCGCGAGCGGGCAATTCCACCAGATGCGGTAGCTCGCCGAGTTCACCGACGATGGTCCCGGCGGCCTCGCGCGGGTCGGCGCCCGGCCAGGAGCCGACACCGGTGGCGATTCCGCCCCGCAGGCGCACCGGCTCGGTCGCCACGTCCGTCCCGCCGTCTCGCGTCACGTCATCCGTGCCGGTCTCGTCCACTGTCGCCGTACTCCGTCCGTTCGATTCCGCCATTCCGGGATTCCGTCGTCCGCAACAGCTACAAGGTATTTCGGTCCCCACACCACAAGGGGCTGCGAGGGAGAGGACGGCGGGAGGCCGCGCCGGGCGGGCCGGTTCACCGCGCCGCCTCGGCCCCCGTTTCGCTCGCGACAGGTTCCCGCACGGTACCGGAGATGGTCCCGCTGCCGATCACCTCGTCGCCCTGCGGGTCCGGACGGTAGAGCACCACCGCCTGGCCACGCGCGACGCCGGTCAGCGGCTCACGCAGCCGCACGATCAGTCCGTCATCGACCGACTCGGCGACCGCGGGCGCGGTGCCGCCGTGCGCGCGTACCTGCGCCACGCACTCGATCGGGCCCGCGGGCGCGGAACCAGAAGTCCAGATCGCGCGCTCCGCCTCGATCGTCCGCACCCGCAGGTCCTCGGCCGAGCCGACGCGCACCGTGCCGGAATCGGGATCGATGCCGGTGACGTATCGCGGTTTGCCGTCGGCGGCCGGACCCGGCAATCCCAATCCCTTGCGCTGGCCGATGGTGAATCCGTGCACGCCTTCGTGCCGCGCGAGCACCTGACCGTCGGCGTCGACGACCGCGCCGGGCCGGATGCCGATCTTCGCGCCGAGGAACGCGCGGGTGTCGCCGGAGGGGATGAAGCAGATGTCGTGGCTGTCCGGCTTGTTCGCGACGGCGAGGCCGCGCTCGGCCGCCTCGGCGCGAATCCGCGGCTTGGGGGTGTCGCCCACCGGGAACATCGCGCGCGAAAGCTGCTGCGCGGTCAGCACCGCCAGCACATAGGACTGGTCCTTGTCGGCGTCGACGGCGCGGCGCAGCACGCCGTCCTCCAGCCGCGCGTAATGCCCGGTGACCACGGCGTCGAAGCCGAGTGCCACCGCGCGGTCGGCCAGCGCGGAGAACTTGATCTTCTCGTTGCAGCGCAGGCACGGATTGGGCGTCTCACCCGCCGCGTAGGCCGCGACGAAATCATCGATGACGTCTTCTTTGAAGCGGTCGGCGAAATCCCAGACGTAGAACGGGATGCCCAGCACGTCGGCGGCGCGCCGGGCGTCACCGGCGTCCTCCTTCGAGCAACAGCCGCGCGATCCGGTGCGGAGCGTGCCCGGTGTCGCCGACAGCGCCAGATGCACGCCGACCACCTCGTGACCGGCGTCGACGGCACGCGCCGCCGCCACGGCCGAATCCACACCACCGCTCATCGCGGCGAGTACCCGCATCAGACACCTCCTCTCGCACCGGCCAGGCCCGCGGCCTTGGCCCGCTCCACCACCTGCGGCAATACTTTCAGCACGGCGTCCACGTCGGCGCGCGTCGAGGTGTGCCCCAACGAGAAGCGCAGCGAGCCACGCGCCTGCCACGGCTCGACGCCCATGGCGATCAGTACGTGACTGGGCGTGGCGACGCCCGCGGTGCACGCCGAACCGGTCGAGCATTCGATCCCCGCCGCGTCCAGCAGCATCAGCAGCGAATCCCCTTCGCAGCCGGGAAATGTGACGTGCACGTTGCCGGGTAGACGCCGTTCGCCCGCCGGACCGTTGAGCACCGTGTCGGGCGCTACGGCGCGGATCCCGTCGATCAACGCGTCCCGCAGGGCGACGAGTTCGGCCGTGCGGACGGGCAGTTCGACCGCGGTCTGGCGCAGCGCCGCGGCCAGCCCGATCGCGGCCGCGGTGTCCGAGGTCCCCGACCGCAGGTCGCGCTCGTGGCCGCCGCCGTGCAGCAGCGGCACGCACGGCACCTGCCTGCCCAGCAGCAGCACCCCGGCGCCGTGCGGTCCACCCACCTTGTGCCCGGCGAAGCTGGCGGCGGAAAGACCGCTCGCGCCGAAATCGATGGGCAGCTGCGCCGCCGCCTGCACCGCGTCGCTGTGCATCGGCACGCCGAATTCCGCTGCCACGGCGGCCAACTCGGTGATCGGCTGGATGGCGCCGACCTCGTTGTTCGCCCACATGACGGTGACCAGCGCGACGTCGTCGGGATGCGCGGCGAACGCGGCGCGCAGCGCGCCGGGCGCGACCATCCCTTCGGCGTCCACCGGGAGCCAGGTGACCTCGGCGCCTTCGTGCCGCTCCAGCCACTCCACCGCATCGATCACCGCGTGGTGCTCGATCGAACTGGCGATGATCCGGTTGCGGCGCGGGTCGGCGTCGCGGCGCGCCCAGAAGATCCCCTTCACCGCCAGGTTGTCGCTCTCGGTGCCGCCGGAGGTGAAGATGACCTCCGAGGGCCGGGCGCCCAGGTCGGCGGCGATCGACTCGCGCGCCTCTTCGAGCAGCCGCCGGGCGGCACGCCCCGAGCCGTGCAGGGATGAGGCATTGCCCGTGGTGCGCAGGGCAGCCGTCATCGCCTCGATGGCCGCGGGCAGCATCGGTGTGGTGGCCGCGTGATCGAGGTAGACCGTGTGGGGCGCAGCACCGTTGACCGGACCCGAAAAAGCCGACTTCATGACCAGTTAAGGATAGCCGTCACGATGAGCGGGTTATTCCCCCCTGCTCGCGCGCCCGCGGGGGGGCGCGAAAGCCATGTGACCGGCCGGATCTCAGGGTTCTCACCTATTGAATGTGCCGCTGAATAGCGGTACGTTGTTCAACGTATTGATCGCCGGTCGGTCCGTTCGCAAGCCGGATCCAGGACCGGGACGCCGGGCGGTCGACTACCGGACGAATCGATCAGTGAGGAAGTTCCGATGGACCAACGCACCCATGGACGTACGCGACGTGTACTGGCACGCGTCGCCGCCGCGTCCGTACTCGCCCTGATGCCGCTCACCGCCGTCGCGGTGCCCGCGCTCGCCGACCCGATCGTGCTCGAGCCCGCCGACCAGGTCGACGCGGCCCACGGCCGCCCCGGGCACGGCCACGGCGGCCACCGTCACGACGGCTGGAACAACGGACGGCACAACGACTGGGACCGGGGACGTCACGACGACTGGTTCCGCGGCCGCGACCGCCACGACGACTGGGACCACGGCAGGCCCGGTTGGCACAACGGCTTCCGGCCGCCGACCGGAAGCGGCTTCTGAGTTCTTCCACTGTTTCCGGGGCGGGCCGACATCGGCTCGCCCCGGAAACTATGTGGAACTGAGAATTCGGCTTCACCGAGTGCTCTCGGTAGGGGCGTTGCCCGGACACCGAGGCTGCGACCGCTGGTAGCCCGTCGACGGCCTCCCCGGCGTGTGGGCCCGGCGCAACTTCGACACATCCGGGTGAGCGCGGGTCGAACCCCGGTTCGAAGATCAGCGCCGGTGTTTCGGTGAGAGCAGGGCCAGCGCCTGACAAAGCAGCGCCGGTGTCTCCGGGAGAGCGGCGCCGGTGCCGCAGGGAGCGGCGGTGGCACTGCAGAGAGCAGCGTCGGTGTCTCCGGGGAGCACGGCGTCGCGGATCAGGGCGCCACCGGGCCATCGGTTTGCCAAGTTGTCTACCGAGCGGCAGCGCTGCTCCGGCGGCCGAGCAACATCGGGCGGCGGAGCGGCCTGCGCACCTCCGGGGCGTCGACCGCGAGCGACGGATCCTGCACCCTCGTGTGCCCGGCCTCGATCCACTCCGTGGCTTCGACCGCACCACGACGCGACACCGCGGTCCCTCGGACGACGGCCTCGCAGCGGCGGGCCAGCTCGCGCCGGTCCGCGCCGGGGTCCAGCACCGGTTCCAGCACCACCTCGGCGACCATCCCGCGCGAGCGCAGCACCCGCCGCGCGGAGGAGGCGAACGTGTCGGCGCCGACGAACGCGGGCACCGTGCACGGCACGCCGTGCCGGTCCAGGTAGCGCAATCGCACCGGCTGCACGGGGGTGCCGGTGTCCACGGCCGCTTGGAACAGCGCGGAACGCATGGTGCCGTAGGCGCGGCCGCACCAGGTGGTGCCCTCGGGGAAGACGCCGATCCGCTCGCCCGCGGCCAGTCGCGCTCCCACCGCGGCCACCACGCCGGGCAGCTGCCGGAGGCTCTCGCGCTCGATCGGGATCACCCGCATCAGTTTGGCGAGCTTGCCGATCAGCGGCCAATCCACCATGTCCGCGCGGGCCACGAAGCCGAGTGGCTGCACCGAGGCCAGCGCGACGATGTCGGTCCAGCCGATGTGCCCGGTCACGACCAGCACGCCATGGCCCGCCGTCCCGAAGCCCGCGGGTGTGAGCGCGGCGTCGCCCTCATCGACGACACCGCGCTCGTTCACTACCACCCGGTTGTCGACGATCCGCAGCCGCATGCCCAGGCAACCGAGCAGCAGGTGAGCGTAGCGGCGCTGCAACGGCACGCGCTTGCCCCGTGGTGTCACCGCGTTCGCGAACGGGAAGCTGAGCAGCAGTCCGGCCACCCCGGCCAACCGGGCGGCCACCCGCGCCGGTCCGACTCCATCGATCGAATCCAGGCAGCCGGGCCCGCAGGGGCTCGACGGCATCCAGGCGTGTGCGGTGGACATCGCGGGCGGCGCGTCGAAAACCACGGTCCTCACCGTCCCCCGTCGAGCGACGCGGCCGCGTCTTGTAGTCGGTCGAGATATCGGGTGTTGATGGTGTCCAACCCGAGCAGCACGACGAAGTCGGCGACCGCGAAATCGGGATCGTGAGCGGGTTCGCCGCACACCTCCGCGCCCAGCCGCAGGTACCCGCGCATGAGCGGGGGCAGCTTCGGCCGGGACGGCGGCGTCAGTTCGTCCAGGGACTTGCCGTCGACGATCACCGGGTTGTGCGGGTGCACCCGGCGCTCCGGGTCGGAGGCGTGCCTGCCGAGCAGCATGTCGCGCACGCCGCGCACGTTCACCCCGGGCGGGTCGGCCGGAGTGTCCTGCATCGGCACCGACACGCAGCCCATCACCCACTCGTAGCCGGTGAGCTGGATGTAGTGCAGGATGCCCGCCCACATGAGCGTGAGCACCGAGCCGTTGCGGTGGTCGGGCACCACGCAGGCGCGGCCCATCTCGACGATCCGCATCCTCTCCGGATCCAGTTGGGCGAGATCGAATTCCGTCGCCGTGTAATACCCGCCCGCCGCGGCGACTCGGTCCGGCGGCAACATCCGGTAGCAGCCGACGAACTCACCGCTGGCGTCGTCGCGCACCAGCAGGTGGTCGCAATGCTCGTCGAATCGGTCGGCGTCCAGGCCGGTTCCGGTGTCCGGGATCCGGAAGCCCGGCTCGTTCGCGAACACGTTGTAGCGCAGGCGCTGCGCGGCGACACGGTGGTCGCGGTCGGAGGAGACCACCAGGGAGTAGCGCGACCGCCCCTCCCCGGAGTCCGTCGCTCGAGCCGGGGCTGTCAACACGGACGAAATAGTCATATCCATGATGAAGCCAGTCCGACAATGCGCCTCAGCGACCTCGAAGTGTCGCCGCGATGCCGGTTGGGTTAACGAGACGGCGGTCACACCGAGCGTTCACCGAACGGTTCCGCCGCGTTCGTCCATCGGCATCGAAACTGCTTCCGACATGCGGTTTACCGCGCGAAGCACGTTCGGGCCATGAAGCCGCCCGCGCGCACCGTGAATCGCGCCGCCTTCGAGCGTGCGACGCGATTCTCAGGCGCGAGAAGTCATCAGGCGGCGCGCTTCTCCGCGGCGAGTACCTTCGGCGCGGTCGTGTCCTCTTCGGCGAATCCGGGACGCCCGGTGAAGATGAACGCGACCAGCCAGGACGCGACCGCGGCGAAGCGGTTGCGGAAGCCGACCAGGTAGAACAGGTGCACCGCGAGCCAGATGAACCAGGCGATCACGCCGCGGAAGGTGACGCGGTCGTTGAGTTTCGTCACGGCGCTGAACCGGCTGATCACCGCCATGCTGCCCTTGTCCCAGTAGGTGAAGGGAGTGCCGGGCTGCTTCTTGCGGCGGATGATGTCGGCGGCGTGCCTGCCCTCCTGCATGGCCACCGGCGACTGGCCGGGGTAGCCGTTGAGCGAGGTCATGTCGCCGATGGCGTAGATGTCGGCGTAGCCACCGACGGTGAGGTCCGGGTTGATCAGCAGCCGGCCGGCCCGGTCGGTCGCCACGCCGGTGGCCTCGGCCAGGATCTTCGCGAACCCGCCCGCCTGCACGCCCGCCGACCAGACCACGGTCTCCGCCGGGATGGCGTGCTCGACGCCGTCGGCGCTCTTGACGGTGACCTTGCCGTGCTCGATGTCGGTGACGAAGGTGCCGAGCAGCACCTCCACGCCGCTGTTGGTCAGCGACTTCTTCGCGTACTCCGACAGCCCGCCGCCGAACGGCGGGAGCACCTCGCCGGCGCCCTCGACGAGAGTGACCGAAACCTCCTGGTGGAAGTGCCGTTTCGCCAGCTCCTTCAACTGACCGGCCACCTCGACGCCGGTCGCGCCCGCGCCGACCACGACGAAGCTCAGCAGCCTGCGCCTGGTCTGCTCGTCGGCCTGCGCGGCCTCGGCGAAGACCCGCGCGATCTGCGCGCGCAGCCGCCGCGCGTCATCGATGGTCTTGAGCGAATAGGTCTTCTCCGCGAAGTCGTCACGGCCGAAGTAGGACTGGCTCGCGCCGGTGGCCGCGATCAGCGAGCCGTAACGGATGCGGTGGCGCTCGCCCTCGTGCTCGTAGGTGACGATGGCGCGATCGGGGTCGATGTCGACCACGGTGCCCAGGCGCACGTCGGCCTCGCGATGGCGGCGCAGAATCCCCGCGATCGGCGGCGCGATCTCATCCGATGCGAGCACACCGGTCGCTACCTGGTACAACAGCGGTTGGAACAGATGCTCGGGCGTGCTGGAGATCAGCACATAGTCCACCCCCGACTTGGCCAGCTGTTTGGCGGCGGCGAGCCCGCCGAACCCCGATCCGACAATGACGACACCCGCGGTTTCGATTCCCGCTTCCACGTACTGCATGACAGCCTCCTTCTCTCATTACCAACCGCGATCCGGAGGACGGATATTTCAGGTGTGTGGGCGCATAATTCAGATGAGTCTTATCTCGATTCGTAATTAATAGGAGGTCGCTGTGGAACTTCGGCAGCTCACCTACTTCGTCGCGGTGTGCGAGGAGCTCAGCTTCAGCGGCGCCGCGGCGCGGTGCTTCATCTCGCAGTCGGCGATCAGCCACCAGATCTCCCGGCTCGAGCGCGACCTCGGCGTGCAACTGTTCGAGCGCTCGACCCGCTCGGTCGTCCCCACCGACGCGACCGCCCGGCTACTTCCCCTGGCGAAACAAATGCTGAGCCTGGAATCGGCGATCCGGGCCGCCGTGCGAACGGTGGGGCCGCGCATCCGGCTGGCCGCGAACATGTCCTTCGCCACCCGCTCGCTGTCGGCCATCGCGGGAGCGCGCGCCGCGCATCCGGAGGCGGAGATCGAGTTCGTGATCAAACCCTTCCGTCAGCGCATCACCGCGGTGGCCGACGGGGACTGTGATCTGGCGCTCATTCGCGGCCGCGTCGACCAGCCGGGCCTCGTGGTGGAGCAACTCTGGGTCGAGGACCTCGTGATCGCCACCTCCAGCGCACATCCGCTGGCGACCAGAGACACGGTGACCCTGGCGGACCTGAGTTCGTATCCGCTGCTTCTTCCGCCGGAGCAGGAACAGGTCCTACTGCACACCGTGATCCGCAACGCCTTCGCCGAACTGCCCACCGGCCCCACGTTCGGACCGCCGATCCCGCCTGATCACACGGCGACGATGGAGTTGATCAACCGGCCCGACGCGTGGACGGTCCTGTACGCCGAGAGCACCACCGAGGGACTGGTGGTGCTACGGCTGGCCGAATCCAAGTTGCGCATCCCGGTCTCGGCGGTACTGCGCGCCGACGCCAGGCGATCACCGATCCTGGACACCCTGCTCTTGGCGCTGCACCGCTGCTGAGCACGGTCATTCGCCAGCGGGCCGTTCATCGCCGCGAGACGTCGGCTGCGGGCGGTCCCGGCTCCGGTCACGGAACTCGCGACATCGTCCGCTGCCGAGTCGATCGAGCGGGGCAGCGTGCTCGACATCGTCGACACCAGCGATCACGGAAGCGGAGTGAATCCGATTCCGATCGTGTTCGGTCCTTGCGCTGCGATGTCGTCGAGAATTCCGTGGATACCGGTGAACCGGAACGGTGCCCACGGCTCGAGCGGATTGATCGCGGAGGTGATTCCGACCAGACCGCTGCGTGTGGTCACCGGTCCACCGCTATCGCCCGGAATGATCGCAGCCCATGAACTGATGACGTTGTTCTCGTACTCGATTACGAGACCGCATGTCGTTCCGGACACCTGGCCGTATTTGCACATGATGTCCGAAAGCGGAACCGGATGCGCACCGATCCGGCTGATCACGGTCCCGTTCGGCGTCGTGTTGACCGGCTTGATCTTCGTTTCGTCCAGCTTGATGATCGCGTAATCCTTGGACGAGTCGGCCGGAAACCGCATCGACGGAAAGCCGGGCCAATTCGTGGCCCACGTGGCGTAACACCCGATCGGGCCCAGTCCGCGATGCCCCGTGAGGAATACCTCCTGAGCTCTGGTGTTCCGAGTCATCATATGTCCTGCCGTGAGAGCTACCAGATTGCCGAGTTCGTCATATCCGACAGCTCCCACGGTGCCCCAGCTTCCGCGCGGCGGTCCGCCATCGGACATGATCGACGATCCCGGACCGAAATTCACCCCGGCCGGCGCGGGCGTGCCGACATAAGTGAACGAGACGCCGTTACTCAGCCCGCTGGGCGTGGTGACGATGATGTGCACAGCTCCTCTTGCCGCAGGAGAGACCGCTGTGATCCGCGTTGCGGACTCGATCGTGAACGAGGTCGCCGGAGTGGTTCCGAATTCGACCGCCGTAGCGCCGTTCAGATTCGTCCCGGTCAAGATGACCTTGGTTCCACCGACGATCGGCCCCGAACGTGGGCTCGCCGAAATCAGAGTCGGAGCCGCAGAAAGGGAAGGAGTGGTAGACATCGTGCGACCTCCTCGGCCCCGGCGGGAATTGGTTCCGCAGCGCCAGGATCGCGAACTCGCTCGGTCCTGACTCTCATCAGTAACGCGCCTCAACAGGTACGCGGGCAAGAGATCTCTCGATCCGTTTTCTTCCGTTTTCAGATCGATCCAGTGGTTGGGGAAGGTCGATGGCGCGGGAGCAGACGTGACCAGAAGTCGTGACGCACCGCATCCCACAGTCCGGTCGGACCCGGCAACAGTTCACGGGCTCGAGCGAGGTCGGGGTAGCAACCGGGGCCGTACGAGGCGTCACGTCGGATGTGCCGCGCACGATTATGATCGCGATGTGGTGACCTGCCGGACGTCGAAACTCTTGAAAACCCGCGGCTTCGGTGTGTCATGGAGTTCGACTCGAACGCCAAAGGCGTGCCGGTCGAACCGCCGATCGTCTACTTGGAGGACGAACCTGCACAGGATATACACCTGGAGAAAGCCGGGGAGATTCGGCTCTACGGCGAGCTCGCCTCGGCCATCCGGGAAACGTGCCTGGGTGAAGTGGAATCGCGAGACCTGCTCTGGCGGGTGGCAAGGAGTTACGAGCGGTGAACGGTGACCTATCCGGCGCGAGAATGGTTCAAGAGCAGCCGCAGCGAGAGTGGTTCGCAGTGCGTCGAAGTGGCATGGCTGCGCGACGGCATGATCGGCGTCCGGGACAGCAAGAACCTCACCGGTCCAGCGTTGATGTTCGCACCCGGCGAGTGGGACGCCTTCACAACCCGTGCGCAGGGCGGAGATTTCAACCTCCCCGCCTGACGAGAATTCGCATGTAGCCGAATCGACCGGCCCCGCTTCGCCGATCACACGGCCGCGAGCGGGGCCGATCCACATGCGTTGAGCAGCTTTCTGCGACAGGCCTATTCCTCGACCGTCATGCAGGCGTTGAAGCATCGAGCAAACGCATTGCTTCCGACGTATCGCCGAACGACACCGGCCCCGGTTGAAACCGGGGCCGGCCGTATGAGTAACGCAGTTCAGACGCCCAGCTCCGTCGCCGCCAACGCCGTGCCCTCGACGCGCGCGCGGATCTTGGCGAACGCGGTCTCCCGTGAGGTGGAGGTGTCGTCGGCGAACGGCGAGAAACCGCAGTCGTCGCAGGTGCCCAACCGGTCGACGGGCAGGAAGCGAGCGGCGAGCAGCACGCGGTCACGCACCTGTTCGGGTGTCTCGACGCGCGGGTCGATCGGGTCGGTGACGCCGATGAACACGCGCGCCGTAGACGGCAGGTGTTCGGCGACCACGGCCAGCACCTTCTCCGGGTCGGGCTCGCTGGCGAACTGGAGGTAGAACGCGCCCACCCGCAGTTGCAGCAGCTTCGGCAGCAATTCGACGTAGTCCACGTCCAGGCTGTGCGTGGAGTCCTGGTCGCCGCCAGGGCAGGTGTGCACGCCGATCCTGGCCCGCTCCTCGTCCGAGAACCGTTCGAGCACAGTGTTGTTCAACTCGATGAACTGGTCGAGCACCCCGCCGCTGGGATCCAGCTTCAGCGAGAGCCGCCCTTCGGTGAAGTCGAGCTGCACCAGGTGCGCCCCCGCCTCCAGACAGCCGCGGATGTCGGCCTCGGCCGCGTCCGCGAGATCGGCGAGGAACTGCTCGCGCGGATAACCCTCGATGCCCTCGGCCGGATACAGCAGGCTCAGCGCCGACGGCGCGATGACGGCCTGCTTCACCGGAACGGTGGCGTGCTGCTGGGCGGTCCGCAGATAGTCCGCCGCGTGCGCGGCGTAGCGGAACGGGCCGGAGGCCAGCCGGGGCAACTGTCTTTGGTGCCCGTCGGCGAACGGGATGACCGCCCCGTCCGGGGCCAGATTGTCCAGCCCGGCGAGCGGATAGGTGGCGAAGCTCGGCTTGGACTGCTCACCGTCGGTGACGACGGGAGAGCCGAGTTCCTCCAAACGGCGGATGGTCTCGGCGACCGCGCGCTGCTGGAGTTCGGCGAGCGCGGCGGCGTCGCCGGAATCGTCGGCCATGGCGGCCAACAGGTCGCGAGGTCGAGGGATGCTACCGATCGGTTCCGTTGGGATGCTCACCGGCCGAGTGTAAGTCCGGCACCTGCATCTCCGACGCCAAATCACCTGCACCGTAGATTCTTTCGCATCGGTCACGACTCTCGCTCACCTGGCCTCGAGAGTTCGCACCAATCTCGCGCCGACCTTTCCCGACCGAGCACAACAAACCAAGTGTGCGGTCACAGGCGTAAATGGTGGCGAGGGCTTGCAAGGTCTCACACTCGAGTTCCGGCGGTGGGAACAGGCCGAATGGCGGTCGGAGGCAAGTAATTCGGCGGTGGTGGAAACGGAACAGGACCACCGCGCAGCAATCGACGCGGTGGTCCTGGGGTTGTGCGCCAGATCGTGCGGTGAGGATGGTGCGGACCAAGTCAGCCCGCCCTCACCACTTCGATCAGCGGAAGATGCCCATTCGCCAGCCGTTTCCTTCGGCCTTGCAGCTGTAATGGGGCACGTTGATGTCGCCCGCGGAAACGCGCCGCGCCTCCTCCTGCTTCGCGGCGACCAGGCATTCCTTTTCGTTCGGATACACCTTTGCCTGCGCCGCAGGTGCCGAGGCGATCAAAGCCCCCGTGGCCAGCGCACCCATCAGCAGTCCCGTAACCGTCTTCTTCACTTTTGATCCCCTAGTGTCGATGACTCCCCCCCTTCGGGGGACTTGACGCCAATGAAGCTAGCAGGCAACGCGCGAGATCGGCGGATGGAGTCGTCAACCGTGCCGACCACGAACAGTTTCGGGCCATCTGGCGCGTATGCCACTGCACCCCGAACCAGTCGGGCGTCAGGCACAATGTCACCTTCGAGCAGGGGCGGCGTGCCGAGTCCGCAGGCATAGTCGAGGCAGGGCTCGAGCCAGGGCGAGTTGCGCTGCGAGGCCGACACTGGTTCCAGGGCTGAATCAGGACTTTCGCGCTGCGGCGGCCGGATCGGGCGGTGATCTCATGGGCGCGTTCGGGATCGAGTACCGGAACCGCAGACCGACCAACTCAACGAAAGGCGGCCCCGACCTGAAGGCCGGGGCCGCCTTTCGACCAGCCGAGAGCGTCAGCCCTTGTGCGACTTGACCGCTTCGGTCAGCTGCGGCGCGACGTTGAACAGGTCGCCCACGATGCCGTAGTCGGCGATCTCGAAGATCGGCGCCTCTTCGTCCTTGTTGACCGCGACGATGGTCTTCGAGGTCTGCATGCCCGCGCGGTGCTGGATCGCGCCGGATATGCCGAGGGCGATGTACAGCTGCGGCGAGACCGTCTTACCGGTCTGGCCGACCTGGAACTGGCCCGGGTAGTAGCCGGAGTCGACGGCGGCGCGCGAGGCGCCGACCGCCGCGCCGAGCGAGTCGGCCAGCGCCTCGACGACCGAGAAGTTGTCGGCGGAGCCGACGCCGCGGCCACCGGAGACCACGATGCCCGCCTCGGTGAGTTCCGGACGGTCACCGGCCACGACCGGCTCCCGCGAGGTCACCTTGACCACGCCGTCTTCCTGCGCGGGCACCTCGACGGTCACCTTCTCGCCCGCACCGGCCTGCGCCGAGGCCTCGACGGCGCCCGGGCGGACCGAGATCACCGGAACATCGCCGGTGACCTTGGCGTCGACGGTGAACGCGCCACCGAAGATGGAGTGCACCGCGGTGCCGTCGGACTTCACGTCGATGACGTCGACCAGCAGGCCGGAGCCGATGCGGGCGGCCAGGCGACCCGACACCTCCTTGCCCTCGGCGGTGGCGGCGACGATCACGGCGGCGGGCGAGACCGACTCGGTCAGCGCGGCCAGCACGTCGACCTTCGGGGTCACCAGGTAGTTCTCCACATC
This sequence comes from Nocardia sp. NPDC005745, assembly GCF_040630775.1. NCBI lineage: Bacteria > Bacillati > Actinomycetota > Actinomycetes > Mycobacteriales > Nocardiaceae > Nocardia > Nocardia sp. NPDC005745. The sequence continues at coordinate 55,395 of NZ_JBEXYF010000002.1, forward strand.
GTCGGACTCGGCGATGTAGATCTTCTCGGCGCCCGCGGCGGCCAGCGCGTCGGCCAGCTTCTCGCCGGTGCCCGCCGTGCCGAGCACGACGGCGGCGGGCTCGCCGAGAGCGCGAGCCGCGGTGAGCAGTTCGGTGCTGACCTTCTTGATCGCACCCTCGGCGTGCTCGACGAGCACGAGTACTTCAGCCATTTGTTCTCTCCTAGGAAGTCTGCAGGCGCTACCGAGATCAGATGATCTTCTGGCCGATCAGGTACTGAGCGATCTTGCTGCCGCCGTCGCCCTCGTCCGCGATCTTCTCGCCCGCGGTGCGCGGAGGCTTCGGCGTGGCCGCGGTGACGGTGGAGCCCGCGTTCGCGACGCCCACGGTCGACGGGTCGACGCCCAGGTCGGCCAGCGTGAAGGTCTGCACTTCCTTCTTCTTCGCGGCCATGATGCCTTTGAAGGACGGGAAGCGCGGCTCGTTGATCTTCTCGGTGACGCTGACGATGGCCGGGAGGGTGGCCTCCAGCTTGAACACGCCGTCGTCGGTCTCGCGCTCGCCGGTGATCTTGTCACCGTCGACGGTCAGCTTGCGCAGGTGCGTCAGCTGCGGGAGGCCGAGGTATTCGGCGATGATCGCGGGCACGGCGCCCGCGCGACCGTCGGTGGCCTCGTTGCCCGCGATGACCAGCTCGACACCCTCGACCTGGCCCAGCGCGCTGGCCAGCACCCAGGCCGTCTGCACGGCGTCGGAGCCGTGGATGGCCGGGTCGTTGATGTGGATGGCCTTGTCGGCGCCCATGGACAGCGCCTTGCGGATGGCCTCGGTGGCGCGGTCGGGACCAGCGGCCAGCACGGTGACCTCTCCGCCCTGGGCTTCCTTGATCAGCAGCGCTTCTTCGACGGCACGCTCGTTGATCTCGTCGAGAACGGCGTCGGCGGCCTCACGATCGAGCGTGTAGTCACCGTCGGTGAGTTTGCGCTCCGACCATGTGTCGGGAACCTGCTTGATGAGTACGACGATGTTCGGCATCGGTCTTCGTCGACCTCCTGTTCTGGTTACACGTAAATGGTGGTCGCACGAGCTGCGCCGTACGCCCGGGTGGGTGGCTCAGGCCGTGACATTACCTTACGTTAAGTTACCCGTGGGTAACTTAGTGGCTTCTCTCTCACAAGTGGGTACCACGCGTTACAGTGCCCCGGTTCGGCGGCCCCGGGTCCGGCCTGCCAGAGCCGCACTTCCGGGGCGACCGGGTGGGGTGTTTCCCGCGGATGCGGTGCCAGTAACGTCGGAGTGATGAGCGAGGCTGTGATCCCTGCCGCAGTGGGCGACCCGTCCGGCAGCACCGTGGACACCGATGCCGCTGTCGGCGCCGTCGAACCACTGCCGCTGACCGGCGAGCGCACCGTTCCCGGCATCGCCGAGGAGAACTACTGGTTCCGCAGGCACGAGATCGCCTACGCCCGCCTGCTGGACCGCTGCGCCGGAAAGACCGTGCTGGAGGCGGGTTCCGGCGAGGGCTACGGCGCGGACATGATCGCGGGCGTGGCCACCAAGGTGATCGGCGTGGACTACGACACCAGCGCCGTCGAGCACGTGCGCGCGCGCTACCCCCGCGTGGAGATGATCCAGGGCAATCTCGCCGAACTGCCGCTGGAGGACGCCTCGGTCGACGTCGTGGTGAACTTTCAAGTGATCGAACACCTTTGGGATCAGTCCCAGTTCCTGCGCGAGTGCCTGCGGGTGCTGCGCCCCGGCGGCGAACTGCTGATCAGCACGCCCAACCGGATCACCTTCTCCCCCGGTCGCGACACTCCGCTCAACCCGTTCCACACCAGGGAACTGAACGCGGCCGAGTTGACCGAATTGCTCGTCGATGCCGGTTTCGAGGTCACGCAGATGATCGGCGTGCACCACGGTCCCGGCCTGAAAGCGTTGGACGCCAAGCACGGCGGGTCGTTCATCGACGCGCAGATCGAACGGGCGCTGGCGGGCGAACCGTGGCCCGCGGAACTGACCGCGGACGTCGCGAGCGTCACGGTGGACGATTTCGCGCTGCTCGCCGCGGACATCGACGCGAGTCTGGATCTGGTCGCCATCGCGGTGAAGCCTTGACCGATCGCAGTACCGTGCCCGGCGGGCACGCCGCAAGCCCGGTGCCGGGCCAGTTCACCTTGGTCCTGCACTCCCACCTGCCCTGGCTGGCCCATCACGGCCGCTGGCCGGTCGGCGAGGAATGGCTCTACCAGTCCTGGGCAGCGTCCTACCTGCCCCTCGTCGAGGTCCTGCGAACCCTTGCGGCCGAAGGACGTTCGCATCTGCTCAGCCTCGGCATCACGCCGGTGCTCGCGGCCCAGCTGGACGACCCGCACTGCCTGGCGGGCATGCACCACTGGCTGGGCAACTGGCAGCTGCGCGCCGACGAAGCCGCCATGGCGGGCAATGTCGCGCTCGGCAGGCACGAACATCGCTTGGCCGCCGCCGCCCTGGCCGAGTTCGAGCAGCACTGGCGGCACGGCGCGGCGCCGGTCTGGCGGGCGCTCATCGACGCGGAGACCATCGAACTGCTCGGCGGCCCGCTGGCCCACCCGTTCCAGCCGCTGCTGGATCCGCGGATGCGCCGGTTCCAGCTCACCGAGGGCCTCGCCGACGCGCGGCACCGCTGGGGTCACACACCGACGGGCATCTGGGCGCCGGAATGCGGATACACGCCCGGCATGGAGGTCGGTTACGCCGCCGCCGGTGTGACGCATTTCATGGTCGACGGTCCGGCGCTGCGCGGCGACACGACGCTCGGACGTCCGGTGCGGGATTCCGACGTGGTCGCGTTCGGCCGCGATCTGCAGGTGAGTTACCGGGTCTGGTCCCCGAAATCCGGCTACCCGGGCCACGGCGCCTACCGTGACTTTCATCACTATGACCACGCGACGGGTCTCAAACCCGCGCGGGTCACCGGCAAGAACGTGGCGGGCCAGGACAAGGCTCCCTACGATCCGGAACTGGCCGCCGCGGCCGTGGCGCGGGACGTGGACGACTTCGTGCGGACCGTGCGCGAACGGTTGATCGCCGAGTCCGACCGGATCGGCCGGCCCGCACTGGTCGTCGCCGCGTTCGACACCGAACTGTTCGGCCACTGGTGGCACGAGGGGCCGCAGTGGCTGGCGCAGGTGTTGCGCGCGCTGCCGGAAGCGGGCGTCACGGTGGGCACCCTGGCCGACGCGCGAACACGCGGCTACCTGGGCGAACCGGTACCACTGGCCGACTCGTCCTGGGGTTCGGGCAAGGACTGGCGGGTGTGGGCGGGCGAGCAGGTGGGTGATCTCGTCGAGCTCAACGACGACATCGTGCGGCTGACCCTGGACACCATCGACAAGATGCGCGCCGCGCAGGGCGGCGCACTCGGGCTGCGCGACCACGTCGCCGATCAACTGCTGCGCGAGGCGATCCTCACCGTCTCCAGCGACTGGGCGTTCATGGTGAGCAAGGACTCCGCCGCGGGTTACGCGCGCGACCGGGCGCACCGGCACGCCCACGCGGTCCGGGAAATCGCCGCGGCCGTCGGGGCGGGCCAACTCGCGAAAGCACGGCAGTTGGCGGCAGGATGGGGGGCAGCTGACGGACTCTTCCCCGGCGTGGACGCGCGACGACTCACCTCCGCGGGGTCCGTACCCAGCGCCACCGGGGCAGTATCCGCCGCCGTGCCAGGACCGGGCTCCGCCACCGCGGACCACGGACCGGTTCCGGCGGACCCGGGCTCGGCCGCAGAAGGACTTGCATGAAGATTTTGATGGTGTCGTGGGAGTACCCGCCGGTCGTGGTGGGCGGGCTCGGCAGGCACGTGCATCACCTCGCCGTCGAACTGGCCGCGGCCGGTCACGAGGTGGTCGTGCTGTCCCGGCGCCCCTCCGGCACCGATGCCGCGACCCATCCCACGCACTCCTACATCGCCGACGGCGTGCTGGTGGTGGCGGTCGCGGAGGACCCGCCGGTCTTCGACTTCGGCGAGGACATGCTCGCCTGGACGCTTGCCATGGGGCACGCGATGGTGCGCGCGGGCGTCGCGCTCGGCAAGCCGGGCATCGGCGACGGCTGGACGCCCGACGTGGTGCACGCGCACGACTGGCTGGTCGCCCACCCCGGCATCGCTCTGGCCGAGTACTACGACGTGCCGCTGGTGTCGACCATCCACGCCACCGAGGCGGGACGGCACAGCGGCTGGGTCGCGGGCAAGGTCAACAAGCAGGTGCACTCGGTGGAGTGGTGGCTCGCCAACGAGTCCGACGCGCTGATCACCTGTTCGTCGTCCATGCAGGACGAGGTCGAACGGCTCTACGGTCCGGAGCGGATCCCGATGACGGTGATCCGCAACGGAATCGACGTGGGCGCGTGGACTTTCCGCCCGCGCTCGCCGCGCAGCGGTCCGCCCCGGTTGCTGTACGTGGGCAGGCTCGAGTACGAGAAGGGCGTGCAGGACGCGATCGCCGCGCTGCCCCGCATCCGCCGCGCCCATCCCGGCACCACCCTGACCGTCGCGGGCATCGGCACCCAGTTCGAGTGGTTGCGCGAGCGCGCCCGGGTGCACCGCGTGGCCCGAGCGGTGAACTTCGCCGGTCAGCTCGACCACTCCGAATTGCTCGGCTGGCTGCACGGCGCCGACGCGATCGTGCTGCCCAGCCGGTACGAACCATTCGGCATCGTCGCGCTCGAGGCGGCCGCGGCGGGCACCCCGCTGATCACCTCGACGGCGGGCGGCCTGGGCGAGGCGGTGATCGACGGCGTCACCGGCGCCTCGTTCGCGCCCGCGGACGTCGACGGCTTGGTCGAGGCGGTCCGTGCCACCCTCGACGACCCCGCCGCCGCGCAGCAGCGGGCCTACGCCGCCAGGGAACGGCTCACCGCCGATTTCGCGTGGGACGTGGTGGCCGCGGAGACCGCCCAGGTGTACCACTCGGCCAAGCGGCGGGTGCGCAACCCGCTCGGCCGCCCCTCGATCGTGGAACGTCCGCTGCCGGAACGCGATCCGAAGTAACCCCGGCCGGGCTAGGCCGCGAGCTTCTTGACGATGCGCTCGACGGTGAGCCAGGTGCGAGTGGTGATGTCCTTGCCGTACGTCTTCTCCAGCCACGCCATGAAGTCCGGCGTCTTGCCCGGCTCGCTGTTGTCGATGACCGCCAGGAAGGCGCGCGCGGCCTCGTCGTAGCCGACGACCCGGGTGAGCGGGTCGGGGTGCTCGGGCAGGCTGGGCGGCTCGGCGGTGTCCTTGAGGAACGTCGCGATCAGGTACGTGCCCCGCCCGTGGGTCAGACCGTGGAACGGGTCGGTGTCGAGCAGCGCGCGCAGTTCGTCGTGGCTGCGGATGATCGTGCCGCCGCCGATCCCCAGCTCCCGGATCAGCGCCTGCTGGATGCGATCCTCGAGCTCGGGCACGTCGGACTCCGCGGTGTGGAACACGATATTGCCGCTGGCCAGTACCGAACCGACGCCTTCGAAGCCGAGCGATTCGAAAACCCCGCGCAATTTGGCGTTGCTCATATTCGGATTGCTCGGCATGATCCCGCGCAACAGCGCGGCGTAGGCAGTCATAGCGCCGAACCTACTAGCCCGCGCCGACGAATCCGGGCCTCGACCGGCCGGCCTCAGGTCTCCGCTCGGATCGGAGGTGCGGGCGCGGTACCCGTCAGGCGGTCTGCGCGGCCCCGTTCTTCTTACGGGCGATGTCCTCGAGCGCGGCGAGGTATTCCGCACGCTGTTCGGCGCCCGCCTCCCAGGCCGCCTTGCGGTTCTTGACGACCTTGGCCGGTGCGCCGACGGCGATGCTGTAGTCCGGGATCTCACCCTTGACCACGGCGTGCGCGCCGAGCACGCAGCCGCGGCCGACGCTGGTCTCGCGCAGCACGGTCACCTTGGCGGCGATCCAGGTGTCGGGGCCGATGCGCACCGGGCTCTTCACGATCCCCTGGTCCTTGATCGGAACGTTGATGTCGTCCATCTTGTGGTCGAAGTCGCAGATGTAGCACCAGTCGGCGACCAAGGTCGATTCCCCGATCTCGATGTCGAGATAGGTGTTCACGACGTTGTCCTTGCCGAACACCACCTTGTCACCGATGCGCAGCGAACCCTCGTGGCAGCGGATCGCGTTGCCGTCGCCGATGTGCACCCAGCGGCCGATCTCCATGCGGGCCAGTTCCGGGGTGGCGTGGATCTCCACGCGGCGGCCGAGGAAGACCATGCCGCGCAGCACGATGTGCGGATTCGCCAAGCGGAACTTCAGCAGCCGGTAGTAGCGCACCAGATACCAGGGCGTGTACGCCCGGTTCGCGAGCACCCAGCGCAGCGACGCCGGCGTCAGAAAACGCGCCTGCTGCGGATCCCGGCGGCGCGATCCCCGCCAGCGCGAGCGCAACGGTGCGCCCCACATGCTCGTCACGAACGGTTCTCCTGTCGTGGTCCTACCGGCCGTCGCGCGCCTCGGCGGCGACGGATAGAGCCTATCGCCCGCGGTGAGCACCACGACGAGCACCCGCGACGAGAACGCCGGGACGCGTTCACCCGCGCGCGGGCCTCCCGTACAGTGACTCGTGCGCCGGAGACGGCGACGGCGAACGCCAACGACGACAGGAGTGCGGCAGGTGCGAAGCGGCGGCGTACTGGCTACTTCCATGTGGCGACCGTCCCGGAAACGTGCCGCGGCCGCGCTGGCCGCGGTCGGCGCGCTGGCATTGGCCGGGTGCGGCACCGATTACGACGACATCACCGTCGGCACCGGCAAGGGCTGGACCGCCGCCTATCACGACGGCCGCAACAGCGGCACCGGTCCGGTCACCGGATCGCGGGAGCTCGAGCTGAGTTGGCAGCGGCCGGTCGGCGGCCCGATCGCCCAGCCGATCACGTTGGGGCCCGACAGCCAGCTGTTCGTCACCACCCGCCTGCAGAACTGCTCGATCTTCTCCTTCCAGATGGCCACCGGCCGCAAACGGTTCTGCAACGCCTTGGGCCCGAGCGCGATCTCCGCGCCCTCGTCGGTCGACGGGATGACCAACGTCTATGTCGGCGACGACAGCCGGGTGATCTCGTTCAACTACCTGGGGCAGCCCCGGTGGGCCACGCCCGTCGCGGGAACACCGGCCTCGGTGCAGTTCACCGGTGACGGAAAGCTGCTGACCGTCACGCGATCCGGCCAGGTCGACGTGCTGTCCAGGCAGACAGGCGACCGGACGGTGCCGACCGTGCAGTTGCTCGGCGAACCGGACTTCCTCGTGCACGCCGGCCTCAGCTGGCCCGACGCGAGCCAGGGCCTGGACGACTGCGCCACCGGCGGGCCGCAGTGCGCCGTCGCGACCATCTCCGCCGTCGACGCCGACAGTGGCCGCTTCTACGTGACGCTCTGGCAGCCGGGGCGGCCCGCGGCGGCCGTGGTCGCGTTGCGCTACACCGGCGAGAAGCTCGTGCGGGAGTGGAGCGCCGAACTGCTGCTCGGCGGCAGCGCGACCAGCCCGGCCCTGTCCGCCGACGGCACCACCCTCTACGTGGGCGACAACAACAACCGCCTGATCGCCCTGGACACCGCCGACGGGCGAACCAAGTGGGTCCACCGGCTGGACTGGACGCCGCGCGGGGGCATCTCGGTCTCGGACGACGGCCTGATCATCCCCTCCGGCGACGACGGCTACCTGCTCGGGCTGCGTGACAACGGCGACGCGGTGGAGACCGTCTGGGAGCGCAAAGATCTGGCGCTGCGCGGCTCCGCGGCGCAGACCGCGGGCGACACCGGCTACGCGGTCGCGGCGATCGGCGACGGCCTGAACCTCGTCACCTTCGACACGCAGACCGGGGCCACCCTCGACTCCGATGTGCTGCCGGGCGCGAAGGGCACCACCACCGGCACGTCGGTCGGCGCGAAGGGCGAGGTCGTGGTCGCCACCCGCATCGGCGAGATCTTCGCGTTCGCGCCGGAGAAGTAAGCACCGTCGGTTCTCTCACCCCCGCTCGTACGACGTGCGGGTTCTCCGGCTGACCCGGGCCGTGTAGTGGCGAATGGAAGTTGAGGCCGCGGCAACGCGGTTGGTCGGCGCGGCCGAGTCGGCGGTAGAGTCGCCTCGATCTTGTGGTGTGCTGGTTCGAGGGGGGACCTTTGGCGAAGAGTGAAATTTTTGGGCGTCTGGGCAGGGCGACGGTAGTCGCTATCGCTCTACTCACGTCTACCGCGGCGTGCGCCGGCACGGTCGACGGGCGTCCGGTGGCAGCGTCGCAGACCCGGGCCGTGACAACCACACCGGCGCCGGTCGCCGACGAGCCGTTCCAGGAACACGCCGTCGATGACGAGTGCGTTCTGAGCGGGGCGGAAATCAGTGCCCTGGCGGAGGTGAGCCTCGGCGATGGGCACGACACCAAGATCAAGCGCGACGACGGTTCCTACGGCCGAAGCTGCACCTACTACCTCACCGCCGGTGGGATTCTGTCCTTCACCGCATCGATCAAAGTGATGCGGCCGCAACAGGGGTCGGTGACCGAGGCGACCATCGCGCGGCTGAAGAGTCCCACCACGCGCGAACTCCCCGGGATCGGGCGATCGGTCCTCATCGAAGCGAAGGCCGAGTTCCCGCAGGCTTGGGTCCTCACCGACCGGTTCGTCGTCCGCGTCTTTCTCGTCGGCAGCAATCTGTCCGCCCCGCCGACAGACCAACGGTGGGCCGCCGCAGCGAGACTCGTCGTCGCGAAACTCCCGGCGTAGCGCGCGACGCAGCCGGATCGTCACGGGGTGGAACAGAGGAAGACCGTCGCGGCGCGGCCGATTCGTGTGATCACCAGTGTGTGCGGTTGAGTGCCCCGGGGTTTGAGGCGTGAGCGGAGCGCATCGGGGTCGATATCCACGCCGCGCGTGAGGATTTCGAGAGGGCCGCAGTCGCGGCGATGGAGTTCGGCGCGAAGGGATTTCTCGCGGAAGTCCATGCGGTCGAGGATGCGGAAGCCGCGCACCCCCTCGGGGACGGTGTCTCCGGTGAGATAGGCGATGCGCGGATCCAATTGCCACAAGCCGTGTTTCGCGGCGTAATGACGAACGAGTCCGGCACGCACGACGGCGCCGTCCGGGTCGATGATCCACTGCCCGGGCGGGCGCTCCTCGATGACGTCGGGTTCGGCATCGGTGATGGTCCAGCCGCCGCCCTTGGACGAGAGCACCCTCGCGCGACGGGTTATCCCTGCCTCGGTGAGCCCCGGAGACCACAGGCACGCCTCACGCACCGAGCCGTCGAGCGAGACCACCTCGACCTCACCGGACCAGTCGAGCCGGTCGAAGTCCAGACCGGGAGCGCATTTCACGGCGATATCACGGGCGGCGTAGGCCGCGAGCAGATCCGGCAGCGGCGGTTGGAGTTTGGCCGGGTCGTGCGTGCGGCGGCCGTCGGCGCGCCGGGCCGGGTCGGCGATGATCACGGTGTCGCGACTGCTCGGACGCAGCGCATCCGCCCTGATCAGCATCACATTCCGGGTCAGCTCCGAGGGGCAGGCGGCGGACGTGCGGGAGTCCCGCTCCCCCGCCCCGAGCCGGTGGGACCCCAGGTTGTGCGCGGCGATCGCCAGCCGCACCTCGTCCAGATCGCTGCCGAGCACCGCCGGGCACACCCGGGCCAGCTCGACGAGTTCGGCTCCGATCGAGCAGGTGACGTCGTGCACCGTCCGCCCGGCCAGCCGGGTGGCCCGCTGCCGTGCCACGAGCGTCGGGGTGGCCTGCTGCAGCGCGTCGTCGGTGAAGAGCCACTGCCCGGCGTCGAGGAGTTTCGCGGCGGCTCTGCGCCGCAATCGCACGGTCTCGATCAGGGCCGCCGCCCGGTCGCCGTGCGCGCGACGCACGAGCTCGAGATCCCGCAGGTGCGTCGCCGGGGTGAGCGCCAGCCGATCCGCCTCGGCCAGCGCGTCCCGGCCGATCGCGCTACCCAGGTACCCGACATCATCACGGGTGAAGCGGTAGCCCACTACGGGGCTCCCGTAGTGGTCCGCACCGTGCCGACCAGCGTGAGTCCGGGTGTCGGGACCGTCACCCGAGCTGTGGCGACGGCCCGGCTCGGGTTGCCGGTGCGGGTGATCGCGACGGCGATCTGGTCCCGAACTTCTGTGGCGATCCCGCGAGCCTTGGTCCGGTCACCGTTTCGGTGGCGCTTCATCTCCGGATTGCGGCGCGGCGACGCGGGCCGACGCACCTGGGCAGCATGGTCACTGCCCAGGTCGGCGATGCGGTCGCGAGAGGTGGCGCCGCCCACTACTTCCCGGCGGAGCTCGGCTTCACGCCGGTGATCATTGCGTTGTAGAAGAACTGGCGCGGCACCACACGGCGCATGACGTTCTCGTCCACCCAGCTCAACCCCAGCCAGGCGCGGTACATCGCCATCCGGTAGCGCCAGGTGAGCTTCTCGGCGGGCACGGCCGCCTCGAAGGTGCGCACCGGCCAGCCCCACAGCGCGGCCGCGAATTCCTCGGTCTTTGCGGTCACCTCGACGGCGCCCGCCGAGCGGGCCATCGCCTCCAGGGCGCGCGGATCGAAGGTGTGCAGGTCGACGACAGCCTCCAGGGCCGCCGCGCGCGAGGACTCGTCCAGCTCCTCCTGCGGACGCCGCCAGTCGCTGAGCATCGGCAGCTTGGTGACCGTGGTGGTGGCCTTCCAGGTGATCCGGCCCAGCCAGCGCGCGTAGAAGTTGCCGACCGTGGTCGGCTCACCGGCGAACACGAAGCGGCCGCCCGGCTTGAGCACGCGCAGGCATTCCTTGAGCGCCAGCTCGACGTCGGGGATGTGGTGCAGCACCGCGTGGCCGACCACCAGATCGAAGGTGTCGTCGTCGTAGGGGATGGTCTCGGCGTCGGCGACCCGGCCGTCCACGTCGAGACCGAGGTGCTGCGCGTTGCGCAGCGCGACCTTGACCATGCCCGGCGACAGGTCGGTGACCGAGCCGGACTTCGCCACGCCCGCCTGCATCAGGTTCAGCAGGAAGAAGCCGGTACCGCAGCCCAGTTCCAGCGCCTTGCCGTAGGGCAATGGCGCGGGACCCACGGCCAAGTCGAACCGGCCGCGCGCGTACTCGATACAGCGCTCGTCATAGGAGATGGACCATTTGTCGTCGTAGGTCTCGGCCTCCCAGTCGTGGTAGAGAACCTGGGCCAGCTTCGTATCCTTGAGCGCTGCTTCGACCTCTGCCTCGGTGGCGTGCGGGTTCGGCGCGGGGTCGTCGGGACGTACCGTCATGGTCGGCAAGCCTACCCAAATCCGCAGTTGACGCCTGCTATCGCCCCACGAATTCCGCCGACCCGGGACCGTCGGTCAGATAGGAACCTGTTCCTATCAGGCGATCTTGCGTCGTGAACAGGGCCGACCACTCGCCACGGGCGCGATCGAGGCCGTGCGGACCTGCTTCGAAGACCGCTTTCGCGGCGGCCAGCGCGCGGGCGGGACCGTCGGCGAACTGGCGCGCCCACCGCATCGCGGCGGTGTACACGTCGTCCGGCGCGACGACCTCGTCGACGAGGCCGAGCGCCTTCGCCTCGTCCGCCTCGACGAAACGACCGGTGTAGACGAGGTCCTTGGCCGGGCCCGGTCCGATCAGCAGGGCGAGCCGGCGGATGCCCGCGAGCGGGATCAAGCCCGTCTTGATCTGCGGCAGACCCAGCTTGACGTTGTCACCGACGACGCGGCGGTCCGCGCCCAGCGCCAGCTCCAGCCCACCGCCGAGGCAGTAACCGCTGATCGCCGCGACCGTGGGCTGCGGGATCCGGGCCAGGCAACCGAGGTCCTGCTGCAAGTCGGCCGCCATGGCGGCGGCCTGGTCACTGCCGAGACCGAACAGTTCGGCCACATCGTCGCCCGCAGAGAACACGCGTTCGTCGCCGTACACGACCACCGCGGCAACGCCAGGGTCGGCGGCGACGGCATCGGCCGCCTCGGCCAGTTCCCGCACCAGCTGCGCGTTCAGCAGATTCATCGGCGGGCGGGCGAACCGCAGGACGGCCACGCCGCGCGCGGCGTCGCCCTCGGGCAGCTCCAGGGTCACGAATTCGGCCATGGCAGGCCACGCTACCGGGTGCGCACCGGCACCGGCGGTCAGGCCCGACGACGGCGAGCGGCATTCGCCGGAGGCACACCGCGCCCACCCTCCGCGTGGGGCAGGGGCACTTATGCGCCCACCCGGCCCGTCGTCAGGGCCGCACGGATCCCTTGAGTCGCCCGGCGTCGGGGAGATCGGCGAAGTAGCGGTGGTTGTCCGGGAAGGACAGCAGCTGTCTACCGTCCGCATCGGCCAGCACGGGCAGGATCGGATCGATCGCCGGCTGCGCCGCCAGGATGTCGGCGGTGGCGCGGAATTCGCCGAGCGCGACCAGTTGCGACCAGGTCGGCGGGAGCAGAACGTCGACGCCGGCGCGCCAGCGCTCCAGCGCCTCGGCGGGGGTGCTCCACCGGACCTCCGCCGCCTCGGACGTCGCGCCGTCGGCGAGCTGCCCCTGCGGGAGGATGGCGACGAAGAACCGGGTGTCGTAGCGGCGCGGCTCGATGACCGGGGTGATCCAGTTCGCCCACGGCCGTAGCAGATCGGCGCGCAGGACGAGTTTCTCCTCGGCGAGGAAGGATGCCAGCGACAATTCCCTGCGCTCCAGCCTGCCGCGGGCGTCCCGGTAACCGGTGGTGTCGGAGACGACGCTGTCGGCGGTCGGGCCTGCCAGCAGCACGCCGCACTCCTCGAACGTCTCCCGGACGGCCGCGCAGACCAGCGCCTTGGCCCTGGCCTCGGTGGTGGCGAACCGCTCGGCCCACCACGCGGGCTCGGGCCCGGACCAGGCGATGTCCGCGGTCCCGTCGGACGGGTCGACGCCGCCGCCGGGAAACACGGTCATGCCCGCGGCGAACGCCATGGCGCCGACCCGGCGCTGCAGGAAGATCTCGGGCCCCTCGGCGCCGTCGCGCACCAGCATCACCGTCGACGCGTCTTTGATCGGTTGCTGAGAGTCTGCCTGCGGTTCTTTCTCACTCACCCCTGCACCCTAACGCGCGCTTGGTGAGCGACGGACACCGTCCGAGTCAGCGGGTGCGGTGCCGGCCCGCGCGGCGCGAGCGGCGCGCGAAGTAACGTCCGTCGACTCGATCCAGCGCGATCGATTGACGGAAGGCGTCGCTGAGGTTCTCCGAGGTGAGCACGTCGGACAGCAGTCCCTGCGCGACCACTTCGCCCTCGTTGAGCAGCAGGCCGTGGGTGAAGCCGGGGGGAATCTCCTCCACGTGATGGGTGACCAGCACGATCGCGGGGGAATCCGGGTCGGCGGCGAGATCGCCGAGCCGCTCCACCAGTTCCTCGCGGCCGCCCAGGTCCAGGCCCGCCGCGGGTTCGTCGAGCAGCAGCAGTTCGGGATCGGTCATCAGCGCGCGGGCGATGAGCACCCGTTTGCGCTCGCCCTCCGACAGCGTGCCGTAGGTGCGGTCCGAGAGATGTTCGGCCCCGAGGCTTTCCAGCATGTCGATGGCGCGGTCGGTGTCCACCTCGTCGTAGCGCTCCCGCCAGCGGCCGAGCACCGCGTAGCCCGCGGACACCACCAGGTCGCTGACCTTCTCATCGATCGGAACCCGGCCGGCCACCGCGGCCGAGGACAGGCCGATGCGCGGACGCAACTCGTTGATGTCCACCTTCCCGATCCGCTCCCCGAGCAGATGGGCGACGCCCGCGGTGGGGTGCATCTCGGCGGCGGCCATCCGCAGCAGCGAGGTCTTACCCGCGCCGTTGGGGCCGAGGACCACCCAGCGTTCGTCGAGTTCGACCTGCCAGGTGACCGGACCGACGAGAGTATGGCCCGAGCGGCGGACGGTCACGTCGGTGAAATCGATGAGCAGATCGGGATCCGGTTGCGGCACGCGCTCCATCTTGGCCCACCTGAGGGGACACTTGCCAACGCGGGGAGGGAAAACCGATCCGGTCGGTCGGATCTACGCCGGAACGCCGCCGTCACGACCGCGTCGGCCGCCGCACCGACACGCCCACGAGGGGGCGCCGCGGGAGGTTTCACCAGGATCGGGCGGGGACCGCGATCACCGTCATCGAGCCCGGCGCTACTTCGGTGAATCCGGCGTCGCGCACGGCGACCGCACCGCCGTCGGCCACTTGCCCGGCCAGCGACGCCCACCGCGGCGGGTCGGCTTCGCGCACCGCGCACCTGAAGCCCAATTCCGCCCAGCGCAGCGCGTGCTCGACCGGTAGCGCCCCGGCCAGCAGCATGCTCGCGTGACCCACCTGCGCGGCCGACTTGCCCAGCGTCATCCCGAGCGCGGCGTTCACCCACAGCACCGGCAGGAGCGGATCGGGCGGCCCGGGAGCGTCGTGCTCGAGATCGGTGCCGCCGATTTGCAGACGCTTGATCCGCGGATCGACCTCGCCCACCGGTCCGGGGACCAACGCGCGCGCCTGCGCGCCGTCGATCTCGACGGTGACACCCGGTACCGCGCAGGTCGCCTGCCACTGCGCGCCGCGCGCCCGCCGGGCCACCTTGCGAATGCGCGACCGCTTCCATGCGAGATACGGCTGTTCCCACTCGCCGCCGGGCCCGACCCGCTCGTCCAGGCACAGCGCCACCGCGGCGGCCGCGGCCGCTGCCAGCAGCGCGCTGCGCGGGGGCGGATCGGCCTTGGGCAGGTGCAGGACCATCTGCATCGCTTGCACCATGGCGGGGTCGTCCGGATCGCCCGCGCCGTGGTAGCCGCGCGCCAGCTCCGCATGCCGGGCATGGAAAGTCGCGATATCCGATGTCTCCGGGGCGAAGTCCGATGGCGGGGCGGCCGTGAAATTCTCTGCGCCGCGCCCGACTTCGGCGCCGCAGTCCGGAATGCGCGTCATCACTGCACCTCGATCGTCAACGAAAACGTCCGGGCCGGTGCCAAGCCCTGGTCCCATGGACGCGTGTACTCCAACCTCAACGCGGTCACACCCGCCGCGATGCCCACGAAGTTCCATACGGCGGTGCCACCCGCGCCCGGCGCGACCGGCACGGCCGGATCGGGCTCGTAATCCGCCTCGCCGTCCTGCCGCACCGCGGACGAATCCATCTGCGCGACACTCCAGGAGTATCCGGTCGACGGGTTGGCAGGCAGGGCGACCACCAGGCGCTGTCCGACCCACAGCCGCCGCTGCTGCCCGTCGTCGGCATCACCAACCCGCACAACAGGTTTCGCGTCCTCGGCGGGATGGGTCTCGCGCGAGTCGTTGCCGCAACCCACCACCGCCGAGCAGAGCAGCAGCACCAGCAGGGACTTGCGCACCTGTCCTCCGATCGGCGAATGATCAACTCGCGGAGAGCCTACCGATCGGCGATCCGCGCAGCGGCAGGCCGCGAGTCGTCCGAATGCTCGGTTCCGGACCGCTCACCCCAGCGGAACGCGGCGCAGCAGGCCGTCCCTGGCGTCGGCGGCCTCCACCTCGTGCCGGGTGACCCCGAGGATGAACAGGACGGCGTCCAGGTACGGATGCGAGAGCGCGGCGTCGGCGACCTCGCGCAGCGCGGGCTTGGCGTTGAAGGCGACCCCGAGCCCGGCGGCGTTGAGCATGTCGATGTCGTTGGCGCCGTCACCCACGGCGACGGTCTGTTCCATCGGCACCCCGGCCTCGGCCGCGAACTTGCGCAGCGCGGTTGCCTTGGCCGCACGGTCGACGATCTCGCCGACGACGCGGCCGGTCAGCTTGCCGTCGATGACCTCCAGCGTGTTCGCCTGCACGAAGTCCAGTTCCAGTTCGTGCGCCAGCGGCTCGATCACCTGCCGGAAGCCGCCCGACACCACGCCGCAGCGGAAACCGATCCGGCGCAGGGTGCGAATGGTCGTGCGCGCGCCGGGGGTCAGCTCGATCCGGTCGGCCACTTCATCGATCACCGACTCGTCCAGCCCGGCCAGCGTCGCGACCCGCTGCCGCAGCGATTCGGCGAAGTCGATCTCCCCGCGCATCGCGGCCTCGGTGACCTTGCGGACCTCGTCCTCCACGCCCGCGTGTGCCGCGAGCATCTCGATCACCTCGCCCTGGATCAGCGTCGAGTCGACGTCGAACACGATCAGCCGCTTGCCCCGGCGGGCCAGCCCGGCCCGCTCCACGGCGACGTCCACCTGCTCGGCCACGGCGACCTCGGCCAGCGCCGTACGCAGCCGCGAGTCGGTGTCCGGGCCGGAGTCGGTCGCGGTGACCATCAGCTCCATGCCGGTCACCGGGTAGTCGGCGATACCGCGGATGGTGTCGATATTGGCGCCCAAGACGGCCAGTTGCCGTGACACCGCGCTGAACGCCCGCGCGGTGACCGGGCTCCCGAGGATCACCACCGCGTGCGTGGACATCGGCTGCCTGCCGATCGCCGCGTCCACCTCCACGTCGACGTGCATGCCGACGGTGTTCATGGCCTCTTCGAGTTCGTCCTGCAACGCCTCGGCGTCGGTCGGGCAGGTGACCAGGACGCCCAGGGTCAGCCTGCCCCGGATCACGACCTGCTCCACGTCCAGCAGGCTCACGTGGTGCCGGGACATGGCCGCCAGCAGCACGGAGGTCACACCGGGGCGGTCGGGTCCGGTGACGGTGACGAGGACGGTGGTGTCGGCCAACTGATGCGCTCCATGTTCGATGTTCGCCGTCGCTGTGCTGGACGTCGTTGTCGCAACGCACGGTGCGTACTGATCTCCACAAACGAGTGTGCACCCGCTGATGACCAGCGGGTGCACACTCGTCGCGATGAATCCTACGGCGGGGCCGGACGTCGCCCGTGCGTTGCCCCGGCGCGGAAACGCCCTACTTCGCCAGGACGTTCGGCTCGTGCAGCTCGGTCGCGTGCTTGCCCGCGCCCCAGCCCACGTGGGCCTCGGCGCGCATGCGCTCGACCATGTGCGGGTAGTGCAGCTCGAACGCGGGGCGCTCGGAGCGGATGCGCGGCAGCTCGTAGAAGTTGTGCCGCGGCGGCGGGCAGGTGGTGGCCCACTCGAGGGAGTTGCCGTAGCCCCACGGGTCGTCCACGGTGACCACCTCGCCGTAGCGGTAGCTCTTGAAGACGTTCCACAGGAACGGCAGCATCGACGCGCCGAGCACGAAGGCGCCGATCGTGGAGATCGTGTTCAGCGTCGTGAAGCCGTCGCCGGGCAGGTAGTCGGCGTAGCGGCGCGGCATGCCCTCGGCGCCCAGCCAGTGCTGGACCAGGAAGGTGGTGTGGAAGCCGATGAAGGTCGTCCAGAAGTGCCACTTCGCCAGGCGCTCGTCCAGCATCCGGCCGGTCATCTTCGGGAACCAGAAGTAGATGCCCGCGTAGGTGGCGAACACGATGGTGCCGAAGAGCACGTAGTGGAAGTGCGCCACGACGAAGTACGAGTCGGTGACGTGGAAGTCCAGCGGCGGGCTGGCCAGGATGACGCCGGACAGACCACCGAAGAGGAAGGTGACGATGAAGCCGATTGAGAACAGCATCGGCGACTCGAAGGTCAGCTGACCGCGCCACATGGTGCCGATCCAGTTGAAGAACTTCACACCGGTCGGGACCGCGATGAGGAAGGTCATGAACGAGAAGTACGGCAGCAGCACCGCGCCGGTCGCGTACATGTGGTGCGCCCACACGGCGATGGACAGCGCGGCGATACCGAGGGTGGCGTAGACCAGCGTGGTGTAACCGAAGATCGGCTTACGCGAGAAGACCGGGAAGATCTCCGAGACGATGCCGAAGAACGGCAGCGCGATGATGTACACCTCGGGGTGGCCGAAGAACCAGAACAGGTGCTGGTAGAGCAGGATGCCGCCGGTGGCCGGGTCGTAGATGTGGCCGCCCAGGTGGCGGTCGTAGGCCAGGCCGAACAGCGCGGCGGTCAGCAGCGGGAAGGCCAGCAGCACCAGGACGCTGGTGACGGCGATGTTCCAGGTGAAGATCGGCATCCGGAACATGGTCATACCCGGAGCGCGCAGGCAGACGACGGTGGTCAGCATGTTCACGCCACCGAGGATGGTGCCCAGACCGGACACCGCCAGGCCCAGGATCCACAGGTCGGTGCCGACGCCGGGCGAGTGCAGGATGTCGGTGAGCGGCACATACGCCGTCCAGCCGAAGTCCGCGGCGCCGCCCGGGGTGATGAAGCCCGCGGTCGCCATGCTGGCGCCGAACGCGTACAGCCAGTAGCTGAAGGCGTTCAGGCGCGGGAAGGCGACGTCGGGGGCGCCGATCTGCAGCGGAAGGATGATGTTGGCGAAGCCGAACACGATCGCGGTCGCGTAGAACAGCAGCATGATCGTGCCGTGCATGGTGAACAGCTGGTTGAACTGCTCGGTCGAGAGGAACTGCAGACCGGGTCGCGCCAGCTCACCGCGCATCAGCAGGGCCATCAGGCCACCGATGAGGAAGAAGCCCATCGACGTGGTCAGGTACATGACACCCAGGACCTTGGGGTCCGTGGTGGTGACCATCTTGTAGATGAACGAGCCCTTCGGCCCGGTCCGAGCCGGATAAGGCCGAGTCGCTTCCAACTGAGGGACTGGCTGGGGCTCTACGGCAGTCACTGATCCTCCTGAAAGGTGCCTTCAATTCGCTCCGCAGGCTCCGCTGATCGCATCCATCCCTATGTCGGGACAGACGACAGTTCGCTTGCGCTCCTCGAATCGTAAACCCGCGCCTCCCGAGCCGACCGAACGGGTCCTACTCTCTGTCGTATTTGTTTGGCGGCACCTGCGGCGCGGCCTGTTCGCGGCGCTCTAGTGGCTCACGTTCGAGCGGCTGCCGCTTGCTCCTTCACAGCGTACGCGGCCGGCCGGGGCCTTTCCGTATCACCGATGAGTTCCTTGGGCGGCGGGCGTCTGTATCGGTGACACGACTTCCCTCTCGACCAGGAGACCAGCGATGACGACACCGAACGGCCGCAAGCCCGGCGATCCCTGCTGGGTGGATCTGTACACCTCCGACCTCGATCGCAGTATCGCGTTCTACCGCGACCTGTTCGACTGGACCGCCGAGAGCGCGGGCGAGGAGTTCGGCGGATACGTCACCTTCCGCAAGGACGGGCGCGCGGTGGCGGGCGCGATGGCCAGGATGCCCGGCGACACCGACAGCCCGGAGCAGTGGACGGTGTATCTGGCCAGTGCCGACGCGCAGGCCACCGCCGATGCGGCGAGCGCGGCGGGGGCGTCGCTGGTGGTGCCGCCGATGGCGGTCGGCGAACTGGGCACGATGGCCGTGCTCGGCGACGTCGGAGGCGCGGGCGTCGGCATCTGGCAGGCCGGGACGTTCCCCGGGTTCGAGACCATGGGCCTGGTGTCGGGCGGCCAGTGGCGCGACCACGCGGGCGCGCCGTCCTGGTTCGAGCTGCACACCCGCGCCTACGACGCCTCGCTGGCGTTCTACCGGGGCGTCTTCGGCTGGTCGGACGTCTTCACCATCTCCGACGCTCCGGAGTTCCGTTACTCCACCATCCACGCCGAGAGCCCGATGCTGGGCGGGGTCATGGACGCCTCGGCATTCCTGCCCGAGGGCGCCCCCGCGGGGTGGACGGTCTACTTCGGCGCCGACGACGTCGACAAGTCCGTCGAACGCCTCGTCGAACTCGGTGGCTCGGTGCTCTCCCCGCCCGAGGACACCCCCTACGGCCGCATGTCCGCGGTCACCGACGCCACCGGCGCCCGCTTCAGCATCGGCGGCAATCGAGCCTGATTCCCTTCGATTTCGGGCCGTGGGCGGTGCAACCCGGTGCCCACCGAACCCCGGTGCGCGGACGTTCACGGCTCCGACCTCACCCATGGGACGACCGGCGCCGACATGTACCCTCACTCGCATGCCGGTGAGCGACGTTTTGCATGTACGCGGCCGAATTCGCGCGGTCCGGACCCGCGGCAGCGCGGGCGGTCACCGGTTCCGGGCGGTCGTGGCGGGGTGCGCCGCGCTCCTCGTGGCCGGGTGCGGCGGCACCACCGACGACGCCGCGTCCATCGTGCGCACCACCACCAATATCGCGGGCGCGGGCGTGGTGGGACTCGAGCGCGACACCACCCGGGCATGCGCGCTGCCGAGCGCGCCGGATCCGGCGGGCGAGGCGACCCGCAGCGTCACCCATGCGGCGGGCGTCTCCGAGGTGCCCGCCGACCCACAGCGCGTCGTCGTGCTCAGCACCTCCGCGCTGGACGCGGTCTGCGCACTCGGTCTGTGGGAGCGAGTCGTCGGCACGGTGACGATGGACGGGCCCAGTCCGCAGCCGGAATACCTCGGCACCGGCGTGCTGAAGATCCCCGCCGTCGGCACCGTGGCGCAGCCCGACCCGGCGCGGATCGCAAACCTGCACCCCGACCTGATTCTGGGCGAGATCCCCACGCAGTCGGCGAGTTTCGCGGCGCTACAGGCCATCGCCCCGACGGTGCTGGTCGGCTCGAACGACAGCTGGCAGGCCGAATTCGCGGCGTTCGCCGCCGGTTTGGGACGTCGCGGCGCGGCGGAGACCGCGTTGCAGAACTACCGCACCGAGGCGCGCGACACCGGTGTGGCGCTGGCGGCGGGCCAGACCCAGGCGTCGGTCGTCAGGTTCACCGCCGACGCCGAGCGGGTGCAGGGCGGCGACAGCTTCTCCGGCCAGGTGCTGGCCGACGCGGGCGTGCAGCGTCCCGCGGCTCAGCGCGGCGCTTCGTTCGACGTGCACGAGGACGCGTTCGCCACGAAGGTGGATGGCGACCTGATCTACGTGATCCTCGCGGGCCCGGAGGGCAAGAAGCACGCCGAAGCTGTGCTGCGCACCGACGAGTGGAAGGAACTCGGCGCCGCCACCGATCGCCGGGTGTTCGCCGTGGAGGACAGCGTCTGGCACGGCGATGGCCTCACCGCCGCCCGCGCCCTGCTCACCGATCTGCGCAATACGCTGAACGGCTACGTGACCGACTGACCGCCACCCACCCCCTTGGGTGCGGTTTCCCCCACCCTGGGAGTGCGCGGACCAGCGCTGGGGTTGCTGTCGGAAAGCCCCTTCGAGGACGAGATTCAGAGGTACGCCAAGAACCTCTCAATCGACTCTCGAGGACACGACATGCACACGCTGACCGATTCGCTCGCCGACAACCTGTACGCCCTGCCGATCGCACAGCCCGTCGCCGAGGTCGACCCGCAGGCAGTCGTGGTGTCCACCGCCGATTGCGACCTGACCTACGCCGAGCTCGATCGCTGGTCCAACCGCCTGGCCCGGCTGCTGCTGCGCATCGGCGCGGGGCCGGGCACCCGTATCGCGGTGGCGATCGACCAGCCGATCGAGGCCGTGGTGGCCGAGCGGGCCGCCACCAAGATCGGCGCCATCACCGTCCCGGTCACCGATGACGGCTCCTACGCGCTCGGCACCCCGGTGGGCATCACCACCAAGGACCAGCAGCCCGAGCACGCGGACCGGATCACCTGGCTGGTGCTGGACGAGCGCTCCACCCTGCAGCGCTACCTGACCAGTTCCGCCGCGCCGCTGCGCACGGCCGACCTGGATCTTCTGCCCACCGCCGCCTGAGCGGGCATACCCCTCCGAACGCGACCCGAACAGCGATGTTCGGGTCGCGCAGTGTGCGCAATACCCCCGCAGCGCCGCCCACGCCGGTCCAGAATTGAGGTGCCGCGTGCTGTGCGGCGGCAGGTACTACCGCTACCGCGGTGGCTGCGGGCGGTCCTCGCCGGGTAGCCCGACCACGGTCAGAACGTAGGACACGTCATGCAACAGCCTTCCCTTTCGGTGAAAGATTCGGAGACAGCGCTTCCCGCTGGGGCCTTCGCCCTGTCGGCGGCCCAGCGCGGCATCTGGTTCGCCCAGCACGTCGCCGGTGACACTCCGATCTCCATCGCCCAGTACGTCGAACTGAACGGACCGATCGATCTCGACCTGCTGGCGCGCTCGGCGCGGCAGGCCGGGCGCGAGTTCGGCACCGGCTACCTCCGCCTGATCGAAGTGGAGGGGCATCCGTTCCAGTTCGTCGACACCACCCTCGACGACAGCCTGGAAACGCTCGACTTCCGCTCCGAGCCCGATCCGGAGGCGGCCGCGCGCGCGTGGATGCGCGGGGAGTACGAGGCACCGCTGGAGTTGACCCGCGACCGGCTGGTGCGGATCGCGATGTTGCGCGTCGGCGCGCAGCGCTGGTTCTGGTACTCGCGCATCCACCACATCGTGCTCGACGGCATGGGCGCGCTGACCATGGTGCAGCGCACCGGCGAGCTGTACAACGCCGCCGTGGAGGGCCGCGAAGCGCCACCGGCGAAGGCCGAGGACCTGCGCAAGATCGTCGAGGCCGATCTGGCCTACCGCAGCTCGGAGCGGTTCGGCACGGACCGGGAGCACTGGCTCGCGCATCTGGACGGGATGGCCGATCCGGTGAGCCTGGCCGGCCGCACCGCGGGCGTGAACGGGCATCCGAGCCGGGTCGCGGGCGCGCTGCCCGCCGATACCGCGCGACTGCTGGACGCCGTCGCCGAGCAGCTCTCCTCCGGTGTCGCGCCGACCGTGGTCGCCGCGTTCGGCGCGTACCTGTCCGCGATGACCGGCTCGCCGGAGGTCGTGCTGAGCCTGCCGGTCTCCGCGCGCACCACCGCGACACTGCGGCGTTCCGGCGGCATGATCGCCAATGTCGTTCCCCTGCGGTTGCGGCTGACGCCGGCCACCACGGTCGGCGACGTGATCCGGGCGGCCCAGGGTGAGCTGACCGGGGCGCTGCGACGCCAGCGCTACCGGCAGGAGGACATCTTCCGGGATCTGGGCTGGCCGATGGACGAGGCCGGATCGTTCGGCCCCACTGTGAACCTGATGATGGTGGACACCAGGATCCAGCTCGGCCCGGTCACCGGACGGCTGCACGTGCTGACCTCCGGGTTGATCGACGACCTGTTCGTCAACCTGTATCCGGGCGTCGGCGGCGAGAGCACGCACATCGACTTCCAGGCCAACGGCAACCTCTACTCCGACGCCGAGCTGACCGGGCAGCATCGCCGTTTCCTGTCGTTCCTGCACCGTTTCCTGGCCGCGGGGCCGGACGCGCCGCTGGCCGGTGTGTCGGTGCTGTCGGACGACGAGCGCGCCGACTTCGCTCCCGCCCGCGGGCCGCTCGGCGAGACGGCACGGACGCTGCCGAGCATCCTCGCCGAGGGCGCGGCCCGTGACCCGCTGGCGACCGCGCTCGTGGAAGACGACACCGCGCTGACCTACCGGCAGGTGGACGACTACACCAACCGGCTGGCCCGGGTGCTGATCGCCGCGGGCGCCGGCCCCGAACGCACGGTGGCGATCTCGATCCCGCGGTCCCTCCGGTCGGTCCTGGCGACGATCGCGGTGGTCAAGACCGGCGCGGCCTTCGTGCCGATCGATCCGACCTACCCGGCCGACCGGATCGAGCACATGGTCGGCGACAGCGGAGTCGTCGCGGGCATCACGATCACGTCCGCTCGAAAGGCGTTGCCGGGCAGGGTGTCCTGGCTGGTCCTCGATGACGAGAACACCGAGCGGAAAGTGGCCGAGCGGGACGCGGCGCCGTTGACCGACGCCGAGCGGCTCACCGCGGTACAGCCGGATCAGGTCGCCTACATCATCTACACCTCCGGCTCCACCGGACTCCCCAAAGGCGTGGCGGTGCCGCACCGAGGGCTGGCCGACCTGGTGGCGAGTTCCGGCGCCGGATTCGGCGTCGACGCGAGTTCCGTTGTCGCCCACGCCGTATCACCGAGTTTCGACATCTCGGTCGAGGAAATCCTGGTCACGCTCGCCGCGGGCGCGACGCTGGCCGTGGTGCCGCCGGCGGCGTACGCGGGCGAGGAGCTGGCCCGGGTGCTGCGCGCCCACCGCGTCACCCACCTCAACGTGACCCCGGCCGTCGTGGGATCGCTCGATCCGGCGACCCTGCCCGATCTGCGCACCGTGATCGTCGGCGGTGACGCCTGCCCGCCCGAACTCGTCACGAAGTGGTCGGGCCGGACCCTGCTGAATGGCTACGGCCCCACCGAGACCACCATCACCGTGACGCTCAGCGCCCCGCTGACGCCGGACGGCCCGGTCACCATCGGCGGTCTGGCCCGCGGTGTGGCGGCCGTGGTACTCGACCCGTGGCTGCGCCCACTGCCGCCGGGCACCACCGGTGAGCTCTACCTCGCCGGACCCCGTGTGGCCCGCGGCTACCACCGGCGCAACGGGCTGACCGCCGATCGTTTCGTCGCGAATCCGTACGCGATCGGCGAGCGCATGTACCGCACCGGCGACCTCGTGCGCTGGGTGTACAACGACGGGCGCGTCGAACTGGAGTACCAGGGACGCAGCGACTTCCAAGTGAAGGTGCGCGGGTTCCGCATCGAACTCGGCGAGATCGACGCCGCCCTGCAGCGGCATCCGGACGTCGACTTCGCGCTCACCCTCGGCGTCGGAACCGGTTCGGGCGCCACCGCGCTGGTGTCGTACGTGCTGCCGAAGCCGGGAGCGCAGCTGTATCCCGAGGCGCTGAAAGCCGCCGCCGGGGAATCGCTTCCGGCCTACATGGTTCCCGCCGTGGTCATGGTGCTCGACGAACTGCCGCTCACGCCGCTGGGCAAGGTGGACCGCAAGGCGCTGCCCGCACCGGAATTCGGCGCGCGCACGACGACGAGCAGGCCGCCGTCCACGCCGAGGGAGGAGACGCTCGCCGCGCTGTTCGCGGAGGTGCTCGGCCTGGAATCGGTGGGTGTCGACGAGAGCTTCTTCGCGCTGGGCGGCGACAGCATCGTCTCGATCCAGCTGGTGTCGCGGGCGAAGGCGGCCGGGCTCGGATTCGGCGCGCGGGATGTCTTCGAACGCAAGACCGTCGCGGCGCTGGCCGCGGTGGCCACCGAAGTCCCGAGCGCGGTTGTGCACGAACTGCCCGGCGGCGGGGTGGGCGAGGTAGAGCTCACGCCGATCGTGCACGCGATGCTCGAGGCCGGTGACACCTGGCGGCGCTTCGCCCAGGCGGTACTGATCGAGTTGCCTCCCGGCACCGAGCACGCCGGTCTCGTCACGGCGCTGCAAGCACTGCTCGACCGGCACGACCTGTTGCGTTCGACGCTGCGCCGCACCGGTGACGGATGGAGCTGGGTGGTCGCCGAAGCCGGTGCGGTGAACGCGGGCGCCTTGCTGGAGGTCGTGACCGCGGGCGCGGATGCCGAGGCGACCTGCGAGCATGCGTTGCAGCGCGCCGCCGACCACCTCGACCCGGAGGCGGGCGTGGTCGCGCGTTTCGTGTGGATCGACCGCGCGGGCGCGGCGCCGCTGCTGTGGCTGGTGCTGCATCATCTGGTCACCGACGGCGTCTCCTGGCGCATCCTGCTGCCGGATCTGGCCACCGCCGCGCTGGGCGGCGAACTCGCGCCGGTCGGCACCTCCTTCCGGCGCTGGGCGCACGGACAACACGAGCACGCGGTTACCCGCACGGGCGAGTTGCCGCTGTGGCAACGCGTTCTGGCCACGCCCGACCCCGCGCTCGGGTCGGCGCCGATGGACCCGGCCCTCGATGTGGTGGGCACCATGGCACATCTGTCCACCGTCGTGCCGCAGGATGTCGCGCACACGGTGCTCAGCACCGCGCCGGACCGATTCCACTGCGGCGCCGACGACGTGCTGCTGGCCGGACTCGCGCTGGCGCTCGCGCGGTGGCGCGGACGTACCTCCACGCTGTTCACACTGGAGGGTCACGGCCGCTCGGAGAGCGTGGTGCCGGGCGCCGATGTCGCGCGCACGGTGGGCTGGTTCACCAGCGTCTACCCCGCCGCGGTCGACCTGACCGGCATCGATGTGGCGGATGCGTTCGCGGGCGGCGCCGCGGCGGGCGCCGCGATCAAGGCGACCAAGGAACAGCTGCGCACGCTGCCGGACAAGGGCATCGGGTACGGCATGTTGCGTTACCTGGTCCCGGAGACCGCGGCGGCGCTCGCCGACGCGCCCACCCCGCAGATCAGCTTCAACTACCTGGGCCGCGCGTCCACCGGCGGGGAGGCGGAACCGTGGCTGCCGCGCCGGTTCGCCGCCACCCAGGACGACCGCGCGCCGCTGGCCGCCGCGGTGGACATCAACGCCGTGCTCACCGACGCGGGCCTCGAGGTGACCTGGGCCTACGCCGCACGACTTTTCGACCCGGCGGATCTCGGCGAACTCGCCGCCCTGTGGGGGCAGGCGCTCGGCGCGCTGGCCGGGCACGCCGGATCCGCGAACGCGGGCGGACGCACGCCGTCGGACTTCGATTTGGTCGCCGTCACCCAGGCGCAGATCGACACCTGGGAGCGCGACCACCCCGACCTCGTCGACGTATGGCCGCTCTCGCCGCTGCAGTACGGGCTGCTGTTCCACGCGTTGTACGACTCCGACACCGCCGACGGCTACACGGTGCAGTCGCTGCTCACCCTGGCGGGCACCGTCGATGCGGCCCGGTTGCGCCGCGCCGCACAGGCTTTGGTGACCCGGCACGAGAACCTTCGCGTCGCCTTCGCCGAGACCGAGGACGGCCCCCGTCAGCTCGTCCTGGCCGACGCCGAGATCGACTGGCGGGAAGCGGATCTCACCGGCATCACCGACGCGGAGGAACGCGCCGGGGAACTCGACCGGTTGGTCGCACTGGATGCCCGCACCCGGTTCGAACTCACCCGTCCCCCGCTGCTGCGCTGCACGCTCATCCGGATCGCCCCCGACACCTACCGTTTCGTGCTCACCAACCACCACTTGGTGCTGGACGGGTGGTCGACGCCGCTGCTCGTGCGCGAACTGCTCACCCTCTACGTCACCGACGGTGACACCGCGGCCCTGCCGCCCGCGCACTCCTACCGCGAGTTCCTGACCTGGCTGGCGACCAGGGACGACGCCGAATCCCTCGCGGCGTGGACCGATTCGCTGGCCGGCATCGACACGCCGACCCGCGCGGTGCCCACCCTCGCCGGGATCGAATCGACCGAAACCGGAATGCTCTCCGTCGACCTGTCCCGCGACACCGTGGCCCGGCTGGAGACCGCGGGCCGGGAGGCGGGCGCGACGGTGAACACCCTGGTGCAGGCCGCGTGGGCGATGCTGCTTGCCATGCTCACCGGCCGCACCGACGTGGTGTTCGGCGGCACCGTCTCGGGGCGTCCGCCCGAACTGGGCGGGGTCGAGGAGATGGTCGGCCTGTTCATCAACACGCTGCCGGTGCGGGTGCGGCTCGATCCGGCCGAGAAGGTGGCCGACCTGCTCGCCCGCGTGCAGTCCGAGCAGGCGCGCCTGATGGACCATCAGCACGTCGGACTGGCCGCCATCCATCAGGCGGTGGGCTTGGCCGAATTGTTCGACACGCTCACGGTGTTCGAGTCCTATCCCATCGATCGCGAAGCGCTGTCGCAGGCGCTGGACATCGCGGGCATGCGGGTGCTCGACGTGGAAGGCACCGACGCGACGCCGTATCCGCTGAATCTGATGGTGATCCCGCTGCGCGGCGACGACGGCCGCGACACGCTGCGAATCACGCTGAAGTACATGGCAGGCCAGCTTCCGGAGCAAGAGGCGCGTCCGCTGCTGGATCGCTTCGTCCGGCTGCTGACCCAGCTCGGGGACAACCCGCGCGCGCTGGTCTCCCAACTGCAGTACTGCGACGACGCCGAGCGTGCCGCGCTGGTGCCGGTGCGCGGCCCGGAGTCGGTGCCGCAGGCCACCCTGGCCGAACTGCTCAGCGCGGGCGCGAGGATCGATCCGGACGCGATCGCGATCACCGCCGGTGAGCTCACCATGTCCTACGGCGAGCTCGACGCGTGGTCCAACCGCTACGCCCGGGTGCTGCTGCGCCGCGGGGTCGGGCGCGAGGTGTTCGTCGTGCTGGCGCTGACGCGCTCGCTGGAATCGGTGATCGCCGTGTGGGCGCTGGCCAAGACCGGCGCGGCCTTCGCGCCGCTGGACCCGAACTACCCGGTGGAACGCATCGAGCACATGCTCAGCGACTCCAAGGCCCCGATCGGCGTGACGGTCACCGCCACCGGCGAGACGCTGCCCGGCACGATCGACTGGCTGCTGCTCGACGACCTCAACACCATCCGGCGGGTGATGACGGTCTCCGAAGCGCCGATCACCGACGAGGAGCGCGGCGGGCCGATCGATCTGGACCAGACGGCGTACCTGATCTACACCTCCGGCTCCACCGGCAAACCCAAGGCCGTGCTGCTCAGCCACCGCGGTATCGCGAATCTCGTCGCCGCGCAACGTGAGACGCTCGGGCTGGAGCCCACCGCCAGCGTGCTGCAAGTGGCCTCACCCAGCTTCGACGCTTCGGTGTTCGAGCTGCTCATCGCCCACGGCGCGGGCGGCAGGCTGGTCGTGTCACCGCCGGACGTCTACGGCGGGACGGAACTGGAAACCCTGCTGCGCGCCCAGCGCGTCACCCACGCGGTGATCACGCCCTCGGCGCTGGCCACCATGGAGCCCACCGGCCTGGAACACCTGCGCGTGCTCGCGGTCGCGGGCGAGGCGGCGACGCCGGAGCTGATCGAGCGGTGGTCACCGGGCAGGCGCATGGTGAACCTGTACGGCCCCACCGAGTTCAGCATCTGGGCCACCGGGCCCGGCGAACTCCGCACCGGCGAGCCGATCACGATCGGCGGACCCATCCGCGGCGCCGCCACCGTGGTGCTGGACGCCTGGCTGCGTCCGGTGCCGGTGGGGGTGCCCGGTGAGCTGTACCTGGCGGGCCCGGCGCTGGCGCGTGGCTACTTCAACCGGTTCGAGATGACCGCGAGCAGGTTCGTCGCCGACCCCTTCGGCGAACCCGGCGAGCGGATGTACCGCACCGGCGACATGGTGCGCTGGGTCGAGGACGACGGCGGGTACGAGCTGGAGTATCTGGGCCGCAGCGACTTCCAGGTCAAGATCCGTGGCCTGCGCATCGAGCTGGGCGAGATCGACGCGGTGCTCTCCCACGACGACGAGGTCGAGTACGCGGTGACCATCGGGCGCACCGGCCCGGCCGGGACCACCGTGCTGGTCTCCTACGTGCTGCCAGCCGAGGGCGTGCGACTGGATGTCGAGCGGCTGCGCGCGCAGGTGGCCGCCGAACTGCCCGGTTACATGGTGCCGGGCTACCTCGTCGTGCTGGACTCGATCCCGCTCACCCCGGTCGGCAAACTCGATCGCAATGCCCTTCCGGTGCCGGACTTCGCGGAGAGCCACCGGCCCTACCTCGCGCCGAGCACGCCGGTCGAGGAGGCGGTGGCCGCGGTGTTCGGCGAGGTGCTCGACCGCGAGCGCGTCGGCGTCGACCAGTCGTTCTTCGAGCTCGGCGGCAACTCGCTGAGCGCGACGAAAGTGGTGGCGCGGGTGAACGCGGCGCTCGGGTCGCGGATCGCGCTGCGCGATCTGTTCGACGCGCCGACCGTGGCCCAGCTGTCCGCCCGGGTGGTACCCGCCACCGGCGCGGCGCCCGGCCGATTCGCCCTCGCGCCGCGCATCCGGCCGGATCGGGTTCCGCTGTCCCCCGCGCAGCAGCGCATGTGGGTGCTCAACCGGATGGATCCGGCCTCACCCGCCTACAACATCGCGGTGGCGCTGCGGCTCACCGGGGATCTGGACGTCGAGGCGCTGCGCGCCGCGCTCGTCGACGTGGTCGACCGGCACGAGAGCCTGCGCACGCTGTACCCGGCGGATGCGGAGGGGCCGCGTCAGGTGGTGGTGGGTGCGGACGTGGCCGTGCCTGCCATGCCGGTGGTCGACACCGAGGACGGCGACGCGCTGCGCGGGCGGATCACCGAGCTGGCGGGAACCGGCTTCGATCTGGCCGCCCAGCCGCCGCTGCGGGTGGGCCTGTTCCGGATCCACGGGGGCGCCGAGCCCGCCGCGAGTGCGGCACCGGTGTCGTCGGCTCCTGCCATGGGTGAAGCGCCGGTCTCGTCCGGGCCCGTAGCCCGGACCGCGCCGGTGACGTCGAGCTATACCGCCGGCTCCGAGGGGATCTCGGCGGCCACCGCGCCGGTGCACGTCGTCGTGCTGGTGGTGCACCACATCAGCGCGGACGGCGCGTCGATGGCGCCGCTGGCCGCCGACCTGGTCGCCGCCTACTCCGAGCGGGCCGGCGGGGGGCACGCCATCCGCGTTCCGCTGCCGGTGCAATACGCCGATTTCGCGCTCTGGCATCGCGAGGTGCTCGGCGACGAGACCGACCCGGAGTCGCTGGCGGCCCATCAGATCGGCTTCTGGCGCGAGACCCTGGCGGGCGCGCCCGATGTGCTGGAACTGCCCGCCGACCGGCCGCGCCCGGCGGTACAGACCATGCACAGCGCCGACTTCGGCTTCACCGTCGACGGCGAGACGCACCGGGCGCTGGTGGATTTCGCCGCCGCGCACGGCGTCAGCCCGTTCATGGTCGTGCACGCCGCGCTCGCGGTCCTGCTCGCGCGCCTCGGCGGCACCGACGACGTGCTGATCGGCACCCCGGTCGCCGGACGCGGCGAGGAGGCGCTCGACCAGCTCGTCGGCATGTTCGTCAACACTCTCGCGCTGCGCACCCCGGTCGATTCGGCAGTGGGCTTCGCGACGTTCCTGGACACGGTGCGGTCCGCGGACCTCGACGCCTTCGCCAACGCGGATGTGCCGTTCGAGCGGCTGGTCCAGGTGCTGGATCCGGCGCGATCGACCGCGCACCACCCGCTGTTCCAGGTCTCGCTGTCGCTGCAGAACTTCGTCGAACCGGTGCTGGAACTGCCCGGCCTGCGGTTCGAGGTGGAGGACTTCGAGCGCGACGCCTCCCAGTTCGACCTGACCCTGGATCTGCGCGAGCGCTTCGCCGACAGCGGCCCGGCGGGCATCGACGCCGTGCTGACCTACGCCACCGATCTGTTCGACGAGGCGACGACGGCCTCCTTCGCCGCCCGGTGGCGGCGCGTGCTCACGACGGTGCTTTCCCGGCCCGACGTTCGCATCGCCGATATCGACATCCTCGACGAGGCCGAACTCGCCGCGCTGGTGCCCGTGCGCGGGCCCGCGTCCGTCACGACCGTGACCCTGCCGGACCTGCTGAGCGAGACCGCGCGGCGGTACCCGGATCGCGTCGCCCTCGTGGTCGGCGGGCACATCACCACCTACGCCGAGATCGACGCGCACGCCAACCGCCTGGCCCGAGTCCTGCTCGAATCGGGCGGCGGGCCGGAAACCGTTGTCGCGCTGGGTCTGCCACGCTCCGCGGAACTGCTCACCGGGATGTGGGCCGCGGCGAAGGCGGGCGCGGCGTTCCTTCCGGTCGATCCGAAGCACCCGGTCGAGCGCATCGACCACATGCTCACCGACTCCGGCGCGGCACTGGGCCTGACCCTGGCCGCGTTCCGGCCGATGCTGCCCGACAGCACGGATTGGCTGGTGCTCGACGACCTCGCCGTCGTCGAACGCTGGAGCGCCGCGAGCAGCCGCCCGCTGCGCGAGCGCGAACTGCCCGCGCCGGTCCGGCCGGACAACGCGGCATGGATGATCTACACCTCCGGCTCCACCGGCACGCCGAAAGGCGTCTCGGTCTCCCATCGCGGTATCGCCGATCTCGTCGCGGCGCAACACGCTTCGCTCGGTTTGGACGAACACTCCCGGGTGTTGCAGGTGGCGTCGCCGAGTTTCGACGCGTCGGTGTTCGAAGCGCTCATGGCGTTCGGCTCCGGCGGCGCGTCGGTGGTCGCACCGCCGGAGGTGTTCGGCGGCAGCGCGCTGGCCGAGCTGATCGACACCGAGCAGGTCACCCACTTGGTGATCACCCCGTCCGCGCTGGCCACCCTCGATCCCGCCGAGGTGACCAGTGTCCGGGTGCTCGCGGTGGCAGGCGAGGCGGTCGGGGCCGAACTGGTCGAACGCTGGGCCACCGGGCGCAGCATGGTCAACCTGTACGGCCCCACCGAGTCGACCATCTGGGCGACGGGTTCGGCGCCACTGGAGGTGGGCGCCCCGGTGTCCATCGGCACGCCGGTGCAAGGCGCGGAAGTGCTGGTTCTCGACGATCGTTTGCGCCCGGTCCCCTTCGGCGTGGCGGGCGAGCTGTATCTCGCCGGACCGGCGCTGGCACGCGGCTACCACGCGCGGGCGGGCCTGACCGCCGCCCGCTTCGTGGCCGATCCGTTCGGCGCGCCGGGTGAACGGATGTACCGCACCGGCGACCTGGTGCGCTGGATTCGCGGCGACGCGGGCCCGGAACTGGAGTACTTGGGCCGCACCGACTTCCAGGTCAAGGTGCGCGGACAGCGCATCGAACTCGGCGAGATCGACGCGGTGCTCGGCCGGGCCGATGGCGTGGACTTCGCGGTGACGCTCGGCGTGCCCGGCCCCACCGGCGCGACCGCGCTGGCCGCCTACCTGGTCCGCGCACCCGGATACGAGCTCGACGTGGCGAAGGTTCGCGCCTTCGCCGCCGATATCCTGCCCGGCTACATGGTGCCAACGGCATTCGTCGTGCTGGACGAGATCCCGCTCAACGCGGTCGGCAAGCTGGACCGCAAGGCGCTGCCGGAACCGGAGTTCCTCGCCGACCGCACCGCGTACCGCGCGCCGGAAACGCTGACCGAACAGCAGCTGGCCGCGATTTTCGGCGAACTGCTCGGGGAGGCGCGAGTCGGCGCCGACGATTCGTTCTTCGCGCTCGGCGGTGACAGCATCTTGGCGATCCAACTGGTGTCGCGCGCCAAGCAGCAGGGCATCACCTGCACCCCGTTACAGGTGTTCGAGCACCGCACGGTGGCGGCATTGGCCGCGGCCGCCGACGCGGCGGGCACCGCGGTGACCCTGGACGAACTGCCCGGCGGCGGTGTCGGCGAGCTGCCGCTCCCGCCGATCACGCACTACATGCTGGAGCGCGGCGGGAACTACGATCGCTTCGCCCAGACCGCGGTCTTGGAACTGCCGGTGGGTATCGAGCGCGCGCAGATCATCGCGGTGCTCACCGCAGCGGTGGACCGGCACGACATGCTGCGCGTCCGGCTGGTGACCGACGGCGAGGACGGGCCGCGCCTGCTGGTCGGCCCGCCCGGATCGGTCGACGTGGACGCGCTGCTGCACCGCATCGAGTTCACCACCCTCGAACCGATCGAACTGCACGAGTTCGCCATGACCGAGCTGGACGCCGCGGCAGACCGGCTCGATCCCGCCGAGGGCACGGTGCTGCAATTCATCTGGCTGGACCCGGTGGGCGACGCGGGCGCGCGCACCGGATCGGGCCGGCTGATCGTGCTCGCGCACCACTTGGCGATCGACGGCGTGTCGTGGCGCATCCTGGTGCCGGACCTGGTGGCCGCGTGGGCCCAGGTGTCGGCCGGGAACACCCCCGTGCTCGCGGAGACCGGTACCTCGATGCGCCGGTGGGCCCACGCGCTGGCCGACGAGGCGCGCTCACCGCAGCGGATCGCCGAACTGGCCTACTGGCGCGAGGTGCTCGCCGCACCCGACCCGGTGATCGGCGGCCGGGAACTCGATCCCGCCGTGGACCGGACCGCCGCACTGCGCATAGTCGAGCGGGAGGTGCCTGCGGAAGTCACCAACGCGCTGCTCACCACCCTGCCCGGCTTGTTCCAGGGCAGCGTCAACGACGCGCTGCTGGCCACCTTGGCGCTGGCGCTGGTGCGCTGGCGGGCCTGCGACCCCTCGGCGCTGGTGCGCCTGGAAGGTCACGGCCGCCAGGAGGAAGTGGTGCCCGGCGCCGACCTCTCCCGCACCATCGGCTGGTTCACCAGCATCTACCCGGTGCGCTTGGACCTGGCCGGAATCGATATCGATGACGCGCTGGCCGGCGGCCCCGCGCTGGGCGCGGCGATCCGCGCCGTCAAGCACCAACTGCTGGCGGTGCCGGACAAAGGCATCGGTTTCGGCTTGCTGCGCTATCTCAACGCCGAGACCGCGCGGCAGCTCCCGGAACGCCTGCCGGGGCGGGTCGGCTTCAACTATCTCGGCCGATACTCCACCGGCGATATCCCGGCCGGGCTCGAGGGGCTGGGCTGGCTGCCGACCGACGAACTCGGCGACGTGCACGTGGCCGAAGATCCCGGCGTACCCCTGCAATCGGCGATCGACGTCAACGCCGTCGTCATCGGCGACCGGCTGCGGGCGAGCTTCGGCTTCCCGTCCACCCTGCTCGACCAGGAGGACGTCGCCGAGCTGGCCGATCTGTGGATCGGAGCGTTGCGCGCGGCGGCTCGATTCGCCCAGACCCCGGCGGCACGGACCGCCGCCGAGGAGGAAGCGGCGGCCACGGCGGCGCCGGCCGTCCCGGCGGCGGGCGGTCTCGGTCTGGACGTGGTGCTGCCGATCCGGCTCGGCGGGGAGCAACCCGCGCTGTTCTGCATCCACCCGTCGTCCGGAATGTCGTGGACCTACCTGGGATTCGCCGACGCGCTCGCGCCCGGCCGCCCGATCTACGGGCTGCAAGCGCCCGACCTCGGCGGCCAGGAACCGCCCGCGCGCTCGATCGAGGAGTTCGCCGACCGCTACGTGCGGGAGATCCGGACCCTGCAACCCGAAGGGCCGTACCACCTGCTGGGCTGGTCGTTCGGTGGCCTGATCGCCCACGCGGCGGCCGTGCGGCTGAAGGCAGCGGGAGCCGAGGTGGGCGTGGTCGCGCTGCTGGACGCCGACACCGCCGACATCGACGGCGACAGCATCGAGCGGCTCACCGCGGGCTCGTTCGTGAACAGCTTCGGCGCGGTGTTCGGCATCCACGACGTGCCTGCGGACGCCACCGCGCAGCAGGCGGCGGAGCTGATCCGCGAAAAACTCGGCGGGGTCTCGCTGATCGACGCCGCCACGCTGGAGCGGATGGCCGGGTCCTACAACGCCGCCGCCCGGACCAGAACCGGATACCGCCGACCCGTGTACGACGGCGACATCGTGTACTTCAGCGCGACCGTCGACACCTCCGACATCTTCGGTCCCGACGGCTGGCGGCCGTACGTGACCGGCGACATCATCAATCACGACATCGAGGTCACCCACGACGAACTGACGGCGCCGCAGGTGCTGCCGGTCATCGCGCGCGTGCTCGATGCACATCTGGGAGGCCGAGGATGAATTCCGATCAAGGCGTCGTCGTCGAGGGGATCGAGAAATCCTTCGGCGCGGTCAAGGCATTGCGGGGAGTCGATTTCGCGGCCGAGCCGGGCGAGGTGCTCGGCATCCTCGGACCGAACGGCGCGGGCAAGACCACCACGGTGAACATCCTCTCGACACTGATCCGGCCGGACCGCGGCCGGGCCACGGTCGCCGGGTACGACGTGGTGGACGATCCCGCGGCGGTGCGCCGCAGCATCATGCTGACCGGGCAGTACGCCGCGCTGGACGACATGCTCAGCGGCTACGAGAACCTGGTGATGTTCGGCAGGCTGATGGGCTTGCGCAAGCGAGCCGCCCGGGCCCGCGCAGACGAACTGCTGGCCGAGTTCGATCTCGAACGCGCGGCGGGCCGCCGGGTGGGCACCTACTCCGGCGGTATGCGCAGGCGCATCGACATCGCCTGCGGTCTGGTCGTCCGGCCCGATGTGGTGTTCCTGGACGAGCCGACCACCGGGCTGGATCCGCGCAGCAGGCAAGGCGTGTGGGATCTGGTCTCCGGCTTCAAGAAGGCGGGCATCACCACCCTGCTCACCACCCAGTACCTGGAGGAAGCCGACGCGCTCAGCGACCGGATCATCGTCATCGATCACGGCGTGGTGATCGCCCAGGGCACCGCCGACGAGCTGAAGTCGCGTACCGGCGGCAGCTACTGCGAGGTCGTGCCGCTGAACCTGCGCGACCTGCCCGCCATCGCCGCGGCCCTGGGTCCGCTGCTGCCGCAGGAGAATCGGGACGCGCTGGGTCCGGATTCCGATCGGATCGCCATACCCGCGCCCGACGGCGCGAAGACACTGCTGGAGGCGCTGCGCCGACTGGACAGCGCCGGGGTCGACCTCGTGGACGTCGCACTGCGCCGCCCCTCGCTCGACGACGTGTTCCTCCAGCTGACCGGGCATCTGGCGACGACGGCGGAGATCGCGCAACGGGAGGTCGTGTCGTGACGGCCGCGACCTGGCTCAGCCAGACCCGCGCCGCACCGCTGCGGCCGCAGCAGTGGTGGGTGCTGACCAGCCGGCTGGTCGTGCCCTCGGTACGCAGCGGCGAGGTGCTCACCTCGGTGCTGGCGCCCGCGACGTTCACCGCCAGCTTCTACATTCCGCTGAAGATCATCATGACCGTGATCGGCACCGGCTTCAGCAGTTACGCGCAGTACATGATGCCGCTGGTGATCCTGCAAGCCGCCGCGTTCACCGCCGTCTCGGCGGCCTTCCGCGCCGCCACCGATTCGGTCGCCGGGCTCAACCGGCGTTTCGGCGCGATGCCGATCGGCCCGCTGGTGCCGGTCGCGGCGCGCCTGTCCGGCAACATCTTCCGCTTGGTCATCGCGTTGATCACCGCGTTGATCTGCGGCCACGTCATCGGCTTCCGCTTCTACCTCGGCGCCGCGCACACGATCGGGTTCGTGCTGTTCTCGTTGCTCATCGGGCTCGCGCTGATCTGGGCCGGAGACGTTATCGGCACCGTGTCGCGCAACCCGGAGGCGACCGCGCAGGCACTGGTGCTGCCGCCGTTGATCTTCGGCATGCTGTCCACCGGCATCGCGCCCGCCGACCAGTTCCCGGCATGGGTGCAGCCGTTCGTGCGCAACCAGCCGGTGTCGCAGTGGGCCATCGGCCTGCGGGCGTTCGCCGGTGACCGCGGACCGAACGCGGGCGAGGTGAGCTTGTCGCTGCTGGGACCGCCGGTGGCGTGGGCGCTCGCCATCCTGATCATCTGCGTCCCGCTGTCGCTGCGGCTGAGCTCGAGGAGGGCGTGATGGCACTGCTTGCGGATCACAGGCAGGAGTCGTGGACCGGCTCGGAAGTGTCGGTGTCTGCGCTGATAGCGCACACGCTGATCCAGACCCAGCGCCTGCTGCTGCGCTGGGCACGCAATCCGGTCACCCTGCTGGAGACGCTGATCATCCCGTGCCTGCTGCTGATCATGCTCAACACCGTGATCGGCGGGCAGATCCGGAAGTTCACCGGCGAGAGCGCGCTGTACGGCTCGGTGCCTATGGTCGCCCTGGTGGGAGCGCTGTCCGGCGCGGTGGCGGGGGGCGTGCTGCTAGGCCGCGAACGCGACGCGGGCCTACTCGCGCGCTTCTGGGTACTGCCCGTGCACCGCGCCTCCGGCCTCGCCTCGCGGGTGCTCGCCGAGGGCTGCCGCATCTTCGTCTGCACTCTCGCCGTCGTGCTGGTGGGCTCGGTGCTCGGTTTCCGCTTCCACCAGGGCGTCGCCGCGGCGATCGTCTTCCTGTTCGTCCCGGTGCTCTTCGGCCTGGCCTTCGCCACCGTCGTCACCTCGGTCGCCGTGTTCACCGCGAAATCGACGCTGGTGGAGGGCATCACGATCCTCACATCCCTGATGATGTTCTTCAGCACCGGCTTCGTTCCGCTGGCCGCATTCCCCAAGTGGGTGCAGCCGGTGGTGCGCAACCAACCCCTGTCGGTGGGGGTCGACGCCATGCGCGCGCTCGCCTTCGGCGGACCGCTCGCACGCCCGCTCACCCTCACCGTCGTGTGGTCGATCGGCGCGATCGTCCTGTTCGCGGTGCCCGCGACCATCGGCTACCGCCGGGCGAGCAGGCGCTGACCCCAGGCTCACAGCGAACTCCCAGCACGAACCCAGCCGGACACGAGCGCCCGTTCCTAACGTCGTGCAGAACGATGTCGGCGAACGAAAGGACAGACGGTGGGCGCACGGCGCGATGAGGTGCACGAACACGATCTCGGCCTCACACACGATATGAAGGTGATGGTGTCCCGGCGCCGCGCCCTGCTCTTCTTCGGGGCGACCGCGGGCGCGGCGGCGGTCGCGGCAGGCTGCGCGTCGGGATCGAACGACACGACGGCCGGCACGACCGGGACCGCATCGGCTACCACCGCGCAATCCGGCGGCGTCACCGCCGCTCCGCGGGAAACCGAGGGACCGTATCCGGGCGACGGGTCGAACGGACCCAACGTCCTCATCGAGTCCGGCGTGGTGCGCAGCGACATCACGAGCTCGTTCGGCTCGTACTCCGGCGTCGCGCAGGGCGTCCCGATGACGCTCGAACTCACGCTGCGCGATCTGGCGAACAGCGGCGCGGCGGGGGCGGGCATGGCGGTGTACGTGTGGCACTGCGACCGGGACGGCAACTACTCGCTCTACAGCAGCGGTGTCACCGAGCAGAACTACCTGCGCGGTGTGCAGGTGGCAGGCGCCGACGGCAAGGTGAGTTTCACCTCGATCTTCCCGGCCTGCTACTCGGGCCGGTGGCCGCACATCCATTTCGAGGTCTACGACTCGCTGGAGACCGCGGTCGCGGGCCGGAACGCACGGCTGACCTCGCAGATCGCGCTGCCCCAAGACACCTGCGCGGCGGTGTTCGCCTACGACTCCGGTTACGCGCGCAGCGTCACCAATCTGGCCGCGGTCTCGCTCGACTCGGACGGCGTCTTCGGCGACGGCTGGGACGCCGAACTGGCGACCGTGACGGGCGCGCCGTCCTCCGGGCTGCGCGTCTCGCTCACCGTGGGCGTCGCCGAGAAATCGCAGAACACACAGTCGGCAAACGGTTCCGCGCAGCCCGGTGGGCGGCCGCCCGGCGGCGGCGCACCCGGCGGCCGGCCTCCGCGGTAGCGACCGGTCCTGCGCACCGTCCGCCACGGGCTCTCCGGCCGGGCGTTGGTCGCTGATCGATTCGGCGCAGGTAGACAACCGCGCGTCGAAGCGGCTCGGTCCCCGGGCAGCGGTGACTTGCGGCACTGCCGCCGTCCCGCCGCACCGGGGAAACGAAGGATCAGCGAGCCCGGCAACGCTTTCGCGGCCGAGCGGAGGCAGGCATGCACACCTGGTGCGCCGCGTCGTCAGCCTGTCGCCCCCGCCTTATGTCACACCTATTGGCAAACTTTCAGCGATCAATCGGACCGACGGTGCCGATGTAGTCGCCGGAAGGCGCGTACCGCACAATAGGGGGCCGCGCGCGGCGCGCCCTGGCGTTCTTCCGCACATAGGACGCGTGTCGCGGCGACACAAGGTGTTGTGCTACGCGGACATGTCAGCCACTAGGAGTAGTGTTCCGAGGGTAGGCATTCCGTGACGGCAGCGTGCTCGGGAAAGGCGTGGAGGCAGGATGAAACTGATCGATCGGGTGTCGGCCATCAACTGGAATCGGGTGCCCGACGAAAAGGACGCCGAGGTCTGGGACCGGCTGACCGGCAACTTCTGGCTGCCGGAGAAGGTGCCGGTCTCCAACGACATCCCGTCGTGGAACACCCTGACCGCCGACGAGAAGCAGCTGACCATGCGGGTCTTCACCGGCCTGACCCTGCTGGACACCATCCAGGGCACCGTCGGCGCGGTGAGTCTCATCCCGGACGCGCTGACCCCGCATGAAGAGGCGGTGCTGACCAACATCGCGTTCATGGAGTCGGTGCACGCCAAGAGCTACAGCTCGATCTTCTCCACGCTGTGCTCCACCCGCGAGATCGATGAGGCGTTCCGCTGGTCGGAGGAGAACCGCAACCTCCAGCGCAAGGCCGAGATCGTGCTGTCGTACTACAACGGCGACGATCCACTCAAGCGCAAGGTCGCCTCCACGCTGCTGGAGAGCTTCCTGTTCTACTCCGGTTTCTACCTGCCGATGCACTGGTCGTCGCGGGCCAAGCTCACCAACACCGCCGACATGATCCGCCTGATCATCCGGGACGAAGCGGTCCACGGCTACTACATCGGCTACAAGTACCAGAAGGGCTTGGAGCTGGTCACCCAGGCCGAGCGGGACGAACTCAAGAACTACACCTTCGAGCTGCTGTTCGAGCTCTACGACAACGAGGTCGACTACACCCAGGACCTCTACGACGAGGTCGGCCTCACCGAGGACGTCAAGAAGTTCCTGCGCTACAACGCCAACAAGGCGCTGATGAACCTCGGCTACGAGGGCCTGTTCCCCAAGGACGAAACCGACGTGAACCCCGCCATCCTCTCGGCCCTGTCCCCCAACGCCGACGAGAACCACGACTTCTTCTCCGGTTCGGGCTCGAGCTACATCATCGGCAAGGCGGTCAACACCGAGGACGAGGACTGGGAGTTCTGAGACCACCAGGACTGGCGACGGCTACTCTCTACTGCCAAGCGCGCGGCGGGCTCAAACGCCACAGGTCGCCCAGGAACTCAACGACCGCCCACGCGGAACCGCTCGGCTGGGATACCCCAGCCGAGCGTCTCCGCGATCTACTCACCACCTGAGAACCAGGCAGTGTTGCGACGACCCCTGGAATCCAAGGCGCGCGCTTGGGTTCACGCGGTCGTCGCAACACTCTTGAATGAGAGGTTGCGGCGACCGTGTCGTTTTCGGAGGATGTGAACCGGTTCGATGATCAACTGGTCGAGTTGGTCGGTGCCGGGGTGGCGGTGCGAGAACCCGCTGCTGCGTGGGGGATTAGCTCGAGCTACATCATCGGCAAGGCGGTCAACACCGAGGACGAGGACTGGGAGTTCTGAGCTGACCGAGCCCGGCGACGCGACCGCGGAGCCGGGCTCGAGCCAGTGGTCGGTGTCGTCGGCAAGGACACGACACCGGAGAGGTCGAACGAGTCCTGTGTGAACTGCCGATCTCCGCTTCGGGCCGGTCGCCCTCAGATTCCCAGGACCAGCTTGGCCGTCGTGAAGTAGATGATCAGGCCGGTGGCGTCGACCAGGGTGGTGACCATCGGCGCGGAGACGACCGCGGGGTCGATGCGCAGTTTCTTGGCCAGCAGCGGCATGGTGCCGCCGATGGTGGCGGCCCAGCCGCAGATCAGGACCAGGGTGATGCCGACGACCAAGGCGATGCGCGTACCGACGAAAAGGGCGCCGATCGCCAAGCCCACCGAGGCCAGCAGCGAGCCGAGCACCAGGCCGACCCGGCATTCCCGCCAGATCACCTTCAACAGGTCCGACGCCTTGACCTCGCCGACCGCTACCGCGCGCACGCAGGCGGTGGCGGCCTGCGCGCCCGCGTTCCCGCCGGCGCCGATCAGCAGCGGGATGAACAGCGCAAGGTGCGCCGCCTGCTGCAAGGTGCCCTCGAAGAAGTCGGTCACGCTCACCGTCAGCGTCGCGGCGAAGAGCAACAGCAGCAGCCACAGTGCGCGATAGCGGGCCAGCTGGAACACCCCGGCGGCCATGTAGTGGCCCTCCCACGGCGCCGATCCCGCCTGCAACGCCACGTCCTCGCTGTCGGCGGCCTCGATCACCTCGACCGCGTCGTCGATGGTGAGCAGCCCGACCAGCCGGTCCTCGCTGTCCACCACCGGCAGGTTGATGTCGTTGGTCTCGCGCATCAGGCGGGCGGCCTTCTCCGCGGAATCGGTGGCGCGCGCGAAGGCCGGTTCGGTGACGACCAGCTCCGACACCATGGTCTCGGG
The DNA here is from genome assembly GCF_040630775.1 of Nocardia sp. NPDC005745. NCBI lineage: Bacteria > Bacillati > Actinomycetota > Actinomycetes > Mycobacteriales > Nocardiaceae > Nocardia > Nocardia sp. NPDC005745. Next base: position 96,787 of record NZ_JBEXYF010000002.1, read on the forward strand.
CTTGCTGAGCACCAGTTCGCGCAGTTCGACGATGCCGGTCAGCCGCCTGCCCGTATCGACCACCGGCAGCGTGTACACCGTCTCGGCGTTGCCGCCCTTGGCGCGCACCATGCCGAGCGCTTCGGCCACCGTGAGGTCACGCGGCAGCGCCACCACCTCCGGCGTCATGAACTGACCGGCGGAGCCCTCCGGGTAACCGAGCAGGCTCGCGGTCATCCGCCGCTCCCGCGGGCTCAGCCCGGCCAGCGCCTTCTTGGCCACCTTGGCGGGGGCCTCGCGCAGCATACGGGCGCGGTCGTCGGGCGCCATGCCCTCGACCAGGTCACGGAAGCTCTGATCGCGCAGTCCTTGCAGGATCTGCTGCTGGTCCACCGGCTCGAGTTCCTCGAAGACGGCCAGCGCCAAGTCTTTGTCGAGCAGGCGGAACGCCATCCCGGCTCGCACCGCGTCCATGCGGGCGAGCTGATCGGCGATGACGTGCGGCGGATGGTTGCCGAGCCAGTCCAGCGCGGCGTCCACGCGACGGGTTTCGACGATGTCCTGGAGGGATTCGGACAGCGTTGGACGTACTTCGATGATGTCGGTCTGCGACATGAGAGGACCTCAGCACATGCGTGAGTGAACGGAGAGCGCGAAATTCACACCGCGGGCGCCGGCCCCTGCCGTCGCGACCTGATCAGGAATGCGAAGGGGCGGCGCCGCGCGGCCTTCGACTGGGAGGTTCGCTGCGCATCGCTACCCCACCTCCCTCTCGTCGTCGCCGCGGATCTCGGATCTCCGCACCATGCGGATCCACATCTCGCGGACAGGAAACGTCCTCGTGCAGCTTACATGGCTTCGGGGACGATGATCACCTTACGACAGCGCGTTGTGACCGAAGCCGCTCCACGCCGGTCGGAATCGGGCGTCGTTCTCCCGCTGATGTCGGTGTGGATACCGGCGCGCCGACCGCGATGGCGGTCGACCGGCCGCGGTCGCGCGTCGTGCGGCGCACGCCGCTACCAGCCGGCGACCGTGTCACCCGGTCTCCGGAACGCTCGTCCGCTGGCCGACAGGGTTATACGCAGGGGGCGTCGAACTGTTGCTCCCATGCTTGGGAACCGGAACAGTGTTTCCCAAGCGGGCGTCGGAAGTCACCGCGCCTGTCCCGCACCGATATACCGCTCACGGAAGTCTCGAAGTGTCGACAGCAACAGCATTGATCCGCCGTCGCGCGGTCGACTTCATGCGCGTTCCGCACGGAATCTGTCGCCACTGAAGTAGCGCGGCATCGGTTCCCGGCCGAATCCCGCGCGGTCGTCCACCGCCGCATCGCTCCGCTGTGGTGTCGCCGGACGCCTGGCATCGAACTGCACGGCGTCTTCTCTTCGAAAGAACAACAATGCTCCTCTCTCCCTCCTCCCGGCGCGTCGCCAGCGCTCTCACAGCCGCCGTGGCGGTGCTCACCGGTCTATCCGTGCTCACCGGATGCGGCGAGTCCACCCCCGCCAAAACCGCCGACGGCAAGACCGTGCTGCGCTACCAAGGCGCCACCGGGCAGGTGAGTCCCGTCGAACTGGCCGATGACCTCGGCTATTTCACGAAGATCAGCCTGCACTGGGAAGGCGACACCACCAGCGGGCCTGCCAATATCCAGGCGGCGGCGACGAACCAGGTCGAGTTCGGCAGCGCGTTCAACGGCGCGGTGGTGAAACTGATCGCGGGCGGGGCGAAGGTCACCTCGGTGCTCAGTTCCTATGGCGCGGACGAGCAGTCGTTCACCGGTTACTACGTGCGCGACGACTCCGGCATCACCTCGGCACGCGATCTGATCGGCAAGAAGGTCGCGGTCAACACTCTCGGCGCGCACCACGAATTCATCACCAGGGAGTGGCTGCATCAGCAAGGTTTGACCGACGACGAGATCAAGCAGGTGCAGTTGGTCGTCGTACCGCCTGCCAACACCGAGGACGCGGTGCGCAAAGGACAGGTCGACGTCGGCGCCTTGGGCAGCGTCTTCCGCGACACCGCCCTCCAGCGCGGCGGTATCCACCCGCTGTACACCGACAAGGCCATCTTCGGCACGTTCGACTACGGCACCTACGTCTTCCGCAACGACTACATCGCCAAGAATCCCGAAGCCGTGGAGGACTTCGTGCAGGGCACCGCGCGCGCTGTGCGCTGGCTGCAGGTGACTCCGCGCGATCAGGTGCGTGAGCGGTTCGTCCAGATCATCGGCAAGCGCGGCCGCAACGAGAACACCAGCCTGGTGCCGTACTGGCTCAGCCCCGGGATCCCGGTGCCCGGCGCGGTGGTCGCCGACAAGGAACTGCAGATCTGGATCGATTGGCTGGTGCGCAACGGCGAACTGCCCAACGGCAAGTTGAAGGCCGCGGACCTGTTCACCAACAAGTTCAACCCGTACGCCAACGGCAAATTCACGCCGGAGGCGGGACCGACCGGAGAGGTGGTGGCCGCGAAATGACCACGGCTACGAAACTAGCGCTCACCGGAGTGCGCAAGCAGTTCGCGGTGCGCGGCTCCCAGGAGCGGTTCACCGCACTCGAGGACATCTCGCTGGAACTGCGTGAAGGCGAGTTCCTGGTCCTGGTCGGGCCGAGCGGCTCGGGCAAGTCGACGCTGCTCGACCTGCTCGGCGGGCTGAGCAAGCCCACCTCCGGTGAGATCCTGCTGGACGGGAAGCCGATCACCGGACCGGGCCTGGACCGCGGCATCGTCTTCCAGCAGTACGCCTTGCTGCCCTGGCGCACGGCCCGGTCCAATATCGAATTCGGTTTGGAGGCCAAGGGTTTACGCCGCAAGGCGCGGCGCGAGCTCGCCGACCACTACTTGGAACTGGTCGGGCTCTCCGGTTTCGGCGACCGCTACCCGCACGAACTGTCCGGCGGCATGAAACAGCGCGTAGCGATCGCGCGCAGTCTCGCGTTCGATCCCGAGGTGCTGCTGATGGACGAGCCGTTCGCCGCGCTCGACGCGCAGACCAGGGAATCGTTGCAGGACGAACTGTTGCGCATCTGGCGCGCCACCGGCAAGACCGTCCTGTTCATCACCCACGGCATCGATGAGGCGGTATATCTCGGCCAGCGTGTGGCCGTACTGACCTCACGGCCCGGCCGGATCAAGGCCATCATCGACGTCGAGCTCGACCGGGACACCGACGACGACATCCGCTCCTCCCAGCGCTTCCGGGACTACCGCCACGAGATCTGGACGCTGCTGCACAGCGAGGTCCAACGGGCCGCGAGCCTGGAACTGGAATCCCTCTCCGACCCGGCCGATATCGAATCCACCACCGAGAGGACGGCTCATGTCTAGTGCCATTCAGCTCAGCGAGCGGCCGGTACGGGAACGCGCGGTCCAGCCCAGCCGGCCCGCCCCGGTGCAGCGGGCCGAGCCGGCGCCCACCGCCCTGACGAAGACCCTGCGGGCGGTGGGCCGGTTCGCCTGGCGGGTATTCAAACCGACGGTCGTGATCGCGCTGTTCCTGCTGCTGTGGCAACTCGCCCCCACGCTCGGGCTGGTGGACGAGGTGTTCCTGCCGCCGTTCTCGGTGGTGGCCCAGGCGTTCGCCGACCTGGTGGCGAGCGGAGAGATGTGGACGCACATCTCCGCGAGCCTGAATCGTTCCCTGGCCGGATATTCCCTCGCGCTGGTCGCGGGCATCCCGGTGGGCATCGCGATCGCCTGGTACAAGCCGGTGGCGGACTTTCTGAACCCGATCCTCGAACTGTTCCGCAACACCGCGGCACTGGCGTTGCTCCCGGTCTTCTTGCTCATCCTCGGCATCGGCGAAACATCGAAGGTCGCCATCGTCGTCTACGCGAGCTTCTTCCCGATTCTGCTGAACACCATCACCGGAGTCCGCACCGTCGACCCGCTACTGGTCAAATCCGCTGCCTCCCTGGGCTTCTCACCGCTGCGTCTGTTCCAAAAGGTGATCCTGCCCGCGGCGCTGCCGTCCATCTTCACCGGTCTGCGGATGGCCGCCGCCAGCTCGATCCTCGTGCTGCTGGCCGCCGAGATGTTCGGGGCCAGGGCCGGGCTCGGCTATCTGATCACCGCCGCGCAGCAGAACTTCGCGATCCCGAACATGTATGCGGGAATCCTCGCCATCTCGCTGCTCGGCCTCGGCTTCAACGGCGTGCTGGTCACCCTGGAACGCCGCCTGTCGCGCTGGCGCGCCCCGGCGAACGCCTGAACCATGGCCGCCCGCCTCATCTTCGGAGGGCAGTCGCCGTGCGGGCGCTGACCAAACGACGCGTCGTGGACTTCATGCGGGTGTGCGGCAGCGCTTGTCGCCTTGCCGCACATCCCGCACCTCCGGTTGCCGCCGGCCCGATCCTCTGATCCGAAACGAGTTCTTCCGATGACCGCTGTACACGAAACCCCCATCTCGACCGTCACCGACAGCCCGGTGCTCGTCGCGCCCGTCGCCGGTCACATCGGCGCCGACGTCTCCGGCGTCGATCTCCGCGAACCGCTGACCGACCAGCAGGTCGCGGCCATCACCGACGCGCTGCACACCTACAAGGTGCTGTTCTTCCGCGATCAGCACATCGATCACGCGCAGCAGATCGCCTTCTCCCGCCGGTTCGGCGCGGTCACGCCGTCGCACCCGTACGACGACGACGCGCCGACCGAGCACCCGGAGATCCTCGCGGTCGACAGCCGGTTGTACGAGAAGCGGTTCGGTGTGCGGAAATTCAGCTACACCAACCACTGGCACACCGATGTCTCCGCGCTGATCAACCCGCCCGCCGCCTCGATCCTGCGCGCCGAGATCGCCCCGGCGCAGGGTGGCGACACCGGCTGGACGAACCTCGTCGCCGCCTACGAGAACCTGCCCGAGTCGCTCAAGCGATTCGTCGAGGGGCTGCGCGCCGAGCACCGCTTCGGCGGCAGCAGGCCGGCCTGGGACTCCGACAGCGACTACGCGAAGAAGGTCGCGGCCGCGCCGCTGATCACCGAACATCCGGTCGTCCGGGTGCATCCGGTGACCGGCGAGCGGGCGCTGTTCGTGAACCCCGGCTTCACCACCCGCATCGTCGGGCTCCGGCCGAACCAGAGCGACGCACTGCTGAAGCTGCTGTTCGACGAGGTGACCAACCCGGCCTACACCGTCCGGTTCCGCTGGGCGAAGGGCAGCCTCGCGTTCTGGGACAACCGCGCCACCGCGCACCTCGCACCGAGCGACCTCGACCACCTCGATGTCACCCGCGTGCTGTACCGCACCACACTCGAGGGTGACATTCCCGTCGGCGTCGACGGTTCGCCGTCCAAGGCCATCGCGGGAGAGAAGTTCAGCGGCGCCTAGGGTCCGCACACGCGAGGTCGGCCGGTCGGCAAGCAGTCGGCCGATCTCGCGTCTCCGCAGTATTCGAGTGGTCGCCTCTGATCGCGCAGAGGTCCGGGTTGTCGGGCTCACGGAGAGCAACGCACAGGGATGTGACTTTTGTGAGCCCTCCGATTCTGATTCAGAATGGCGCTGCTCACCAGTGCTGATCGAGGAAGTGTGCCGCATGACCGTGGCCTATTGGATCGTTGCCGCCGTCTTGGCGGGGCGAACTCGACGCGATCGGCCTGAACCTCCTGCTGCTCGCTCTCGCAGGCGTGGCTACCTGGCTCGCGACGATCTGGTGGTAGCGCGATCCAGACAGCGCCGCACGTGGCCTGAATTCGGTGCGGCGAGCGCCGAACGGTTGCCGGAGTGCGGCGAAGTGGGAACAGTGAGGTAGGAAAGCGCGGCGCTCGCCGCGGTGGTTCGGTACACACGAAGGAGATATTCGTGCGCTTCGGCATCTTCATTCCGCAGGGTTGGCGGCTCGATCTGGTGGGCATCGACCCGGCGGACCAATGGGGGGTGATGCGAGATCTCGCCCAGCGCGCCGACGCGAACCCGGCGTGGGAATCGCTGTGGGTGTACGACCACTTCCACACCGTCCCGGTCCCCACCGAGGAGGCGACGCACGAGGCATGGACGCTGATGTCGGCGTTCGCCGCCACCACCGCACGCATCCGCCTCGGCCAGATGTGTACCGCGATCAGTTACCGCAACCCGGCCTACCTGGCCAAGGTGGCCGCTACGGTCGACCTGATCTCGGGCGGCCGCGTCGAGATGGGTATCGGCGGCGGCTGGTACGAACACGAGTGGCGCGCCTACGGCTACGGTTTCCCGTCCGCGGGCGAAAGGCTGGGCCGCCTGGACGAGGGTGTGCAGATCTTCCGGCAGGCCTGGACCACGGGTTCGGCCACCCTCGACGGCAAGTACTACCAGGTCGACGGCGCCATCGTCCGTCCGCTCCCGTTGCAGGAGAACGGAATTCCGCTGTGGATCGCGGGCGGCGGCGAGAAGAAGACGCTGCGCATCGCCGCGCGATACGCCCAGTACACCAACTTCAGCGGTAACCCCGAGGAGTTCACCCACAAATCCGAGGTGCTGCGCGCCCACTGCGCCGACGTCGGCACCGACTTCGACGCGATCGTCCGCAGTTCGAACTTCAACGTCGTGATCGGCTCGACCCAGGCCGAAGTGGAGGATCGCCTCGCGGCACTGAAAGCCCGCCTCACACCCGTCATCGGCGAAGACGCGGCGAAGTCCTACTTCGAACAGCTGTACAACAGCGGCGCCGCCACCGGCACTCCCGAGCAGATCACCGAGAACCTGCGCCGAGTCGCCGACCTCGGCCTCGGCTACGCCATCTTCAACTTCCCCGAATCCGCCTACGACACCTCCGGCATCGAACTCTTCGAACGCGAAGTGCTCCCCGCACTGAGCTGAGTGCGCCGAGGCAGGTCTACCCGCAGCCGAGCGATCCTCTGCGCCTGGGCGTGAGTCCCACCAACCGAGTACTCATTCCCTGCCCCTGCCCCTGCCCCTGCCTGCATTAGTTGGCCATCCCCACACACCCGCCCACAACGGAGCGAGTCTTACGAGCGACCGTTCGCGGCCGTCTCGCGGCCGAGCGACCGAAGCGCATGCGCCGCAGGCGCGAGTCTCGGTTGCTCGGCCGCGAGACATAAAGGGCCGCGAACACGCCGCGCCGCAGGCGCGGCCAACAACACAGCACTACAACTTCCGGCCGACCGCGCTCCAGCAGTTCACTTGGGAGTCGAGCCAGGACGGTGACTCACCGTCGGTGCGCCATTGGTTGGAGACGACGATGCCCGGGTCCATCAGTTCCAGCCCCGTGAAGAATCGGGCGAATTCGTCTCGCGTGCGTGCCTGGGCATAGACCCCGCTCTGCCTGTACACGTTCAGGGCCTCGGTCATCATCTCCGGTTCGAGGTCGGCGGTGATGTGCGAGACCACGAGGAACGAACCCGGCGCGAGGGCGCCGAGCAGCGTCTGGACTATTCCGTAGGGGTCCTGCTCGTCGGACAGGAAATGCAGCACGGCGACCAGGCTCAGCGCCACCGGACGCTTCAGGTCCAGGGTGTCGAGGAGTTCGGGGGCGGACAGGATCGCCGCGGGATCTTTCAGGTCGGCGTCGACGTAGGCGGTGCGACCCTCCGGCGTACCGGTGAGCAGGGCGCGGGCGTGGGACAACACGATCGGGTCGTTGTCCACGTAGACCACCCGCGCTTCCGGCGTCGGCGCCTGCGCCACCTGGTGCAGGTTCGGCTCGGTGGGGATGCCGGTGCCGATGTCGAGGAACTGGGTCACGCCCATCGCGGTGAGCGCGTTCACCGCACGGTGCATGAAGAGCCGGTTCTGCCGAGCCGCGACCCGGGTGGCGGGAAAAGCCGCGATCACCTTCTCGGCCGCGTCCCGGTCCACCTGATAGTGGTCTTTGCCGCCCAGCACGTAGTCGTATATTCGCGCGCTGCTCGGCACGCTCGCGTTGTGAATCGGACGGAGCGGCTTACCGTTGCCGCCGAGATCGGTCATTGTCGTTCCCATCACTACCGGATCGCCTCTGCCCCAGCATATTCCAGGCGCGGGATGGGCACCGCACCGCGACGGAAGCCCGGCATGGGAACACCTCGGGGGCCGGAGAATGCGAAACAGGGTGGCCGCCCAGCGGGAAGCCACCCTGTTCGCTACGGGATCACAGCATGCAGGAGACGCAACCTTCGACTTCGGTTCCCTCCAGTGCCATCTGGCGCAGCCGGATGTAGTAGAGGGTCTTGATGCCCTTGCGCCAGGCGTAGATCTGCGCGCGGTTGAGATCGCGGGTGGTGGCGGAGTCCTTGAAGAACAGTGTCAGCGACAGGCCCTGGTCCACGTGCTGGGTGGCCGCGGCGTAGGTGTCGATGATCTTCTCGTAGCCGATCTCGTAGGCGTCCTCGTAGTACTCGAGGTTGTCGTTGGTCATGTAGGGCGCCGGGTAGTAGACGCGCCCGATCTTGCCTTCCTTGCGGATCTCGATCTTCGACGCCACCGGGTGGATGGAGCTGGTGGAGTGGTTGATGTAGGAGATCGACCCGGTCGGCGGGACCGCCTGCAGGTTCTGGTTGTAGATGCCGTGCTCCATGACCGAGGCCTTCAGCTCGCGCCAGTCGTCCTGGGTCGGGATGTGCACGCCCGCGTCGGCGAACAACCGCCGGACGCGATCGGTCTTCGGCTCCCACACCTGATCGGTGTACTTGTCGAAGTACTCGCCGCTGGCGTACTTCGATTCGGGGAAGCCGCCGAAGTACGAGCCTCGCTCGATCGCGATCCGGTTCGACGCCCGGATAGCGTGGTAGACCACGGTGTAGAAGTAGATGTTGGTGAAGTCGATGCCCTCTTCGGAACCGTAGTGGATACGTTCGCGCGCCAGGTAGCCGTGCAGGTTCATCTGCCCGAGGCCGATGGCGTGCGAGGAGTTGTTGCCCTGCTCGATGGACGGCACCGAGTAGATGTGGGTCTGGTCCGACACGGCCGTCAGCGCCCGGATGGACACCTCGATGGTCTGCGCGAAGTCGGGCGAGTCCATCGTCTTGGCGATGTTCAGCGACCCGAGGTTGCAGGAGATGTCCTTGCCGATCTTGGCGTAGGACAGGTCGTCGTTGAACTCCGACGGCGTGGAGACCTGCAAGATCTCCGAGCACAGATTGGAGTGGGTGATCTTGCCCGCGATCGGGTTGGCCCGGTTCACCGTGTCCTCGAACATGATGTACGGGTAGCCCGACTCGAACTGCAGCTCGGCGATGGTCTGGAAGAACTCGCGCGCCTTGATCTTCGACTTGCGAATGCGCTTGTCGTCGACCATCTCGTGGTACTTCTCGGTGACGTCGATGTCGGCGAACGGCTTGCCGTAGATGCGCTCCACGTCATAGGGCGAGAACAGGTACATGTCCTCGTTCTTCTTGGCCAGCTCGAAGGTGATGTCCGGGATGACCACGCCGAGCGAGAGCGTCTTGATGCGGATCTTCTCGTCCGCGTTCTCCCGCTTGGTGTCCAGGAACCGGTAGATGTCCGGGTGATGGGCGTGCAGGTAGACCGCGCCCGCGCCCTGGCGCGCGCCGAGCTGGTTGGCGTAGGAGAACGAGTCCTCGAGCAGCTTCATGATCGGGATGACGCCCGAGCTCTGGTTCTCGATCTTCTTGATCGGCGCGCCGTGCTCGCGGATGTTGCTCAGCAGCAACGCGACACCGCCGCCGCGCTTGGACAGCTGCAGCGCGGAGTTGATCGAGCGCCCGATGGACTCCATGTTGTCCTCGATGCGAAGGAGAAAACAACTGACCGGCTCGCCGCGCTGCTTCTTGCCCGAGTTCAGGAAGGTCGGGGTGGCCGGCTGGAAACGGCCGTCGATGATCTCGTCGACCAGCTTGCTCGCCAGCGCCTCGTCACCGGCGGCGAGGGTGAGCGCGACCATGCACACCCGGTCCTCGAACCGCTCCAGGTAGCGCTTGCCGTCGAAGGTCTTCAGCGTGTACGAGGTGTAGTACTTGAAGGCGCCGAGGAAGGTGGGGAACCGGAACTTCTTGGCGTACGCCTGCTTGACCAGCTTCTTGATGAACGGGCGGCTGTACTGCTCCAGGACCTCCGCCTCGTAGTAGTTCTCGTCGATCAGGTAGTCCAGCTTCTCGTCCAGGTTGTGGAAGAAGACGGTGTTCTGATTGACGTGCTGCAAGAAGTACTGGTGGGCGGCCTCACGGTCCTTGTCGAACTGGATCTCCCCGTTCGGACCGTACAGGTTCAGCATCGCGTTGAGGGCGTGGTAGTCGAGGACCTCGCCCGCGTCGCCGCCACGGACCGGGGGCTGCTCTAAGCGAGCTGTTTTTCCGGCCGGTGCTGTCGTTGCTGTTGCCAAAACAATCCCAATCCCTCTCGGACGCGTTCGACGTCCTCAGCGGTTCCCATGAGTTCGAAGCGATACAGGTACGGCACGCCGCACTTGCGCGCGATCAGTTCGCCCGCGTAGCAGAAGGTGTCGCCGAAGTTCGTGTTCCCCGCCGCGATGACGCCACGCAGCAGCGCCCGGTTGTGCGGGTCGTTGAGGAACTTCGCGACTTGCCGCGGCACGAAATCCTTGTCGGAACGATCGCCCCCCAGCACGTGCCGACCGCCCCCATAGGTGGGGACGATCAGCACGTACGGTTCGTCTACGCGCAGCGAGTCGGCGGTGTGCAGTGGTATGCGAGTCGCCGGGAGCCCCAGCTTCTCGACGAAACGATGCGTGTTCTCCGAAGCGCTGGAGAAGTAGACCAGCGCCGTCGTCTCCGGCATGGTCGCCTTCCTCTTCTCGGGAGTGCCGCGGCGGACCGCCCGGCACTCGCACCTCGGATGCGGTGGAGGGTCAGGCCGCCACGGTCGCGAGCGACTTGATGCGGTCGGGCCGGAAGCCCGACCAGTGATCGTCTCCGGCCACCACGACCGGCGCCTGCAGGTAGCCCAGGGCCATGACGTAGTCACGCGCCTCGTCGTTCTCCGAGATGTCGATGACCTCGTAGTCCACCCCGGCCTTGTCGAGGGCCTTGTAGGTGGCGTTGCACTGGACGCAAGCGGGCTTGGTGTACACGGTGACGGTCATTGATGTCCCTCTCTCCTTGTGCCTGATCCACAGCCTGAGATCCGTTGCAATACACGATCGACGTATGCTGCGCAAACTTCTGGAGCCGGACTCGAATCCCCTGATCAGCCACTCGTGACCGACTCCTACCGGGTGGGGCCTCTCACCGTCTTCCAGTAGCGAAGACACTACACCTAGTGGCCGACAGATTCCTACAACACGACATGTAGCGAGTCACATTGATGAAATTCCATTGAGAGAAGTACCAGGACGCTCGATTCACCCCGGGATCAAACAGTGGCACAGATCACTGTTCGACACATCAGCATACTTTCAGCAAACCCACTGGCGAACGAAGAGGGCCACCGCTGCGCAGGCAGCGATGACCCTCGTCCGAGACCGGAGATGGAGCTTACACCGACGCGAATTCGCCCCGCGTGGCCTCGACCAGTTCGCGCACGGTGCCGGCCAGCTGGGTGAGTGCCTCGGCGTCGTCGCGCGGATGCGTGGCGCCGAAGCGCTCACCGATGACACCGAAGTGCAGGTGCGCGGCCTCGACCACGCGCGCGCCCGCCACGCCGAGCGCCTTGACGGCGTCGCCGTGCGCCCACTGCGCCGCGTTCGGGCTGATCGACGCACTCACCACAGCGGTGGGCTTGCCCTTGATGGCGCCAGCGCCGTACGGGCGAGAGGCCCAGTCGATCGCGTTCTTCAGCACCGCCGACAGCGTGCCGTTGTACTCCGGCGTGACCACCAGCAGGCCGTCGGCCTCGGCGACCGCGTCGCGCAGCGCCTGGGCCGCCGCCGGAACCGAGCCCGGGACGTCGATGTCCTCGTTGTAGAACGGGATGTCGGCGAGTCCGTCGTAGAGGGTGACCTCGACGCCCTCCGGCGCGGTGTGGGCCGCAGCCTCGGCCAGCCGCCGATTGACCGAGGCGGCGCGCAGGCTGCCGACGAGTGCGAGAATGCGGGTCTGGCTCATGAACACTCCTGGTGTACTGAATTAGATGGTGTCCGTACGTTCACCACACACTAACCGGACCATGGTCCGATTACTTCCCGCGGAGCCTGCGTGAGCGCTGTGAACTACCCCACACCCCACTCGACCTCCGATGGCTCCCGTCGGCTGCTCGACGTCGGCGCCCCGCTGCCCGGCACCTCGGAGCCCGCCGAGCGCGCCGACGCCGCGCGCAATCGCCGGCTGCTGCTGGACGCGGCGCAGCAGCTGGTGCGTGAGCACGGCGTGGACAGTCTCACCATGGACGCGCTGGCGAAACGCGCCGGGGTCGGCAAAGGCACGGTGTTCCGCCGGTTCGGCAGCAGGTCCGGTCTGATGCTCGCCCTGCTGGACCACTCCGAGCAGAAGTACCAGGAGTCGTTCATCTTCGGCCCGCCGCCGCTCGGCCCGGGCGCACCTCCGGTGGAACGACTGGTCGCCTTCGGGCGGGCCAGGCTCCTCGACATCGAAGTGGAAGGCGAACTGCATCGCGCGGCCGAACTCGGCGAGGCGGGTGACCGGTATTCCGGTGCGCCCTACGGATTGCTGCGCGCTCACGTCGCAATGCTGTTGCGGCAGGCCGACGTGCCCGGGGAGGTCCCGCTCGTCGCCGACTGGCTGCTGGCGATGCTGGGCGCGGCGCTGGTCATGCACCAGATGCACGTGCTCGGCTACACCCGCGAGCAGATCGGCGACAACTGGGAGGACGTCGTCCGGCGCGTTGTCACCCGCTGAATCGCCAGTACACTCGGGCGCCATGGGGAACCTGCGCGAACAGATCATCAGTGAATTGGGCGTCCAGCCCACGATCGAACCGAAGGAAGAGATCCGGCGCCGGGTCGATTTCCTCAAGGATTATCTGAACGCCACTCCCGCACGTGGTTTCGTTCTCGGCATCAGCGGTGGACAGGACAGTGCTCTCGCGGGCAGGCTGTGCCAGCTCGCGGTCGAGGAACTGCGCGCCGACGGCGTAGACGCGACCTTCCTCGCCGTCCGGCTGCCCCACGGCGTGCAGGCCGACGAGGCCGACGCGCTCACCGCCATGGACTTCGTCCGGCCCGACCGGCAGGTCGTGGTGAACATCCGGCCCAGCGCGAGCGCCGCGGCCGCGGAGGCGGCGTCGGCGTTGCAGGTGGACCAGCTGCGGGACTTCGTGCGCGGCAACATCAAAGCGCGCGAACGCATGGTGCTCCAGTACGCGCTGGCCGGGCAGGAGAACCTGCTCGTGATCGGCACCGACCACGCGGCCGAGGCGGTCACCGGATTCTTCACCAAGTACGGCGACGGCGGTGTCGACCTGACCCCGCTCACCGGTCTCACCAAACGCCAGGGCGCCGCCCTGCTCCAGGAGCTCGGCGCACCCGCAAGCATCTGGTCCAAGGTGCCCACCGCCGACCTGGAGGACGACCGCCCCGCCCTGCCCGACGAGGAGGCGCTCGGTCTGCGCTACAGCGAGATCGATGACTACCTGGAAGGCAAGGAGGTGACCCCCGAGGTCGCCGAGCGGCTGGAAGGCATCTTCCGCAACACCCGGCACAAGCGCACCGTCCCGGTGACTCCGCTGGACACCTGGTGGCGCTGAGCACCTGGGCCGACTCACCCGGCGCGAGACGGCGCGCCGGGAACCGCCGCTCCTGAAGCCATCGGCCGCGGCGGCGTGCCCGCCGGTGCGGACGCGTCGCCGGGCTATCCCCCGGCGAAGGGGGGCAGGACGTCGACCCGCGGGCTCAGCGCGGCGGCGGGATCACGGGTGAGCTCGTCACCGATCAGATAGGCGCACACCGACAGCATCTTGTCCAGGTCCTGGCCGTAGGTCGCGGACAGGGCGGCGCGCAGGTCGGCCACCGTCGCTCCGGCCGGGAGGTCGAGGGTTTCGCTGTCCTTGCCGACAGCGTCGGCGATCGCGGCGAAATAGCGGATCTCAACCACCGATTGCTCCCATCGTCCGCTCCGGGGGCACGAAGCCCTCGGCGTCGATGCCGTGACCTGCCCATTTGTTCCACATCGCGCCGCGCCAGAGGGTCGCGACCTCGTCGTCGCCCGCGCCGGAGCGCAGCACCTGGCGCAGGTCGAATTCCTGGTCGCTGAACAGGCAGGAGCGCAGCATGCCGTCCGCGGTGAGCCGGGTGCGGTCGCAGGTGGCGCAGAACTTGCGGGTCACGGTGGCGATGATGCCCACGGTGCCGGGGCCGCCGTCGACCAGCCACTTCTCCGCGGGGGCCGACGGGTCGGCGCGGCCTGCCTCGGTGAGCCCGAACCGGGCGCCGAGCACGTCGAGCAGCTCGGCGGCGGTGACCATGTTGGCGCGGGCCCACTCGTGGTCGGCGTCGAGCGGCATCTCCTCGATGAAACGCAGTTCGCAACCCTCGTCCAAGCACCAGCGCAGGAGATCCGACGCACCGGAGAGGGTTTCGCGCATCAAGACGGCGTTGACCTTGATCGGCGCCAGGCCGGCGGCACGGGCGGCGCGAACACCCGCGAACACCGATTCGAGGCGGTCGCGGCGCGTCAGCCGCGCGAAACCGGCCCGGTCCACGGTGTCCAGCGACACGTTCACCCGGTGCAGTCCCGCGGCGGCGAGGCCGAACGCGCGGTGCTCGAGCCCGATGCCGTTGGTCGTCATGGCCAGCGGGATGTGCGGCACCTCGGCGTGACAGCCCGCGATGATCTGTTCCAGCTCGCGGCGCATCAGCGGCTCGCCCCCGGTGAAGCGGACCTCACGCACCCCCAGCTCGCGCACCGCGAGGCGGACCAGACGCACGATCTCGTCCACCGTGAGCAGTTCGTGCCGGGGAATCTCCGGCAGCCCCTCCTCCGGCATGCAATAGGTACAGCGCAGCGAACACTTCTCGGTGATGGATACGCGTAGGTCGCGGGCGACGCGTCCGAAGCGATCCAGCAAATAGGGGGTGTCGGGACGGCCGGCGAGCGAGGGACGCCCGGAACGCACCGCGGGAATCCCGATCTCGACCAGAGTCACACGTCCATTATGACCGCCTGTCCCGATTCGGCTGCGGGCGGAATGCTCACCTCGGGCTCACCACGGCCGCGAATCGTCGGTGAGGCCCGCGCCGGGGACGAGCGCGACGCCGGGCGACCTGCGCACGGACCGGCGCGCGGCGACGGAGGCGGAAAACCGCCCGGATCGGGCGTTAGGCGTACCTCCGCCTTCGCTCCGGCCATGCGCAGGCTGAGGACGGACTACGTCCGACCGCACCCATTAGGCTGACTCGCATGAACCCTCGGCCCGCCGGCGTCTCGGCCAGGCCCGTCGACGACTACCGCGACAGCATCGAACAGCTGCTGCGGCCACTGGCCGCGCGCACGGTCGAGTCCGTCCCGGTGCCGCGGGCGCTGGGCAGGCAGTCGGCCGAGGACGTCCGCTCGCCGATCGAGTTGCCGGTGTTCCGGAACTCCGCGATGGACGGCTACGCGGTGCGCGCCGAATCGGTGCTGGTCGCCCCGGTCACCCTGCCCTTGACCGGCGTGGTCGCGGCGGGCGCGGCGGGCCGCACGCCGCTGCCGAGGGGCGCTGCGATGAAGGTGATGACCGGTGCGCCGATCCCGCCCGGCGCGGACTGCGTCGTGCCGGTGGAGGACACCCACGCGGGCGACGGCACGGTCACCATCGAACGCGGGCGCAGCGCAGGCGAATTCGTGCGGGAACCGGGGACGGACGTCCGGACCGGGGATCTGCTCGTGCGGGCGGGAACCATGCTCGCCCCCCGGCATGTCGCCGCCCTCGCCGCCGTCGGCCTGCCCGCGGTGGCGGTCTTCCGGGCGGTGCGCGCCGCGGTGATCACCACCGGCGACGAGCTGGTCGCGGCCGGAAAGCCGCTGCGTCCGGGGCAGATCTACAACTCCAACGGCGTCGCCCTCGCCGCGGCGCTCGCGGCGAACGGCGTCGATGTCGTCTCGGTGGTGCACAGCACCGACGATCCGGCGCGCTTCCGCGCGCTGCTGTCGGCGGCGACCGAGAACGCCGATGTGGTGTTCACCTCCGGCGGCGTGTCCAAGGGCGACTTCGAGGTGGTCAAGGACGTGCTGGAGCCGATGGGCGGGCGGTTCGGCTCGGTCGCGATGCAACCGGGCGGCCCGCAGGGACTGACCGTGGTCGACGGGGCGCCGGTGCTCAGCTTCCCCGGCAATCCGGTCAGCACGATGGTGTCGTTCGAGGTGTTCGCCCGCCCGATCCTGCGGCGTCTCGCCGGTCTGCCCGAGGTGGACACCTACGAGCTCCCTCTGGTCGACGCCGTGCCGCGCTCGCCGGAGGGCAAACGGCAATTCCTGCGGGGCAAACTCATCCGCGCCGATCCGGGGGAATCGCCCGCGCACGGACAGCCTCGGGCGGTCGAGGTGGTGTCCGGTCCCGGGTCGCATCTCGTGGCGGCCATGGCGTGGGCCGAGGTGCTGATCGATGTGCCCGCCGAGGTCACCGCGCTGCCCGCTGGAGCGCTTGTGCGAGTGTGGTCCTTATGAGCGAGCTGTCCCATGTCGACCAGGAAGGCCGCGCCCGGATGGTGGATGTGAGCGCGAAGAGCGACACCACCCGGATCGCAGTCGCGGCGGGCGAGTTACGCACCACGGCCGAGGTGGTCGCGCTGGTGCGGGCCGACGACCTGCCGAAGGCGGATGTGCTGTCCACCGCACGCATCGCGGGCATCTCGGGGGCGAAGAAGACCTCCGAACTGATCCCGCTGTGCCATCAGCTGGCGCTGTCGTCGGTGCGAGTGGAGTTCGGTTTCACCGACACCGCCATCACCATCGAGGCAACCGCGAAGACCAAGGGTCCCACGGGTGTGGAGATGGAGGCGCTCACCGCGGTCGCGGTCGCCGGGCTCACCCTGCACGACATGGTGAAGGCGGTCGACCCCGCGGCGACGCTCACCGACGTGCGGCTGCTCACCAAAGAAGGCGGCAAACGCGGCCATTGGGAGCGCCCGGCCGACGAAGGCCCGATCCCGCCTTCCGCCGACGACGACCTGTCCCCCGAGGACGCGGATACCGAGCCGGACATCTCGGAGTACGCCGGGCCGGAGTTCGACGAGGAGCCAAGGTCGGCCGTGGTGCTGGTCGCGTCGACCGGTGTGGCGGCGGGGACCCGCGAGGACACCACCGGTCCGGTGCTCGCGGACTGGCTGGCCGGACTCGGCTTCTCGGTGCGGGGCCCGCTGGTCTACGCCGACGCCGAGATCGAATTCGGCCTTGCCGACGCGTTGCGCTTCGAACCGGCGCTCGTCATCAGCACCGGCGGGACCGGTGCGTCACCCACCGACGGGACACCGGAAGCCACCCTCGCATTGCTCGACCGCGAACTCCCCGGTGTGGCGGAGGCGATCCGGCAGCGCGGCACGGCGAAATTCCCGCTGGCGGCGCTGAGTCGCGGCGTGGCGGGGCTGGCCGGGCGCTCGGTGGTGGTGAATCTGCCGGGATCGCCGGGGGGCGTTCGCGACGGCATCGCGGTGCTGGAACCGCTGCTGGATCATCTGCTCGCACAAGTCGCCGGAGGTGGAAGTCATGACAACGGCTGAGGCCATGGTCCGGCTCGCCCGGATCAGCGACCAGCCGCTCGACCCGGCGGAGGTCGAGGAGGCGGTCAGCGGACCGCACTACGGCGGGGTCGTGGTGTTCACCGGGAAGGTCCGCGACCATGATGGCGGGCAGGCCGTCTCGGCCCTGGAATACTCCGCGCACCCGCAGGCGGAACGCTTCCTGCGCACCGTCTGCGCGGAACTGGCCGCCGCGCACGGTTTGCCGGTCGCGGCCGTGCATCGCGTCGGCTCGCTGGGCATCGGTGACCGCGCGATCGTCGTCGCGGTGGCGGCGGCGCATCGGGGCGCGGCGTTCGCGGCGTGCTCGGAACTGGTGGATCGGATCAAGCACGAAGTCCCGATCTGGAAACGCCAGTTGTTCGCCGACGGCCTGTCCGAATGGGTGAACGCCTGCGGTTGACCTGACCGTGACATGAATCTCATGACGAATCAACACGACCGGGATAGCGTGTCGGCGTGGGAACCGACCAGGTCTTGCTCCACCGGTTCGTCATCTCGCAGCTCACCGCGGCCGGCGTCGACCGCGACCGGCTGCTCCGGGAATCCGGGTTGCCGGAGTGGACCATGGCGGGCGACGACGTGCACCTGCCCAGCCAGACGTTCTCCCGGCTGTGGGAGATCGGTGAACACGAACTCGGCGATCCGGACGTCGCCCTGAACGTGGCGAGCCGCTACGAACTCACCTGCCTCGGTCTCTACGACTACCTGTTCTCCTCGGCCCCGACGCTGGGCGCCGGATTGGCGACCTGTGGGCCGTACGTCACGGCGGTGACCACCAACCATCGGTTCGACCTGGTCGCGGAGAACGACGACGAGGTCACCCTGTATCTCGACATGATCGACGGGGAAGGCCGGGGCCGGGATCTCACTCAACTGTGGGGCCTGTGCGCGGTGCTCAGCCGCGCGCGGCGCGTGGTGCGCGAACCGCTGGCCCCGTCGCGGGTTTCGCTGCGCCAGCGCGCGCCCGCCAAGACCGACACCTTCGTCGAGGTATTCGGCACCGCCGCGATCGAGTTCGACGCGCCGGTGGACGCGATGACCTTCCGCGCCTCGGATATGGATCTGCCGCTGACCACCAGTGATCCGGTGCTGGCCGGCATCCTGCGGCCGTTGGCCGCGGCCCTTCCGCCCCCGCCGCCGCTGGCCACCGCCTGGCCGGAGCGTGTCGCGGCCGCGCTGGCGGACTGTCTGGACGAGGGCGACGCGTCCCTCGAGCGGGTGGCGCGCAGGCTGGCCACCAGCCCCCGCACGCTCCAGCGGCGGTTGCGAGAAGCGGGCACCACTTGGCGCGCGGAACTGGATCGGGCACGCGGCACGCGGCTGATCGCCGCGACGGCCACCGGCCCGCTGAGCCCGTCGCGCCAGGCCGAGATTCTCGGCTACTCCGACCCGGGATCGATGCGGCGAGCGGCCCGGCGATGGTCGCTGGCCACCCCCGCGTATCGCGCCGAGTGGGTGGAGCGGACGTTCACGGCCTGATGAAACGCGCGGCGATCGACCAGAACGTCGCGTCCTCGATCGCACGGAAATCCCAGCTGTTGGCGATGGCGTGGGTCTCGGCGACGATCGCGGGAACGTCGAAGTCCTCGCGGCTGGCGGTGCCCTTGGCCTCCAGCGCCTCGATGACGTACGCGGTGGCGCTCTCCATGGAATCTGACACGGGTAACTCCCATCGGTCGCAGAACGATTCGGTCGGTCACGGATGGGCTGCCGAGCGGCGCCGCGGGCGGCAGTACGCTCCCAGTGCCCGCGGACCGGCGGACACGCATTCAGTCTCATGAAAAGACTGCTCTGTCACCAGCACCGAACGCGACATGTCGCGAACAAACGCGCCAATCTGGCGCGCGTTCAGTGCGGTGTATAGCGCCACACGCCGAGCATGCTCTGCGCGTCGAGTGGTTCGGCGTCGTCGTGCACGATGTCGTGCAGCCGCGCCAGGGCCGTGTCGGTGCGCAGGCCTGCCCCGATGAGCACCAGCTGCGCGCCCCGCGCTTCGCCGCGCGACCAGCCGCCCGGCTCGAAGATGATGTGGCGGCCGACCATGTGCAGGACGAACTTCCTGCGTTCGTCGGCCACCCCGAAGGCGGCGAACCCCTTGGCCCGGAACAATCCCGGCGGCGGGTCCTCCAAGAAGCCGATCAACTTGCGCGGGTCGAGCGCTCGTTCACTGGTGAACGACACGCTGGCGTAGTCGTCGTGCAGATGACGGTGCCCGGCGTGGTCGTCGTGGTCGTGCTCGACGAGCAGTTCGTCGAAACTCAGCTGCTCGGCCACCAGCGGTCGGGTGCGGTGCGGTTGGTCGAACAGCAGCCCGGGATCGATCCGGCCGTAGGTGGTCGCGTACACCGGCACCGAACCGACCAGCGCCGCGACGTCCTCGCGCAGCCGTTCGAGTTGCTCGGGCGCGACCCGGTCGGCCTTGTTGACCACGACCAGATCGGCCAGCCGCAGATGCGTGCGCAGCTCCGGGTGGCGGGTACTGCTGCGCGGGAACTCTTCGGCGTCGACCACCTCGACCAGGCCGCCGTAGCGCAGGCGGGGATTGTCGCTGCCGACCACCATCCGGATGAGGCTGCGCGGCTCGGCCAAGCCGCTGGCTTCCACGACGATCACGTCGATTCCGGCCTTCGGCTGTGTGAGCCGGGTGAACAGCTCGTCCAGCTCGGTGACGTCGACCGCGCAGCACACGCACCCGTTGCCGAGCGAGACCATGGCGTCCACCTGCCCGG
The DNA here is from genome assembly GCF_040630775.1 of Nocardia sp. NPDC005745. Taxonomy (NCBI): domain Bacteria; kingdom Bacillati; phylum Actinomycetota; class Actinomycetes; order Mycobacteriales; family Nocardiaceae; genus Nocardia; species Nocardia sp. NPDC005745. Next base: position 117,002 of record NZ_JBEXYF010000002.1, read on the forward strand.
CGACCAGCATCGAATCGATGTTGATCGCCCCGAAGTCGTTGACCACCACCCCGATCCGCGTCCCCCGGTTGTCCCGCAGCAAGTGATTGAGCAGCGTGGTCTTTCCGGAACCGAGAAACCCCGCGACGAGCACAACAGGAATCCGGTCAGCCATTCCGCTCACCCTAGTGCGCCGCGGGAAAGACCCGACGCCACCCTCGAGGTGGTGAGGATGGCGTCCGGCGGGTTCGGTGTGCGGACTATTTCGAGGAGCCCAGCAGCGTGCCCGCCAGGCTGTAGCCGAGGTTGATCAGCTCCGTGGTGATCGCGTTGTCGTCCAGGCCCAGCATCTTCGCCAACGGCATCAGCAACTCCATGATCGAAGCGTTGCCCCCGGCGGTCCCGGGTGACTGCTGCGCGTTCGGCGTGCCCGGCGACTGGGTTCCGGAGGTGCCCGGTGCATTCGGCGCCGCGGGCGTGCCCGATGACTGTGGTGTCGCGGTGCCGGGCGCGGGCTTCGGCGTCGAGGTGCTCGGAACGGACTGCGCCTGCGGCACCGCGGGGGCCGCCGGACTCTGCGGCACCGCCGGAATCGTCTGCGCTTGCGGCACCACCGGGTTCGTCTGCGCCTGGGGAGTACCCGGATCCGTCTGGCCCTGCGGCGTTCCCGGCGCCACCGCGGGACGGTCGAGCGACGTACCCTGCGGAGTGGTCTGGCTTGCCTGCTGATCCGGTGAGATACCCGGCTGCGGTGCGCCGAGCAGGTAACCGACCACTCCGGTGGTCAGCGCGATGGCGTGCTTGAGCTGCCCGTCGGGTGTTTCCAGCAGCGCCGCGTCCTCGGGATTGGCGCCGTTGCCCATCTCGAGGAAGACGAGCGGAACGGTGGTCAGCGCGGGCCCGGCGATGTCTCTGCGGGTCTGCAGACCGTCCACAACGCCGCCGTAGTCGGCGGGCGGGAAGCCCGCGTCGCGGTACGCGTCGCGCACCGACTTCGACGCGGTGAGGCCCGCTCCCGACTGGACCTGATCGACGATCGGATTCGGGATCGGCAACTCCGGAATGATCAGGTGGAATCCGCGATCCTGCGCGGGCGCGCTGTCGGCGTGGATGCTCACGGCGACGTCCGCGCCGGACTGGCTCGCCGCGCGGGCCCGGTCGTCGACGCAGCCGCCCCAGTTGATGTCGTCCTGGCGGCTCAGCACGACGTGCGCGCCGAGTGTCTCCAGCGACGTCTTGACGACCTGGGCGACGTTCCAGGTGATGGTGTGCTCGGGAACGCCGTTCATCGTGGTCATGCCGGTGGTCTGGCAGTCCTTGGTGCCGCCGCGGCCATCGCTGACCTGTCTTGCCAAATCTTGGGAATGGTTCGACCCCTGATGTCCTGGGTCGAGGTAAACGGTCTTGCCCGCGAGCTTTTGCGACATATCCAGCGCCGACGGAGCCGCCTGTGCGGTGACCGGGAGCAACCCGGACAGCGTCACCGTTACCGCGGCTGTGACGGCGGTACAGATCCCTGCCTTGATGATGCTTGGCTTCATAGTGCGGTCGGTGCTCCGGAACGGAGCACCCCTCCCTTCCCACTTGTAACACCAAACCCAGTAGTCAACTCTGGCAACGTGTGTATCAGCAAAGCAAGTTGCGTGATCGAAGTGTTACAGCATGCGCGACGCCCGGCCGTCCGGCTCGTTCGGCAGTTTGCGCAGAGGTAGCAGAGCGTAATGCATCCGGCTGTGCGCCACACCGAACGGCACGCGGAAATAGTCGGCGACTTGCTGAGAGCCATGGTCACGCTCGATCCGCTCGGTAATCCCCGCGCGATAGAGCGGAGGTGGACAGCGGGTAACCGCGCCCTCGGAAGATCGTCGGCCAGTCCGTCGGCGAAGCGGGACGGGACTCGACCCGTTCGTACCATCGCCCTACCGCGCCGCGACCGGGCGATCGAGACGACATTCCGCGCCGGATTACCGGATTCCATGCACACCGCTCGGTCGGTTCTGGTATTCCTTGCCGCGGAGATGCGGGGATCTCCCGATTCGGCCGCGGCCCGCGGGGAGCACGACGACCGTGGGCGCGGCGGTAGTACAAGTCAAGGAGAACCGGTATGCGTGCAAGCGCACTCCTCGCCGCGGGAGCCATGAGCTGCGCGGCGACTCTGCTCGCCGTGGGGACGGCGGCGGCCGAGCCCGCGAACACCATGACGCACGACGGCGTCTACTTGGTCGGCGTCGACATCGTGCCCGGAATCTGGGAGGCGCCCGGCACCCCCGATCCGGCCTACGCCTGCGATTGGCGCAGGCTGTGGAAGGTGGAGGGCGACAACACGAACATGCAGTACATCCTCGCGAACAACTACACCCGGCTCGGTCCCGTCCGGGTGCAGATCAAGCCGACCGACGTGGGGTTCAAGACCGAGAACTGCGGGCCGTGGCGGTTGCTGCCCACACCGCCGCCGACCGGCTCGTTCGGCGGCTGACCGCGCGGCGCATCCGGCCGGGCGGCGTATTGACTCGTGTTCAACAGAGGCTAGGGTCAGCCGCATGACGCGGAAGAGGATTCTGATCACCGGCGCGAGCGCGGGCCTCGGGGCCGCCATGGCGCGCGACTTCGCGGGCAAGGGCCGCGATCTCGCGCTGTGCGCCCGCAGGCAGGACGCACTCACGGCGCTGCGCGACGAGCTGGTCGCCGCGCACCCGGAAGTCACCGTCGCGGTACGCGCCCTCGACGTGGACGACCACGCCGCGGTGCCGATCGTCTTCGGCGAGCTGCGCGACGAACTCGGTGGCCTGGATCGTGTGATCGTCAACGCCGGTATCGGCAAGGGAGCGCCGATCGGCAGCGGACGGGCCGACGCGAACCTCGCGACGGCGACGACGAATTTCGTCAGCGCGCTGGCGCAGGCGGAGGCGGCGCTGGAGATCTTCCGCGCGCAGCAGGCCGGCCACCTGGTGCTCGTCGCATCGATGAGCGCGGTGCGCGGACTTCCGGGCAAGAAAGCGGCCTATTCGGCGAGCAAGGCGGGCCTCGCCACGCTGGGCGCCGCACTGGCCACCGAATTGGCGCGGTCACCGATCGCCGTGACCACGCTGTTGCCGGGTTTCATCGCCACCGACATGGCTGCCAAGGCGGGTGACGCGCGGATGGTCGCGCCCCTGGACAAAGGCGTCGCATCGATGGTGGCCGCCATCGAGAAGGAGCGACGACGAGCGTGTGTGCCCGGGTGGCCCTGGCGGCTGATCGATCTCGCGCTCCCCCACCTGCCCGACGCCCTGGTGGCACGACTGAGCTGACCCGGCCGACGCTCACTTGACCAGCGTGAACTGCATGACGTCGATGCGGCCGTCGCGGAATTGCCGCGCGCATCCGGTCAGATACTTCAGGTACCGCTGATAGACCTCTTCGGACGCGAGGGCGATCGCGCGGTCCCGGTGCGCCCGCAACGCCTCGGCCCAGCAGTCGAGGGTGCGCGCGTAGTGCGGCCGCAGCTCCTGGATCTTCTCCGTGCCCAGTCCAGCGCGGCCGGCCAGGCGCGTCACCTCGGCGGGGTGCGGCAGCTGTCCACCCGGGAAGATCTCCCGCTTGATGAAGATGTGGAACAGCGCGTCTTCCCGGGCTACGGGAATGCCCATGCGCCGCAGGTCTTTCAGCGTGTACGCGACGATGGTGTGCAGTAGCATCCTGCCGTCCGGCGGCAGCATCCGGTGGCATCGTTCGAAGAACGTCTCGTAGCGGGAACGCCGGAAGTGCTCGAAGGCGCCGATACTGACGATGCGATCGGCTTCGCCGTCGTACTCCTCCCAGCCTTGCAAAAGCACTTGCGCGCCCGCGATGCGCTCGCGTTCGATCTTGTCCGCGACGTACTCGTACTGGTTGCGGCTGAGCGTCAGCCCAACGACCTGCGCGCCGTAGGCGGTGGCGGCACGCAGCATGGTCGAGCCCCACCCGCATCCGACGTCCAGCAGGGTCATCCCCGGCCGCAGGTCGAGCTTGCCGAGCGCCAGATCGATCTTCGCGCGCTGCGCTTGCTCTAGCGTCATGTCGGGTCGCTCGAAGTAGGCGCAGCTGTAGGTCATGGTCGGGTCGAGGAACAGCGCGTAGAACTCGTCGGAGAGGTCGTAGTGGGCTTGCACTTGCCGATAGAACGGCTGGAGTCCGGTCATCGCGTTTCTCCTGTTCATCGGGTTCATGAGCTGATACCCGCCATCCGTCGCCGCGTTTCACCCGCCGCGGACCGATACGGAACCGATGCGCAGGTCTCCATCCGGCAACGGGGCAGGCCGGCGACTACCCGCGAAGTAATCGACTCCACGACCGGCGACGGGCAAGATCACCGCCATGATCGATGAGACCGGCACCAAGCTTTTCCACCAGACCATGCCGTTCACCGAACGCCTCGGCATCGAGGTGCTCGCCCACGGGCCCGAGCTGGTCCGCAGCCGCCTGGCCTGGGACGAATCGCTGTGCACGCTGGGCGGCATGCTGCACGGCGGGGTGCTGATGTCGCTCGCCGACGCCACCGGCGCGGTCTGCGCGTTCCTGAACCTGCCGGAAGGCAAGCAGGGCACCACCACGGTGGAATCGAAGACGAATTTCCTGCGCGCGGTTCGCTCCGGGCATGCCATCGCGTCGGCGGCGCCGTTGCATGCCGGACGCTCGTTCATCGTGGTGGAGACGGTGATCCGGGACGACGCGGACAAGCTGGTCGCGAAGGTCACCCAGACCCAAGCGGTGCTCTAGCCGACGGCCACCGGGACCCGCTCGCCCGCCGCCGCGCGGGCCGCGGGCCACACGCGGGCCAGTTCGAGCAGTTGCCGCAGCTCGGCGTCGAAATCCGCCGCGGGCACCGGAAGCCGGGCCGATGTCGATCCGATCGGCGCCGCGCCCACCTGTCGCGCGACCGCCGCGCACGCCAATTGCTGCGCGTAGTCGGTCATCGGGCATCCGGACTCGGCCGATGCACCGTGCGCCGGGGCGTAGCGGCCCAGATGCAGCAGCGCGTCCTGGATCTCCACCGTCATGCGCAACAGCTGGGTCCCCGGGTCGGCCTGCTCGCCCACGGCCGGCCGCAGCACGATCTCCGGGACGGCGGTGGTGAGATCCCGCCACAGCGGGCGCAACCTGCGGCACGATCGTCCTGCTCGATCGAGTTCCGCCGTGGCCAGCAGCGACCGGATCAGCGGAATGGCGATCACCGTCGCGTCGATCGCCAGACAGATGGTGACCGTCGCTTCGATCCGGATCAGATGCGTACCCCAGCGCTGCCATCCGGTGACGGCACGCACCGTCGACAGCACCAGGTTCACACCGAAAAGTGTTGCCGCCCAGATCATCATGGCGCACACGAGCTTCTCCGCCAGGCCGATGCCGCCCGCCCGCAGCTCACGGAGGCACATGCGGGCCAGCAGCGAGACGTTCACCAGCAGCGGGAGACCGAAGGCGGTCCAGACCACCAATCCCTCGGCATCCAGGGTCAGGTCGACGAGTCTGCCTTCCTGCCGGGCCGCACTGCCCGCCAGCAGGATCGCGCCGGTGGCCGCGGCCGCCAGCACGCAGCAGACGCGGTGCCTGCGCCGTACCGCCGCCGGGTCCACGTCGAAGGCCCAGATGCGGACGATCCCTTGCAGGCACATCGACGCCATCACCGTGCAGCCGAGCGAGAGCTGATGGGCGAGGCTCGCGATGCCGGGTGTCATGGTGCAGCGATACAGCAGCAGACTCAGCAAGCCCCACAAGAACAGCTGATTCAGCAGCTTGTCGACGATGGTGTCGCGTACCAGCAACCACCGGCCCGCGAGCACGGCGGCGACGAAACCGATAACCGGCCACGCGACGATTCCCGAGATCGATGACGACATCGGCCGGCCTCCCACCCATGAAACTGTCCCCGCCGAACGATACCGTTGCCGCGTGTTCATGACCGTGCGGATCGAGAATCGGCAGCAGCCCCATTTGTCCGCTTTGCGCATTGTCGCCGCGGCCAGAAGTTTGCCACTTCGATCGCCGGATGCCACAGTCGAGCGCCGCGCACCGAATGCGGAAACAACGCAGAACATTTGGCCGTTCGCCTGTGGACGTTACGCTGTATCACATAGAGTTTCGGTGACGATACCCACCTCCGACACGCACCTCCCGGCGAGTGCGCCTGCTCTTCGTAGCCCGCGAACGCGGCTCCCCCTCATGCTCTGCCCGCCCGTTCGTGCGGCAAGAACGGAGATTTCTGTGCGCGATGAACCACGATCAGCTTTCCGGACCGAGCGAATCGATGGTGCATCGATCGAAATAGACATCGCCGCCGCGGCACTGCCGAGGCACCGCCGACCATTCCGGCCGCGATCCACCGCCCCGAGACCGGGGGCCCGCGCGGCGACCGCGACCGGGGCGCCCTCGGTCGAGCGGCGGTACCGCCTTCCCGAAGACAGCGCACTAGCGGATCTATGCGTCACGGCGTGACCGTGCTGGGGAAACGGAAGCGATGAGCAAGCAAACTGCCGGAACAACTGAACTAGCCGTGCGCCCGGCCGGGACGGACACGATGAACACCGCGCTGCGCGATCGTCTGATCGACGCGACCGTCGAGGTGGTGTCGACCGAGGGTTTGCACGCACTCACCGTCCGCCGCGTGTCGCGCATGTGCGGGGTCTCCACGATGGCGGTGTATTCCAACTTCGGCGGCATGCCCGGGCTGATCCGGGCGGCGGGCTCCGCCGGATTCGCCCAGCTGGCCGAGCGGATGAACGCGGCCGGGGTGAGCGAGGAGCCGATCACCGATCTGCTCGTGCTCGGCCTGGTGTTCCGGGACGAGGCCCAGCGCAGGCCGGAGCTGTTCCAGCTGATGTTCGGCACCGGCACGCGCATCGACATGAAGATCAACCGCGGCAATGTGCTCGTGGCCGGGCACGATTCGGAGTTCGAGCACTACGCGGAGACCTTCGACCACGTGGTCGGCGCGGTGCAGCGCGCCCAGGACGCGGGACTGATCAACACTCCCGACGTCCGTTCGGCCGCGGCACAGCTGTGGATGGGACTGTTCGGCTTCGTCCAGCTGGAGATGGCCGGCCACCTGGGCGACGACGGCCTACTCGAAGTGCTGGTGCCCGCGATCGTGAATCTTCTCGTCGGTATGGGCGCCGAACTGGAGACCGTCGGCGCCTCGGTCCTACTCGCGGTGGAGCGCTTCGCCGAAAAGTTCGGCGACTGAACCCCGCGTAAATCGGGTACCGGTCAGAACGGCAGCCGGGACCGGAACCGCTGGGCGCGTGCCATCGCGCGCTCGGCGGCGCTTCCGCGCGGCGGCATCAGGCCCAGTTGCAGCAGCATCTCGGTCAGGTCCCAGGTGGCCTGGCTGCGCCAGATCAGCCCGGAGCGGAACTGCCACGCGTCGATGACCAGCAGGTCGATTCGCTTGCCGGTCGGGCCGAATCCGGGCGGGTCGATCGGGCCCAGATGGGTGCCGGTCATCCGCCACGGCACCAGGGCGATCCGGTTGTCCGCGGCGAGCGTCGGCGGGAACGGGTTGGCGTAGGCGACATCCGGGAACGAGCGCACCGTGTCGGTGACGAATTTCTCCACACCCGCCCGCCCGTGTGCCGGGGCGTCCAGCGAGGGGTCGTGCCAGATCGTGTCCTCGGTGACGCACTTCGCGACCGCCGCACCGTCCCCGCTGTTCCACCCGGCGATGTATCGCTCGGTGAACTCGAGCAGCCACGCCGGGCTCTCGATGGGTTCGGCCTCCGCTTCGATACGGAACTGCCCGGTGTTGTACGGATCCACGCCCATCGCCTTTCGCCGGTGCGTATTCGACGAGCCATCGTAGCCACGAATGAAGCACGTGCTCAACACTTCCGGCGATTCGGCGCCGAATTCTGCGGAATAACATCGGAATAACGATGTAATCCGGCGGGTCCAGCCGGGTCATAACTGTGTAATAACAGGAGAATAATATCGTCATACCCGCCCTGAACTGCATTGATGACGGGTCTGCCATTACCTACCGCGCAATGCTTTTCGGTCGGCGATCGCACGATTCGTTATTGACCTTCGCGAATCGGGCCTCCTACCATGGGTGGACACTGACCTCCTACCGCGGAACCACTTCACCTCCGGACGACGTCGTAGCCGAACAGGTATACCAGCGTCGCGATTCCGGTTGTCTCCACGCTGATTCGACGACGCCGACGTGAAAACGCCTGCGATTTCGAATACCTGAGCACCAGGGGATTTTGCATGCCCAATGTAGCAATTGTCGGTATCGGCTGCCGTTTTCCGGGCGGCATCGAGGGGCCGGACTCGTTCTGGGATCTCGTCGTTCGCAAGGGCGACGGGATCGTGGAGGTACCGGCGGATCGCTGGAATCTCGCGAAGTTCTACGATCCGGACCCGGACGCGCCGGGCCGGATGTACACCAGGCACGGCGGATTCCTGACCCAGTCGCTGTGGGAGTTCGACGCCGAATTCTTCGGCATCTCCCAGCGCGAGGCGTCGATCATGGATCCGCAGCAGCGGCTCCTGCTCGAAGTCGCCTGGGAGGCGCTCGACGACGCGGGGATGGCGGGCCGGGTCGGCGGTCGCGAGGTCGGCGTGTTCGTCGGCGGCTTCATGAACGACAACGCGCTGGTGCGCAGCGGTTCGGTGTCGCGGGCCTCGATCAACAGCCACAGCCCGACCAGCTCCTCGCACACGCTGCTGTCGGCCCGCATCGCGTTCCTGCTGGATCTGCTCGGACCGACCATGACCATCGACACCGCCTGCTCCTCCTCCCTGGTCGCACTGCACCAGGCGATGCTGGCGCTGGAGTCGGGTGAATGCGAGACGGCGATCGTCGGCGGCGCCAATGCGATGCTGCGGCCCGAGGCGTTCATCTCCATGTGCAAAGGCCGGTTCCTCGCGGTCGACGGCCGCTGCAAGTCCTTCGACGCGGCGGCCGACGGCTACGGCCGCGGCGAGGGCGCGGGCGCCGTGGTGCTGAAGCCGCTGGAGGCGGCGGTGCGCGATCGCGACCGGATCTACGCGGTGGTGCGCGGCAGCGGCGTCAACCAGGACGGCCGCACGCTGGCGATCCCGGTGCCCAACCCGGCCGCGCAGGAGGCCTTGGCCCGGCGGGTGCGCCGGTTGGCGGGCATCGACGCCCACGACATCCGCTACGTGGAGGCGCACGGCACCGGCACACCGGTCGGCGACCCGCTCGAGTTGGCCGCCTTGGGCGCGGTGTACGGCGCGGTCGACGGCCGCGACGAACCGTTGCCGGTCGGTTCGGTGAAGAACAACATCGGGCACACCGAGGCCGCCGCGGGCGTCGCGGGCGTCATCAAGGCCGCGCTGACGCTGCATCACGGCGTCATCGCTCCGCAACTGCGGCTGGACAACCCGAACCCCGAGATCGCGTTCGACGAACTGCGGGTACGCATTCCGCTGGAGACCGAGCCGCTGCCGAACGACGACGGCCGGGCCGCGGTGGCGGTCAACAGCTTCGGCTACGGCGGCACCAACGCCCATGCGATCCTCACCCGCGCGCCAGAAGCGCCCGCCGAGCAGTCCGCGCGCGGGCCGATCACCGTGTTGCCGCTGTCGGCCCGCAACGAGACCGCGCTGCGCACGATGGCCAACCAGCTGCACGACCTGACCGACACCGCCCCCGTCGACGCGGTGACCGAGGCGGCGTGGGTGCAGCGCGCGCACCACCCGCTGCGCGCCGCGTTCGCCTACCGCGACACCGACGATCTGCGTTCCCAGCTGGCGGATTTCGCCGTGGGCGCGGGCAAGCCGCCCGCCCGCGCGCTGACCGACGGATCCACCCAGCCGGTGTTCGTGTTCAGCGGCATGGGCCCGCAGTGGTGGGGTATGGCCCGTGGTCTGCTCGAGGCCGACGGGCATTTCGCCGCCGCGGCGCGGGCGATCGACGAGATGTTCCGCGAGATCGCGGGATGGTCGATCGTCGAAGAACTCCTGCGCCCGGAAGCGGAGTCGCGGATCACCGGGACCGCGTACGCGCAACCGGCCAACTTCCTGGTCCAAGCCGCGCTGGTGGCCGAACTCGCCGAACTCGGCATCCACCCCGCCGCGGTGGTCGGCCACAGCGTCGGCGAAGTCGCCTCGGCCTACGCGTCCGGCTCACTGTCGCTGCGCGACGCGCTGCTGGTGAGCTATCACCGCGCCCGGTTGCAGGCCACCACCGCGGGCACCGGCGGCATGCTGGCCGTCGGCCTGTCCGAAGAGCAACTGGACGAGCGCCTCGCGGGCGTGCCGGGCGTCTGCGTCGCGGCGATCAACAGCCACACGGCGGTGACGCTGTCCGGTGACCCGGCCGAATTGGACCGTATCCGAGCCGAACTCACCGAAGAGGGCGTCTTCGCCAAGGCGCTGCGCGTCGAGGTGCCCTACCACAGCCATCTGATGGACCCCATTCTCGGCGACCTCACCACGGTGCTGGCCGGCCTCGCGCCGCGACCAGCACAGGTGCCGATCTGGTCCACCGTCACCGGCGGTGAACTGTCCGGGCCCGAGTGGGACGCCGAGTACTGGTGCCGCAACGTGCGCGAGCCCGTGCGGTTCGGCGCGGCCGTGGACAGCCTGCTCGACGCGGGCCACCGGGTCTTCCTGGAGGTGGGGCCGCACCCGGTGCTCAGCGGCAATATCAAGGAGGCGTTCGTACGCCGCGGTCTCGACGGCGCGGCGATCAGCACCCTGTCGCGCAACGCCGACGACCACGACAACCTGCTGCGCGCGGTGGGCGAGCTGTACCAGGTGGGCGGGCTGGACATCACGCACGCGCCCGGCGCGGCGGAAACGCCTGCCGCGCATCTGGATCTGCCCCGCTATCCGTGGCAGCGCCGCACGCTGTGGACCGAGGACCCGGCGATCGAGGCGGACCGCGTCGGCGCCGTCGACGGCTACGTCATGCTCGGCCAGCGCACCGCGGCGTCCGCGCCGGAGTGGGAGGTCGAGCTGTCGGTGGCCGCGTTGCCGTGGTTGCCCGACCACGTCGTGGACGGATCGGTCGTGCTGCCCGGCGCGGCCTATCTGGACGCCGCGCTCAGCGCCGTCGCGGTGCGGACCGGTCATACCTCCTTCGGGCTGGAGTCGGTCCAGTTCGTCGCGCCCTTGGTGATCGGGCAGCACGACGTGCCGGTATTGCGTCTCACCGTCGAGGAGACCACCCACCGGTTCACCCTGCGCTCGCGCGCCGCCACCGCGACCACCTGGACGGTCAACGCGCACGGCAGGCTGATCGAAGCGGACGTCGACGCGCGCCGCATCGATCTCACGCCGGCGGCGGACGCGGTGGAGGTGAGCGCGGCGACGCTCTACGACGGCCTCGCCGCGCACGGCCTGGCCTACGGGCCGAGCTTCCGGCTGATCACCGACGCCCGCGTCGGCGCCGATTCCGTGCTGGCCCGGCTCGATCTCACGCCGCTGGCAGGTAGCGCGCCGAGCCTGCCGCACCTGGCCCATCCCGCCGCGGTCGATGCCGCGCTGCAGTGCTTCGCCGCCCTGTACGCCCAGACCGCGCGCGGCGCGAGCGTGGTGGTGCCGTCCTCGGTCGCCGGTGTCCGCTGGACCGGGCCGCTGCCCGAGCAGGCCGTGGTGCTGGTCCGCCGGGTGGACGGTGATCCGCTCTGCGCCGATATCACCGTCGCCGCACCGGAAGGCGCTGTGGCGCTGACGCTTTCCGGGGTGCGGTTCGCCAGTCTCGCGGCCGAGCCGGATCTGCACGAGCAGCTCGACGGCCTGTTCTACGAGCCGGTGTGGTCCATCGTCGACGACACCGCGACCGCCGACGAATCCGCGGGCGGCGAGGAGTTCCTGCTTGTGGTCAGCCTCGGCAGCACCGTCTCCCAGCGCGCGAAGGAAATCGCCAGCGCCCGCGCCTCCTCGGAGATCCTCACGCTGGAACCGGAGGAGGCCGGCGCCTCGGATCGCGTCCTCGCCGCCCTGCGCGCCGCTCATGAGCGGCCCGGCGTGACGCGGGGCAGGCTCGTGGTGGTGTCCGGCACCGAGCTGGACGCGGTGCCCAACGCCTACGGGCTCGCCCTCGTCGCGAAGGCGGTCGGCGAACTGGTGGTCGGCGAGGAGGACGACGCCACGGCGGTCGAAGTGCGCGCGGTGGTGGTCACCGAACAGGCGTTCTGCCTGCCGATCGACACATTCGCGCATCCCGCGCAGGCCGCGCTCACCGGCGCCCGGCGCACCCTGCGCAACGAGCAACCCGCGGTGCACTGGCGGTTGGTCGACACCGAACCGGCCACGCGTGCCGCGGACATTGTCGAGCAGGTGTTCGGCGACGGACGCGCCGACGAGGTCGCGTTGCGCGCGGGCGCGTGCTGGGCGCTGCACCTGCGCAAATCCCTGCGCGAGCACCTGGCGGTCTGGGACGAGGCCGCGCCGCTGACCGACCCGGAAGGTTCGTTCCGCTTGGAGATCGCGCGCTCGCGGCTGCTGTCGGATCTGGCGTGGCGCGCGGTCGACCGCGTGGCGCCGGGCCCCGGCGAGATCGAGATCCGGATGGACGCGGTGGGCCTCAATTACAAGGACGCGCTCAAGGCGCTCGGGGTGCTCACCGAAAAGGAGCTGGCCGGAACATACTTCGGCACCGAACTGGGCATGGACGGGTTCGGCGTGGTCGAGCGGGTCGGCCCCGGGGTGACCGAGGTCGCCGTCGGTGACCAGATGTCGGTGTGCGCGAGGGACCTGGTCCGGCGGCACGTCACCCTCCGGCCGGACGAGGGCGCCACGATGCCCCTCGACTATCCGGACACGGTGCTCGACCCGTGCCACTCCAGCTCGGTGCTGCCCTTCCTCACCGCCGAATTCGCCTTCGGCGACCTCGCGCACCTGCAACCGGGTGAGACGGTGCTGGTCCACGGCGCGGCGGGCGGCATGGGCATGGCCGCGGTCCAGGTGGCGGTGCGCCTCGGTGCGCGGGTGATCGCGACGGCGGGCTCGGACGAGCGCCGCGCGGTGGCCACGGCGGCGGGTGCGCACGAGGTGGTCAACTCGCGGTCGATCAGCTTCGTCGACGACGTGCTCGCGCTGACCGGGGGACGCGGCGTCGACGTGGTCTACAACTCCTCCCCCGGTGAGATCCTCCAGCAGAATTTGCGGGTGGCCGCCGAGTTCGGCCGGGTCGTCGAGATCGGCAAGGCCGACATCTACGGCGGCGGCGCGATCGACCTGCGCCCGTTCGACCGGAACCTGTCGTTCTTCGCCGTGGACATGGACCGCGCCCTGGCCGTGCGGCCCGAGTTGGTCCGCCGCGCGGCACGCCGGGCGATGGACGCCCTGAACGACGGCACCTACGACTACCTGCCCTACACCGCGTTCCCGCTCGCGTCGACCGCCGAGGCGTTCGAAACCGTGGTGCGATCCAAGCAGATCGGCCGGGTCGTGCTCGATCTGCGCGAACCGGAACCGACCGTGCTGGCCAAACGACCGAGTCTGCCGATCGACGCGCAGGCCAGCTACCTGGTCACCGGCGGTTTCGGCGCGTTCGGCCTGGCCACCGCGCGCTGGCTGGTCCGCAACGGCGCGCGCCGGCTGGTGCTGGCCGGGCGCAGCGGCGCCACCACGGACGCGGCCCGCGCCGCGATCGCCGAATTCGACGCCGCCGGTGCGGAAGTCGTCGAGGAACGCCTCGACATGTCCGACTACGACGCCGTCGCGGCGCTGGTCGAGCGCATCCAGGCGAGCGGGCGTCCGCTGCGCGGGGTGTTCCACGCGGCCGGTGTGGTGAACAACCTCGAGGTGCCGCAGATCACCGCCGGGTCGCTGGCGGAGATCTTCGGGCCCAAGGTCGCGGGCGCGGTCAACCTGGACACCGCCGTCACCGCCGCCGACATCGAACTCGACATGTTCGTGCTGTTCTCCTCGGCGAGCAGCATCGTCGGCATCTCGCCCCAATTCGGCTATGCGGCGGCCAATTCGGTGCTGGACATGATCGCCGCGGCCCGCCGCGCCCGTGGCGCCGCCGGGCTGGCGGTGAACTGGGGCTTCATGAGCGGGGGCGGCGGCATGGCCGACTACGAGGCGGTCAGCCGGTATGCGGAGATGACCGGCTACCGCTCGGTGGACATGGACGTGGCCACCGATCTGCTCGGCGAGTGCCTGCGGCTGGACCTGCCGCAGATCGTGCTGTTCGACGTGGACTGGAGCCAGTGGGCGCTGGCGCATCGCCCGTCCACCCGCACGCCGCGTTTCGCCGACCAGGTGGCGGCCGCGGGCGGCGGCGCGTCGGGCGCGGGTGCGCTGCGGGCGGAAATCCTCCAGCTGGGTCTGGAGCAGCGCGGCGAGGTGGTGGCCTACCTGCTCGCCGAACAGCTCGCCGCGGTGCTGGGCGTCGACGCCGAGACGGTGGACCTCAACACCCCGCTGCCCGAACTCGGCATGGACTCGCTGATGGGCATGGAGTTCGGCGCCCGCGTGGTGCAGGTGCTCGGCACCCAGCTGTCGGTGCTCGCCGTGATCGGACTGACGTTGCGCGGGCTCGGCGCGCGGATTGCCGAGCAGATTGCCCAAGAAGAAGAGCGCGCGGCGAGGAGCGAGGACGAATGACCGACAACAACCCGAGGGAGCTGGCCCGCGCATTGCTGGCCAGGCACGCGGGCGGCGAGACCGGCGCCGCCGCGCCCGCGACCGACGGCGCGCGGACCACGAACGGATCCGCGACCGCGACCACCGCCAACGGCCACAGCGCACCGCGCGGGGTCGCCCACACGTCCTTCCGCGACCACCCCGGCGTGCTCGAGGCCGGGCAGCGGTTCGGGCGGTTCGACGCCTGGGTCGAACAGGTCGGTCTGGTCAACCCGTACTACTTGCCGCACGAGGGCGTCAGCGGTGCGGTGACCAGGATGGCCGACCGGGATGTGGTGAACTTCAGCAGCTTCGGCTATCTGGACCTGGCCGCCGACCCGCGGGTGCGGCAGGCCGCCAAGGACGCGATCGATCAGTACGGCACCTCCGCCGCCGCGGTCCGCATCGTGGCGGGCGAGCTGCCGATCTATCGTTCGCTGGAAGCCGAGATCGCCCGCGTCTACGACACCGAGGCAGCCCTGGTGACCGCCAGCGGCTACCTCACCAATGCCGCCGCGGTCGGATTCCTGCTCGGCAAGCGCGATCTCGCGGTCTGCGACGCGCTGATCCACCACAGCGTGGTCTCCGGCACGGAGTGGTCGCGCTGCAAGCGGGTCTCGTTCCGGCACAACGATCCCGAGTCGCTCGAGACGATCCTCAAGATGTCCCGGCGCAGCTTCGACCGGGCCATGGTGATCATCGAGGGCCTCTACAGCATGGACGGCGACGTGGTCCGGCTGCCCGAGATCATCGAGGTTGCCCGGCGCTACGACTGCTCGATCATGATCGACGAAGCGCACTCGTTCGGCACGCTCGGCGCCACAGGGCACGGGGTGCGCGAGCTGTTCGACCTACCCGGCGACGCAGTGGACGTCTGGATGGGCACCCTGTCCAAAGCGCTCGGCAGCGTCGGCGGTTACCTCGCGGGCAACCGGGAACTGGTCGACGGATTCAAGTACGTCGCGGGCGGGCTGAGCATGTACACCGCCGCGCCCGCCCCCTCGGCCATCGGCGCCGCGCTGGCCGGGCTCGAGGTACTGCGCGACGAGCCGGAACGGGTGGCGCGGCTGCGGCACAACAGCGAGTACTTCCACCGGCGTGCGAAGGAATACGGGTTCGACATCGGCGTGTCGGAAGATTCCCCGATCATCCCCGTGATGACCGGCGCCGACGAACCGGCCGTGCTGGCGGCACTCGCCATGCTGCAACGCGGCTTCAGCGTGAACGCCATCACCCACCCGGTCGTCCCCGCCGGGGAAGCAAGGCTGCGGTTCTTCATCAACTGCAGGCACACCGAGCAGCACATGGACCAAGCGCTGGCCACGCTGCGCGAGGTGCTCGACGGACTCGCGGACACCGCGGGACAGCAATTCACTCTCGCCCATGAGGAGCAGCACTCGTGAAAATTCCCATCAACCGATCCCTCCTCCGAAAAGCGGTGGTCCCCGGGGTGGCCCTGCTGCTGATGGGCTCGCTGTTCATTCCCGCGCGGTCGGCGCTGCTGCCCACCTACGACGAGGCGGGCGGGCCGATCGCGAGCAAGTTCGACTTCACCGCGATGCCGATCGCGCTGCCCAAGGGCCTGCCGACCGACCGCAAGATCCGCGAGCTGCGGGAGCCGTACAAGCACCTGTCGGCCTGGATCTCCTCGGTCGGCGCGGCGATCGCGATGAACGACTTCGACGGCAACCGGCTGGCCGACGACCTGTGCGTGGTCGATCCCCGTTCGGATACGGCCTTCCTCACGCCGACGCCGGACAGCAACACCGGCCGGTACGAACCGTTCGTCCTCGACCCCGCGCCGCTGCCCGTCGACTCCTCCACCGTCCCGTCGGGCTGCATCCCGGGCGACTTCAACGGTGACGGCCGGATGGACGCGCTGGTGTCGTACTACGGCCGTACGCCGATCCTGTACCTGCAACGTGCCAACGCGACCCGACTGGATGCCAAGGCATTCCGCCCGGTCGACATCGTCGCATCCCCGAACACCCCGGACGGGCACTACGAGGGCGAGCGCTGGATCACCGCGGCGGTGTCGGTCTCCGACTTCGACGGCGACGGCAAGCCGGACATCTACCTGGGCCAGTACTTCAACGACATGGACGTGCTCTCCGAGGAGGGCCAGCTCGCGCTGTGGATGACCGACTCACTGTCCAACGCGCGCAACGGCGGTAAGGATCGGATCTTCACGCTGGCCTCCGCCACGTCGGGCAACGAACCGACCGCCGACTACCGCGAGGTGGCCAACCCGTTCCCGATCGGCATGGACACCGGATGGGCGCTGGCCGCCGCCGCCTCCGACCTGAACGGCGATCAGCTGCCGGAGCTGTACGTGGCCAACGACTTCGGGCGCGACCGCCTGTTCGTCAACCAGTCGACACCGGGCCGGATCCGCTTCGGTTTCGCCGAGGGCGAGCGCGGCATCACCGAGCCGAAGTCGTATGTGATGGGCCATGATTCGGACAAGGGCATGGCCGCTGACTTCGGCGACCTGAACGGCGACGGCATGCCGGACCTGTTCGTCAGCAACATCGCCGTGCGCTTCGCGCTGATGGAGGGCCACTTCGCCTTCTACAACACCGCAAAGGACACCGCCGACGCGGCGCGTCAGCTCGCCGAGGGCGTCGCCCCGTTCAAGAATCGCGCCACCGATGTCGGACTGGCCTGGGAGACCTGGGGCTGGGACGCCAAGATCGACGACTTCGACAACGACGGTCGCAACGAGGTGGTCCAGGCCACCGGCATGATCAAGGGCGACACCAACCGGTGGCCGCAGATCCAGGAACTCGGCACCATGAACGACAACCTGACCAAGTACCCGTGGTCCTGGCCGATCATCGGCGCGGGCGCCGATCTGGCGGGCAGCAATCCGGTCGGCTTCTTCAGCCGCGGCGACGACGGCAAATTCGCCAACCTCACCCATGCTCTCGGCATGGACACCCCCGTCCCCTCCCGCGGCATCGCAGTGGGCGACACCTCGGGCAACGGCGCACTGAGCTTCGCCGTCGCGCGCCAATGGGGTGATCCGACCTTCTACCACAACAACAAGGCAGGCAACGGCCGGTTCCTCGGCCTGAAGCTGTTCAAGCAGCCCTGGGACGGCACCGCGACCACGAACACCATCGCCGGGCTTCCCACACAGGGCGTTCCCGCGGTGGACGCCCAGGTCGAGGTCCGCACGGCGGACGGCCGGTTGCTCACCAGCCACCTCGACGGCGGCAGCGGGCACACCGGCAAGCGGGCCACCGAGGTGCACATCGGCCTCGGCGACGTCGACCCCGCCGCCCCGCTGAACGTCGTGCTCCGCTGGCGGGAGACCAACGGCACCCCGCACGACCAAACCCTCCAGCTCGCGCCGGGCTGGCACACCGTGAACCTCGCCTCGGACGCGCAGGAGGTCAAGCAGCGATGAGCGACAACGACAAGAAGGATCCGGGCGAGGCGAAAGCCGCGTCGAACGGTCATCACGAAACCCCGGCGGCCGACGGCAACGGCAGCGCCGCCCACGGCGGTCCCGAGGGCAACGGCGTGGCCACGGAGAACAATCCGGCCGCCACGGCGGGTAACGGCAACGGGACCAGCGTTACGGCAGCCGAACGCATCTCGGCCGTACAGCGCTCGGGCACCGAGTTCGCCAAGGAATGGGTGGAGAAGCCCGCGCCGACCAAAGACCCCCGTTACCTGGCACTGCGCAACTTCGCCATCTCGATCACGATCTTCAACCTGATCGGATTCCCGCTGCTCGGCTTCGAGCAACCGTTCCTCTGGCCGTTCATCGCGCTGGCCACCGCGTACTCCACCGAAATCGGGCTGGAAGTCCTCGCGGCATGGGCGTACAAGCGGCCGCCCGCCTTCCGGGGCCGTGGGCCGCGTGGGCTGTTCGAATTCCTGCTGCCCGCGCACATCACCGGTCTGGCGTTCAACTTCCTGACCTTCGCGCACGACAAGCTGTGGCCGGTGATCTTCGGCATCGTCGTCGCGGTCGGTACCAAGTGGGTGTTGCGCGCCAAGATCAACGGCAAGATGCGCCACTTCATGAACCCGTCGAACTTCGGTGTCGTGGTGTGCTTCCTGGTGTTCCCGATGATCGCGGTGGCGCCGCCGTACCACTTCACCGAATACATCACCGGCCCGGCGGACGCGCTCATCGTGCTCGGCCTGCTGATGTCCGGCACCATGCTCAACGCCAAGCTGACGCTGAAGATGCCGCTGATCATGGCGTGGGTGGGCGCGTTCGCGCTGCAAGCCATCGTGCGCGGGCTGATCGAACCGAACATCTCGATCCTCGGCGGCCTGAGTGTGATGACCGGCCTGGCGTTCGTGCTGTTCACCAATTACATGGTCACCGACCCGGGTACCACGCCGTCGGGCAAGAAGCAGCAGATCATGTTCGGCGCCTCGGTCGGCATCATGTACGGCGTGGTCACGGCGCTGCACATCTCCTACGGCCTGTTCATCGCGCTGGTCGTCGTCTGCGGCGCTCGCGGAGTCTACTGGTGGGTGCGCGGCATCGCCGAGTGGTGGGGGCAGCGCGGCGCGCCGCCCGCCGTGGAGCAGCCCGTGGTGGCCGACGACCTGGATGCCGACATCGCACGCGAACCCGAGCCCGCGAAGGAGGCGGCCCGCTCATGACCGGCAGCGCCGAGCCGCGCCGGCCCAAGACTCCTCCCCGACGATTGGAGAACTCCATGCCCTCGCCGTTGGGTCCGCTGCGCGCGGCCCTCTTCGTCCCCAGTCCGGCCAGCGTCCGCATGGTGCTCAGCGGATTCGAGCAGCCCGACCAGCACACCGCGCTGGAGCTCGAGCAGGTGACCATGCACCTGGTCGGCGGCATCGACTCCGCTGTCCGCAGCTCGGATAACGACGAACTGATCGCCGCGCTGCTCCAGGTGCCGCCGAAGTACCGCGGGTTCGCCTACGAAGGCGCGGCGGTCGGCCTCACCGCGATCGACTCGCTGTCCCCGGGCAGGCGCGCCGCCGATCTGATCGACGGCCCCGCCAGTGATTACGCCCTGACCATGTACGTGGGTGTCGGCCTCGCGATGGCCAGGATCCCGAAGCTCCGCTGGAAGAAGCTGTTTCCGCAGCACCCGCTGTTCCGCTGGCTGGCCATCGACGGGTACGGCTTCTACAAGGCGTTCTTCCAGATGCAGCGCTATGTGCGGGACAAGCACGTCGAGACCCGCTACCCCGGCTGGCTCGGTGACCGGGACAACTTGAAGCGCATCGCCGATCAGGGCATGGGCCGCGCGCTGTGGTTCATCGGCGGCGGCAATCCGGCCGGTGTCGTGCGCCTGATCGGCGAGTTCGACCCGAAGCGGCACGCCGATCTGTGGAGCGGCGTCGGCATCGCCGTCACGTTCGCGGGCGGCGTGGAACCGGCTGCCATGGCGGAACTCTGGGATGTGGCCGGTGAGTTCCGGCCGCAGCTGTCGCTGGGCTCGGCCATGGTCGCGCGCATCCGGCAGCAGACCAACAGCGTCAACGAGCACAGCGAGGCGGCGGCGCAGGTCTTCTGCGGGACCAGCGTCGCGAAGACCGACGCGTTGATCGAGAGTTCGCTCGACGACCTGCCCGACGACGGCACCTCCGGCACCTACCTGCTGTGGCGGGATCGGATCGCCGATATCGTCACCGCGAGCCGAGCCTGAGGGTCACGGGATGGCACGGGTCAGGGACTGGGTCGGCAAGCACGTCATCGTCACCGGCGGATCGGAAGGGATCGGCGCCGCGGTGGCGGAGGTCTTCGCGCGGCGTGGCGCGCAGGTCTCGATCATCGCGCGCCGGAAGCTTCCGCTGCGCGACACCGCGAAACGATTGGGTGCGGACTGGGCCGCCGCGGACGTGACGCGTCCGGACCAACTCGATTCGGCCATCGAGGAATTGGAGCAGCGCAACGGGGCGTGCGAGGTCATCGCCTGCTGCGCGGGACTCACACTGCCCGGACGGTTCCTCGAAGTGGACGCCGGGGAGTTCGAGGTGCAGATGTCGGCGAACTATCTCGGCGCGGTGCACGCGGTGCGCCGGGTGCTGCCGGGGATGGTGCAGCGGGGCGGCGGGAAGATCCTGCTGGTCAGCTCGACTTCGGCGTTTCTCGGGATCACCGGCTACACCGGTTATGGACCCACCAAGGCGAGCATCCGGCAGCTGGCGTTGTGCCTGCGCTACGAGGTCGAGCCGAAGGGTGTGGACGTCACGGTGATCTATCCGGCCGACACCGACACGCCGGGGCTGGCGATGGAGAACCAGCGAAAGCCGGTGGAGACCAAGGCGATCACCGGGTCGATCGAGCCGATGTCGGCCCAACGGGTCGCCGAGGCCGCGGTGCGAGGAATGGAACGCGGGCATCACCACATCGCCCTCGACCCTCTGACGCGGTTCTTCATGGCCTGGGCGAACCTGCCCGAGGATCTGGCGCGGCCGTTCATGCGCCGCACCATCGCGAAGGCACTGCGCGGCAACTGAACTCCGACCACGCGAAAGACCCGCTCACCCATCCGATCGGATGGGTGAGCGGGTCTTTCGCCATGTTCACCCGATGATGACGACCACGCAGGCCGCGATGAAGAGCACCTGAACCAGACCCCGCAGCGGCAGCGGCATGGTCTTGATGCCCAGTTCCGCGCGAGCGGCGCGGATGTTCGCGGGGAACAGGGCCAGCAGCAGGGCGATCAGGCAGGCCGCGGCCAGGTCGGCGGTCGCCGGGATCAGCACGCCGACCGCGCCCGCCAATTCCAGGACGCCGGTCAGCGTCACCAGCGCGGACGCGTTCGGCAGCCGCGGCGGCACCATGGCGATCAGGGCGTCGCGGCGTGGCTGGAGGAAGTGCGCGCTCGCCGTGAGGACGAGCATCGCGGCCAGCCCGAGCGCGGTCGCGTGCGCCCACGAATCGAGCCAGCCGTTGCCGGTCAGCCAGCCGATGAGCCGGGCGAGTGCGGTGACGGCGACGAGGACAACCAGCGGGGCCATCGGATCTCCTGTGCATCGAGAGCAAATCTTGACAGTGGAAAGATTAGGCGCGCCGCCGCAAACTTGTCAATGTCTAGATAATCGGTCACCATCGAGGGATGGCGAAGGACGGCTATCACCACGGAGATCTCCGGGCGGCGCTGCTGACCGCGGCCGCCGAGCGGATCGCCGCCGACGGCGTGGACGCGCTCTCGCTGCGCAACCTGGCCCGGCACGCGGGCGTCTCACACGCCGCGCCCGCCCACCACTTCGGCGATCGAGCCGGTCTGCTCACCGCGTTGGCCACCGAGGGTTTCGAGCTGCTGGCCGACCAGCTCGCCCGAGCAGGCGAGGACTTCCGCGAGGTCGCGGTGGCATACATCCGCTTCGCGCGCGAGCACCCCGGGCACTTCGACGTGATGTTCCGGCACAGCCTCTTGCACGCGGAGGACGCGGCTTTGCGCGCCGCGCGCGAACGGTCCGCGCTGGCGCTGCGCTCCGGCGTCGCGGACCTCCAACCGGGCCACCGTCACGACCGGCAGCAGGCGACCCAACTCGCCGCATGGTCACTGGTGCACGGCTTCGCTTCACTGTGGCGCGAAGGGGCACTGCATAATTCATCACTGGCCGCCGATTCCGATCCGGAGGCCGTGGCCCGCAAGATGTTGTCCACTATCCGGTTCGACTGACCGGAAACCGGCTTGCGCCGAGCCGCCACCGTGCTATCCAGAGACCCGGAAGGAGCAGGCGGCCACTCCCAGCTGCCATCGACACATGGACATCCACGCCTACCCGACCGAGGCGACCACACCGGTGGACCTGACCGAAGCACACCGGATCGCCGACCACCACTTGGCCAACGGCGACTATGCCGATCGCGGAATCAGCTACCACCTGACCGAGTTCGACACCTGCTTCGTCGCCGTCGCCACCTTCCCCCGCCCGCCGCAGGCCGATCCGGCCAGCCCGCCGGTGATCGTCGGCGGTTCGGTCTGCGTCATCGACAAGCCCACCGGCGCGATCTCCTACTGGCCGACCTACCCGGCCGACCTGGTGGCCGACCAGTACGCGACCGCGCTGCGAGACGGTCGCCTGGTCGTCGAGGACGACTGGCCGGACGACGACGAGCCGCCCTCGGCGTGACCGAGTCGTCCTGACCATGGATGACTTCCTGCGAAGTCCGCGAGAATTCTCCGCCGGGCGCCGAGACGCGCTGCGACAACGTCCCACAGGCCGGAATCGTTGCCGCCATTGACAATTGAAACCCGTCCTACAACCATGATCAACGGTGCCGGCCCGGACCGGACAAGCGTCAGGCGTTCGAACCGATCAGCCGCGGGAGGCGGATTTCTCCATGGGGGGCAACGAGTCCGACGAGGATACGCGCGAGACGGAACAACCTCGGCAGCAGGACTCCGGCCAGCGGAGAAGCTGGTTCCGGCGTCACTCCGGGACGATTCTCACCACACTGCTGTTCCCGATCGTTTCCGGGTTGATCGTCTTGGCGGTGGAGAAGTTCACCGATGACGACGACACCGCCGCTTCGACGTCGGCCCAGCAGACGACCCGCGGCGACAGCCCGGAGGACCGCTCGCCGGCTTCCACCACATCAGCCGCCCCGCCCACGTCGGCGACCGCATCGCCCAACGATGTCCGATGGTCCGGCACGATCAATCTGACCTACCTGGATCTGGACTCCGTCCCGCCCCGCGTCCTGCCGAGCAACAATGGCGCGAGCACCTGGGTCAGCTACGACCGCAACTCCTCCGGCGGATTCTCCGCAGCCACCCTCTACGGACTCGGCGGCGGATTCTTCACGACGAAGCCCACCATCGCCCTGTGGACCACCCCGGATCGGCCCACCCGCCAGCAGTGCTCGGACCTCGTCGCCACCCAAGGCGCCGAAACCCTGCCCCTCGCCACCGGCAGCGCCTACTGCGTCAAAACCGCGGCAGGCCGCACCGCTTTCATCACCGGACTGTCCGTCAGCAACGCCGTGCACGCCTACACGGCCTCGGTAACCGTCTGGTCCGCCACCCAGTAGAGACGTCCGCACTGATCTCGGCAGCGTGAGTACCAGGCCGCGCGGCGGCGCGTCCGGCGTGGTTCAGAACGCGGGCTGGGCGAGGAGGTCCGGGTCCGGGGTGGGTTCGCCCGCGTCGGGGACCTCGGTGCCGCGTAGCGAGGTGCCCGCGGTCTCGCGCAGGTAGTTCCAGGCGACCAGGCCGATCAGGGAGGCGCCGACCATGTAGAGGGCGGGGAACAGCGTCCAGCCGGTCGCCTCGATGACGGCCTCGTTGATCAGTGGGGCGGTGCCGCCGAAGACCGCGGTGGAGACGTTGTAGGCCAGCGCGAAGCCCGCGTACCGGACATGGGTCGGGAAGATCGCGGGGAAGGTGGAGCTGATGGTGGACAACTGCGGCACGTACAACAGTCCCAGCACGACGAAGCCGATGATGGCCCACGCGGTGCCCTGCCCCATCAGCCAGTACATCGGCACCGCGAGCACGGCGAGACCCATCAGGGAGAACAACCACATCGGGCGGCGGCCGACACTGTCGGACAGCCTGCCGAAGAACGGCAGCACCACCATCATCACCAGCTGCCCGAGCAGCATCATCGCGGTGGTGGCCGACTCCCCCATGCCGATGGTGTTCTGCAGATAGGTGGGCTGGTAGGTGAGCAGCGTGTAGTTCACCACGTTCAGCGCGACCACCAGTCCGGCCAGCGTGAGCGTCTCGCGCCGGTAGGTGGTCAGCACTTCGCGCAGGCCACCGGCCGGACGCTTGTGCTCGGCGACTTCGGTGAACACCGGGCTCTCCTCCAGCCTGGTACGCAGGTACCAGCCGGTCAGGCCGAGCGGGATGGCGATCAGGAACGGGATGCGCCAGCCCCATTCGTGCATGGTGTCCGAACCGAGCGCGAGCTGGAAGGCCAGCACGGTCGCGGAACCCCCGACGAAGCCCGCGAGCGTGCCGAACTCCAGAAAGCTGCCGAGGAAACCCCGTTTGCGGTCGGTCGCGCATTCGGCGAGATAGGTGGCGGCGCCGCCGTATTCGCCACCGGTCGAGAAGCCCTGCACCACGCGCAGCAGAATGAGCAGAACCGGGGCCAGTACACCGACGGACGCGTGGGTGGGCAGTACGCCGATGGCTCCGGTGGCGGCGGCCATGAGCAGGATCGTGGTGGCCAGCACGGCTTTTCGGCCGATCCGGTCGCCGAGCGGTCCCCACACCATGCCGCCGAGCGGCCGTAGGACGAACGAGATGGCGAAGCCGAGCATGGTGCCGAGCGTGCCCAATTCCCCCGGGAAGAAGGCATCGGTCAGGTAGGTCGCGGTGGCGGCGTAGACGCCGTAGTCGAACCATTCCGTCGCGTTGCCCATGGCGGAGGCCGCCACGGAACGCCGCAGCGGGAAACTCTCCGATGTCCGGTCGGTCACGTGCGCGTCCTCTCCAGTCCGTCCACGGACCTCGGTTCGTTCCACCTCGGGCTACGAGAACCGAAGGTGTGGCACGAAACAGACCGTTACCCAGGATCAACCCCCGGCAAACAGTCCCTGACCCGGGAAACACCCCGAAGCGGTCGCGCTGACCTGCGACTAAGCGGACAATTGTGATGTCAGTCACAGCAACTCGCAGCGGCCGCGACTATCGCCCGGCTCCGCGGCCGACACCGGCCGCCCGCCGATCAGCGGCGCGATCACTCCCGGCCGAGCATGGCGGCGATACCGGCCGCGACTTCACGCGCCAGCGCACCGTCGACGGGAGCGTGCCGACTCAACAGCCGATACCACATGGCTCCGAACGCGAAATCCACCACGAGATCCAACGGCACCACCTCGGTGAACTCCCCGTTGTCCACACCCCTTCGCAGCAGCGTACGCAGCGTGGCGCGCCGTGGCCCGATCACGGTCTCCTGCAATCGCTCGGAGAGCACGGGATCACGCTGCGCATCGGCCATCAGACCGACCAGCGCCTGCCCCGTCAGTTTGCGGGCGAGTTCGTAGGTCGCGGTGAGCAGACTTTCGACCTCCGCGAGCACGTCGGCGGACTCGGCGCGCACCAGCAACGCCGGGTTCTCCTCGGCGAGCTCGACGAGCGCCTCCATGAGCACCGAGGCCTTGTCCGGCCACCAGCGATACACCGTCTGCCTGCCCGCGCCCGCCGCGTCGGCGATCGCCTTGATCGTCAGGTCCTGATAGCCGTCGCGTGCGCACAGTTCCAAAGCGGCCCGCAGGATCGCGCGCCTGGCGTCCTCACTGCGCGGACGGCCACGGGTTCCGGTCATGCGGACACTTTACAAGACACCGTGACTCGATTATATTTCGAGACACAGAGCTTCGAAATTCAGGAGGATGTTGTGCGCAACCGAGTCGTCATCGTCGGCGGAACGTCGGGCATCGGCCTGGCCGCGGCGCGCAGGTTCGCGTCCGGAGGGCACGACGTGGTCGTCGCGGGTCGTGACGCGAGCAAGCTCGAGGCCGCGCTCGCCGAGCTCGGCGAGAACGTCACCGGCCGGACCGTCGACGCGCGTGACGAGGCCGAGCTGGCCCGGTTCTTCACCGAACTCGGGCCGATCGACCATGTGGTGGTCACCGTGACCGGACCGTCGGGCACGACGCCGTTCCGCGAACTCGCACTCGACCATCTGCGCGAGCACGTCGAGGGCAAACTCCTCGCGCACACCGCCGTGGTGCAGGCGGCGCTGCCCCATCTGGCGCAGCGCGGTTCGATCACGCTGGTGTCGGCGGCATCGGCGGGCGGCTCGATGCCGACCACAGCGGCGCTGGCCGCGGTGAATTCGGCGGTGGAAGCGATGGTTCCGGTGCTGGCCGTCGAACTGGCGCCCCTGCGTGTGAACGCGGTCTCCCCCGGCGTGATCGACACCGAATGGTGGAGCTTCCTGCCCGACGGGGCGCGCGCCGAGGTCTTCGACTCGATCGCCGCGACCACACCGGTCGGGCGCGTCGGCACCGCTGACGACGTGGCACAGGCGATCGAATTCCTGGTGGGGAATTCGTTCACCACCGGAATCGTGCTGCGCGTCGACGGCGGCGCGCGCTTGGGAGCGCCGAAATAGGTGCTACAGCGGCGTCACGTACGCGCCCGCGATGCCGCCGTCGACCAGGAACTGCGACGCGGTGATGAAGGAGGAGTCGTCGCTGGCGAGGAAGGCGACGGCGGCGGCGATCTCCTCCGGTTCGGCGAACCGGCCGAGCGGAACGTGTACCAGACGCCGTGCGGCGCGCTCGGGGTCCTTGGCGAACAGCTCTTGGAGAAGAGGGGTGTTCACCGGTCCCGGGCACAGCGCGTTCACCCGGATGCCGTTGCGGGCGAACTGCACTCCTAGTTCCCGGCTCATCGCCAGCACGCCGCCCTTGGAGGCGGTGTAGGAGATCTGCGAGGTCGCCGCGCCCATCACCGCGACGAAGGAGGCGGTGTTGATCACCGAGCCCTTGCCGCGCTCGAGCATGTGCCCGATGGCGTACTTACTACAGAGATACACGGAGGTGAGGTTGACCTCCTGAACGCGCCGCCACGCGTCGATGCCGGTGGTCAGGATCGAATCGTCCTCCGGCGGGGAGATGCCCGCGTTGTTGAACGCGATGTCCAACCCGCCGTAGGTGTCGACCGCGGTCTGGAACAGCGCCTCGACCTGCGCTTCCTCGGTGACGTCCACCTGGACGTACCGTCCGCCGACCTCCTCGGCGGCCGCTTCGCCGCTCCCGGCGTCGATATCCGCGACCACGACCTTCGCCCCCTCCGCCGCGAAGCGGCGGACCGTGGCCAGACCGATACCGCTCCCGCCGCCGGTGACGACGGCGACTCGATCCTGTAAGCGCTGCAACGTATCTCCTGTCGGATGGGCGGGTGTCACTGCGTGGCGAGGAAGACGTTCTTGGTCTCGGTGAAGGCCAGCGCCGCGTCCGGGCCGAGTTCGCGCCCGAGCCCGGACTGCTTGAAACCGCCGAACGGCGTCCAATACCGCACGGACGAATGCGAATTCACCGACAGGTTGCCCGCCTCCACACCGCGGGCCACGCGCAGCGCCCGCCCGACGTCCCGGGTCCAGATCGAGCCGGACAAGCCGTAATTCGTGTCGTTGGCGATGCGCAGCGCGTCGGCCTCGTCCTCGAACGGGAGCACCGCGACCACCGGGCCGAACACCTCCTCGGTGAGCACCCGGTCGGTCGGAGCCCCTGGCAGCACCACGGTCGGTGGATACCAGAATCCCGGTCCGTCGGGCGCGCTGCCGGTGAACGCGACTTCGGTGGACGGCTGCACGAACGCGGCGACGCGCTCGCGGTGCGCGGCCGAGATGAGCGGACCCATCTCGGTGGACTCGTCGGACGGGTCACCGACCCGCACACCGCGCACCGCGGGTTCCAGCAGTTCGAGGAAGCGGTCGAACACGCTGCGCTGCACCAGGATGCGGGATCGGGCACAACAGTCCTGCCCGGCGTTGTCGAAGACGCCGTAGGGCGCGGTCGCCGCCGCCTGCTCCAGATCGGCGTCGGCGAAGACGATGTTCGCGCTCTTGCCGCCCAACTCCAGCGTCACCCGCTTCACCTGCCGCGCGCAGCCCGCCATGATCTGCGTGCCGACCTCGGTGGAGCCGGTGAACACCACCTTGCGGACGGCCGGGTGGGTGACGAAGCGCTGCCCCACCACCGACCCCTTGCCGGGCAGCACCTGGAACACGCCCTCGGGCAGGCCCGCCTCGAGCGCGAGTTCGCCGAGCCGAAGGGCGGTCAGCGGGGTGACCTCGGCGGGTTTCAGCACGACGGTGTTGCCCGCGGCGAGCGCGGGCGCGAAGCCCCACGCCGCGATCGGCATCGGGAAGTTCCACGGCACGATCACCCCGACGACGCCGAGCGGTTCGTGGAAGGTGATGTCGACCCCGCCCGCCACCGGAATCTGGTTTCCCAGTAGACGTTCCGGCATCCCGGCCGCGTAGTGCAGGACATCGCGGACGTTGCCCGCTTCCCATCGCGCGTTGCCGATGGTGTGCCCGGAATTGACCACCTCGAGCCCGGCGAGGTGCTCCAGATCCGACTCGACCACCTCGGCGAACCGGCGCAGTAATCGCGCCCGGTCCCCCGGCGCCACCTCCCGCCACGCGGTCGCGGCCTGCTGCGCGCGGGCGATGGCGGCGTCGGTCTCCGCTTCCCCGGCGAGTTCCACGGTGGTGACCACCTGCTCGGTCGCCGGATTGACCACCTGCGCTGTCGTCACCGCTCGCGCTCCCTTCCATAAGTCTCCGCCGCTACCACCAGTGCCCGGACCAACCGGCGATCGGTGACGTCGGCCTCCGGGTGCCACTGCACACCGACCAGGTACGACCCGTCGGTGGATTCCACGGCCTCGATCGTGCCGTCGGCGGCGTAGGCGGTGGCGGTCAGGCCCTCGGCCAGCCGGTCGACGGCCTGGTGATGGTGGCAGTGCACCTTCAGCTCAGGACCGGCCAACCGGGCGACGCGGCTGCCCGCGATCGTCAGCACCCGGGTGGCGGTGTACCCGCCCTCGACGCCGGAGTGCTCCTCGTGACCGACGACATCGGGCAGGTGCGGGATCAATGTGCCGCCGAGCGCGACATTCGCCAGTTGCAGGCCGCGGCACACCGCGAGAATCGGCAGGCCCGCGGCCCTGGCCAGCTCGAACAGGCCGAACTCCGACTCGTCGCGGTCCGGCCTGGTGTAGCCGGGTATCCCCGCCGAAGAGACACCGTAGCGAGCGGGATCCACGTCCGCACCGCCGGTCAGCACCAATCCGTCCAGCCGCCCCACCAGCTCGGGACGCGCGACGCCCGCGGGCGGCAGCAACACCGGGATGCCGCCCGCGGCCACCACCATCTCGACGTAGGCGTGCGGCAGGACCGCGCTCGGCAGATCCCACGCGTTGAACCGGGTCCGCTCCACATAGGTGGGCAGGCCGATCACGGGACGGGCTCCCGCGACCTCAGAGTCGTTCGAAACCACGGATACGCTCCCAGTCGGTGACCGCGGCGTCGTAGGCGTCCAGTTCGACCCGCGCCGCGTTGCGGTAGTGCTCCACTACATCATCACCGAAGGCCGCGCGGGCCACCGTGCTGCCGGAGAACAGCTGGGCCGCTTCGCGCAGCGTCCGCGGCACCCGGGGGCGTTCGGAGTGGTAGGCGTTGCCGCGGAACTCCGGCTCCAGCGGCAGCCTGCGATCGATGCCGTGCAGTCCCGCCGCGATCAGGGCGGCCACGGCCAGGTACGGGTTCACGTCGCCGCCGGGCACCCGGTTCTCGAACCGCAGCGAATGGTCCTCGCCCACCACGCGGATGGCACAGGTGCGGTTGTCCCGCCCCCACGCGATCGCGGTGGGCGCGAAGCTACCGGCGGCGAACCGCTTGTAGGAGTTGATGTTCGGCGCCAGCAGGTAGGTGAACTCGCGCAGGCAGTCCAGCTGGCCCGCGATGAAATGCCGCATCAGCGGCGACATGCCGTCCGTCCCGTCACCCGCGAACACGGGCTTGCCCGCGTCGTCGCGCAGGCTGAGGTGGATGTGACAGGAATTGCCCTCGCGCTCATTGTATTTCGCCATGAACGTCAAGCTGCGCCGCTCCTGGGCCGCGATCTCTTTCGCGCCGGTCTTGTAGATGCTGTGGTTGTCGCAGGTGACCAGGGCTTCGTCGAATCGGAAGGCGATCTCGTGCTGGCCGGGATTGCATTCCCCCTTGGCCGACTCGACATACATTCCGGCGCCGTCCATCTCCTTGCGGATGCGGCGCAGCAACGGTTCGATCCGCCCGGTGCCCAGCATCGAGTAGTCCACGTTGTACTGGTTGGCCGGCGTCAGCCCGCGGTACCCGGCGTTCCAGGCCGCCTCGTAACTGTCGTCGAACACCAGGAACTCGAGTTCGGTCCCGACGAACGCGTGCAGGCCGCGCTCGGCCAGCCGCTCCAGCTGCTCGCGCAGCACCTGACGCGGCGAGGCGGGCACGGGCCGTCCCTGCGGCACCACGTGCTCGACGTCGCACAGCACCAGCGCCGTACCCGGCCACCACGGCGTCGTCCGCAACGTCCGCAGATCCGGTCGCAGCACGACGTCCCCGTACCCCGTCTCCCAAGACGACAGCGCGTAGCCGTCGACCGTCGTCATGTCGACGTCCACCGCGAGCAGGTACCCGCACGCCTCGGTGGCGTGCTCGACCACCTCGTCCAGGAAATAACGTGCCGCGCAGCGCTTTCCTTGCAGTCGCCCCTGCATATCGGTCATCGCGACCAGCACCGTGTCGATCTCGCCGGTGTCGACCCGGTCCCGCAATTGCGCCACACTCAGCATCCCGCTACGCATCCACGACCCCTCTCGGCACCAACCGTGCTCACGCTAGAGCAAAACGGACACCTTTGTGAGGCGACACCCGAATCTCGTCCGCACGGCGTACCGGTGCGGGATCAGGCCAGCTCAGCGGCACTCGCCCGCGCGAGCGGGGGTCAGGACAACGGCTTGCGGAGGGCGGCGGAGAGGACGGACGGGCGGCGCGCCATCACCGGCGGGCGCGCGCCACGGATCGGCCGTCCCAGCCACATGCGGGCGAGCAGGGCCGCGAAACTCAGGTGGCCGCTCAGCGCCGGACCGGCGAAGGCGAGCGACCACCGGGTCCACGTACCGGCCGGGGGCAGCTCACGGCCGGTGAAGCGACCGGCGAGCCAGTCGACCATCACCGGCAGCGCAAGGAACTGCAACAACAGATGGGTGCTGAGCCGATCGCGCAGGTAGCGCACGTGGACGCCCGCTTCGACGTAGCGCGCGACGTGGCCGTCGACGTCGGCGGCCGCGATCACCTCGTCGTGCACGCCTTGCAGCACGAGCATGGGCATGGCGGGCGCCCGGCGGCCGGGGTGGATGTCGTCGAGGATCCGCCGCAACCCGTCCTGCGCGATCATGGCGGCGAGGCCCGCGCCACTGTGTTTGTCGATGTCGCGCCGGGCGAAGCGATACAGCAGCGGGAACGTCGCGGTGGTCTCGGTCTCGGCCAGCCAGCCCAGATACCGCGCGTCCAGGTGGGCGCGCAGCATGCGGTCCAATTCGGGGTACCCGCGGCGCAGTCCTGCGGTGAAGACGGCCGCGAATCCCGCGAAGAGCGTGCCGTTGAGCCGGACGAACGCGGCCGCCGGATCACCCACCGGCGACCCGGCCACCGCGCCGACGACATTCAACTCGGGCGCGTACTCGGCGGCCGCCTCCGCGGCCCAGGCGGTGGCCAATCCCCCGCCCGAATATCCCCACAGCGCAACGGGTGTAGCCGGATCCAGACCCAACGGCAGGAAGGCGATGGCGGCGCGGACCGCGTCCAGCGCGCGATATCCCGGCTCCCTGGCCACCCCGAACCGGCCGGCCGTTCCGCCGTGATCCGGAACCGACACCGCCCAGCCGCGCGCCAGGGCGCTGACGATCAGCGGCAGTTCGAGCTGCGGAATCGAACCGGCCGCCCGCGCTCCGCGCCGAAGCGAATACGAGGGCAGGCATTTCGAGGCGACCGCGTCGATCGCGCACTGGAAGGAGACCAGCGGGCGCGGCTCGGCCGGATCCGCGCCCCACGGCAGCAGCACCGTGGTCACCGCGACCTCAGGCACTCCATGCAGATCACAGGTGCGATAGAGCAACTGCCAAGCCGAGATACGCTGCGGCACGAGACCGAAGAATCCGATCTCCACCGCGCGCGTGCGGACGATAGCGCCGGGGCGCAAGCGCCCGACCGCGGGCGGTGGGACGTAGAACGGATCGTCTTCGGGCAACATCGGCCGATGCGAGCACACCGCAGGCTCCGGCGGCACCGGGCCGCCGTCCCATTCGAGCTCCACACTCATCCGGTTTTCCTTTCCGACGGCACGGCCGTGATCGCGGGCGCCGCCGTGCCGACGACAGCGGGGTGGCCCGTATTCCACCCAACCAATGCGGCGGCCGGAAAAGAATTGGCTCGCACGCCAATCAAGCGCTCGCGAATTCTCGCGTCGATGCAGTGACAGCGTGGCTCACAAGCTGCCGTTGCCGCCGATCATCCACGGGTTGAAGGTGCATTCCAGCGACGGGTGCGCGACCGGATCCAGCGCGTGCAGCACGATCGAGGCCGCCCGCGGGGAATACATCATCGTCAGGTGGTCGGACATATCCTGCTCGCACCCGTCCTGCAGTGTGACGTTGTCCACCGTCGCGTCCGGACCGGCCTGCAGGAATGTCCATTGATAAGGGTTGGTGACCTCGTCGTGCCGGGAGCCGATCGCCGTGTACGCGACGCCGGGCACGGTGTCGCCCTGCGCGTTCAGGCCGGCGTAGAACGACGAGCCCACCGCCTGCTGGATATTGGCGATGCCGACCAGCGGCTCGTAGAACCCGAGGATATCGACGCCCAGGTTGTTGATGATCCGGCCCAGCGTCGCCATGCCCATGAGCGAGGTGCCGTGGTGGGTGGCGCCCAAGCTCACCAGCTTGCCCACTTTGCCCTGACCGCCTTCGAATTTCAGATAATGGTTGGCGACCGTGCCACCCTGCGAATGCCCGACGATGTCGACGGCTTGCGCGCCGGTCCCGCCCAGCACCCGATCGATGAAGTCCCGCAACTGCACCGCCGAATCCTCCATCCGCCCCACACCGAAGCGCCCGGGCAGGACCGGTCCGAGCCCGCCGCCCTGCATCAGGCCGGATCGCCCGAAGTTGAAGGCGAACACGCAGAATCCGGCGCGCGCCAGCCGCGGCGACAGGGAGGAGAAGGTGTCGTAGGCGTTCAACCAGGTGCCGTGCAGCAACACCACCGGCCGCGGGTGTTCGGCGGACGGCGCGCAGTTCCAGCGGTTGGCGCCGGGCGGAGCCGCGTCGGGATGAGTCAGCCCATAGCCGAAAGCGGCCAGATACGCCGACAGCTCCGGGCCTTCGCCGGACGCGTCGGACGCGACGCTGGTCGCCCATCCCGACGAACTGCCTGCGTCCACGATCGCGCGCGGCTGCCTGCCGTCCGGGGCGGGGTTCAGGCCCGCGCTGATGTAATCGGCGAGGGCCTGCTGGGTCGGTTCGATCTCCTCTTGCGCGTGCGCGATCCCGCCGCCGAGCGCGGTAGCCATTGTCACCCCTGCGATCACCGCGGCCCCGAGAATCGTCTGCCGAGCGTTGTGCATCATTGCCAACATCGAGTTCACTTCCATTCGCACCGAACGAACGCGACCCGGCGGTGCGTCGAGCACCGCCCCCGAATGTATCCCGCGCCACATTCGGAGGAAGATGTGATCGGGGCCATATCTACGAGCCGCTTTTCGAATGTAGGGCGCTCTCCGGGCCGGTGTCACTGCACCTGGAGGAGAACATTCCATCCGGAATATTGGCGCGCGAGCCAAAATTCGGGCGACCGCGCCCGTAGCCTTGCCGCCGTTTGTGTGGTCGGAAACAATCGGCCCATGTCCGTCGTGTTGTCCCCGGTGGCCGGAGACGCCCCGCTCGTCGCTCGGTTGCTGACTCGCTGGCCGCAGATCGCCGAGCGCACGCTCGACGCGGGTCTGGGCACCACCCCTCCGGCCGCCGACTTGCCGGAGGGGCACTTCACAGCCGAAGTGCTTCCGGCGATCTACGCCTGCGGCCGCGCAGTGCTTCAAGCGATCAGTGAGCAGCGCAGCTTCACCCAGGCCGAGGTCGCGACGTTCGTCGCGCCGGTGGCCGAGCGGCACGCCGAGGACCGATTCCCCTTGCCCGTGCTGATCGAGGCCATTCACGGTTCCGCGCAGTTGGTGCTCCAGGAGGCGGCCTCGCTGGCCTCCCGCGAAGAACTCGACGAACTGGTTTTGATCGTCAGCAGGCTGCTCGACCTGCTCATGCAGATCAACATCACGGTCGTGGAGGTCTACACGGAGGTCGAGCAGTCCATCTACAACGCCGAACGGGAGGCGCGCCGCGCGCTGTGCTCGGCGCTGCTGCACGGGCTGCCCGCCGCGGAGCTGGCGGCACGGGCGGACACCACGCTGGCCGAGCACTACACGGTGCTCGCGATCCACCTCCGGCCCGGCGACCAGCCGAGCACGGTCGCGACGCTCGTCGGGCGGCGGCGCATCCGCCTGCTGCACCGCGCGCTGGATGCCCTCGGGGGCACCACGACATTGGCCACTTTCGACGGCTGGACCGGAATCGCGTTGCTGCCCAGCGCTTCCGACGCCGAACTCGACGACACCCGCTACCACCGGCTGGCCGAGGAACTGACCGAACACTTCGGGGCGCCGGTGTTCCTCGCCGAATACGCGTCCGTGCCGCAGGACGCCATCGCCCGGACCGCGAAGGAAGCCACCGACCTCGCCGAACTGGCGCGGCTGCTCGGCAAGCCCGCGGGCGTCTACCGGCTCGACGACCTGCTGCTGGAATACCAGCTCACCAGACCGGGTACCGCGCGCGCACGGCTGGCCGAGCGCATCGCCCCCATTCTGGACAGTCCGCACCTGCTCGAGGCGCTCGACGCGCACCTGCGCCACGGCTCCGACCGTAAAGCCGCGGCGGCCGAGATTCACGTGCACCCCAACACCTTCAGCTATCGCTTGCGCCGCGTCGCCGAACTCACCGGCGTCGATCCCACCGATCCGCACGACTCGCGGTTACTGGCGGCCGCGCTGACGATTCAGCGCCTGTATCCCGTCCGGCCGACCGGTGAGGGCAGGTCCTAGCCGGAAACTCGCTCGCGCCCCGCGCCGGTCGTGGCTACCGTCCGAGGCATGGGAGACGAGCACGGGTCGATCGAGGAAGGCGGCTATCTGCTGACCGGTCGATCGCTGAGCGAATACCGGGCCATGTTCGCGCTCACCGGCGACGACCTGCGTGGCGAAATCCTCGACTGTCCCGGAGGCGCCGCGAGCTTCGCGGCGGAGGCGGCCGCGCTCGGCGCGCGGGTGGTCGCGGTGGATCCCGTCTATCGGCTGCCCGCCGCGGAGCTGACCGCTCTGGCTGCCGAGGAACTCGAGCACAGCACATCCCACACGACCGCCGCCGCCGACCGCTACGTCTGGGATTTCTACGGGGATCCCGACGGCCATCGGCTTGTGCGGGAAGCCGCCGCGGCCCGGTTCGCCGAGGATCTGCGGGCCAACCCGGGGCGCTACCGCTTCGGCCTCCTGCCCGCGCTCGATCTTCCCGATCGCGCCTTCGACCTGGTGCTGAGTTCGCATCTGCTGTTCACCTACGCCGACCGGCTCGATTTCGACTTCCACTTGGCGACGCTGCGGGAACTGGCGCGACTGAGCTGTGGCGAGGTCCGGGTGTTCCCACTCGTCGACCACGCGGGCGGGCCGCTGGACGACCTGCTCGATCGCCTCCGAAAGGCGTTGCACACCGGAGGAATTCGAACGGATATCGCCGAAGTGGATTTCGAGTTCCAGCGCGGGGCGCGCTCGATGCTGCGATTGACCGCGGCCTGACAGGGCCCGAGCACACCAAGTCGCCGCCGCGCTCCCGGGCGTCGACCGCGGCACCGCCATCACAGTCCTCACCGGCGCCGGGCTCATCACGCGCGGCCGCGTCGTCGCCGCGTTCGCGGTCCCATGTGAGCGCCACCCGACCTGGCCCGAGAGGGCGAACCTGTGTTAACTTCACTGTGAATGGCAGTTAACTTAGCTGATCGGAGAGGGCTATGAGGTCCGCCGTCATCGTCGATGTCGTCCGTACACCGTCCGGTAAGGGCAAGGCAGGCGGCGGCCTGTCGGAAGTGCATCCGGCCACCCTGCTGGCGGGGGTACTCGCCGAACTCGTCGCCCGCAACGACCTCGATCCCGCGCTGGTGGACGATGTGGTCGGCGGATGCGTCACGCAGAGCGGGGAGCAGGCGTTCAACATCAGCAGGACCGCCGCGCTGGCCGCCGGGTTCCCGGAGTCGGTGCCCGCCACCACGGTGGACCGGCAGTGCGGGTCCAGCCAGCAGGCGGCGCACTTCGCGGCGCAGGGTGTCATCGCGGGCGCCTACGACATCGCGATCGCCTGCGGTGTGGAGTCGATGAGCCGCGCGCCGATGTTCTCCAACGGCCAGGGCAAGGACGCCAACCGTGGCCCGCTCGCGCACCGGTACCCGGAGGGCTTGATCCAGCAGGGCATCGCGGCCGAGGTGATCAGCGCCCGGTGGAAGTTCGATCGCGCCGCGCTCGACGAGTTCGCGGCCCGCTCGCATCGGCTCGCGGCCGAGACCGCGGCGGCGGGCGGTTTCGACAACGAATTGGTCGCCGCGGGCACGCTGACGGCCGACGAGACCATCCGGCCCGCCACCACCGGCGAAAGCCTCGCGAAGCTGCGGCCGGCCTTCGTCGACGATCAGTACACAGCGCGCTTCCCCGAGATCGAGTGGTCGATCACCCCGGGCAACTCCTCGCCGCTGACCGACGGCGCCTCCGCCGCGCTGATCATGAGCGAGGAGGCGGCGGCGAAGCTCGGTTTGCGCCCGCGCGCCCGCTTCCACTCGTTCGCCGTGGTGGGCGACGATCCGCTGCTCATGCTCACGGCCGTCATCCCGGCCACGCGCAAGGTGCTGGATCGCGCCGGACTGAGCATCGACGACATCGACGCCTACGAGGTGAACGAAGCGTTCGCGCCTGTGCCGCTGGTCTGGCAGCAGGAGGTGAACGCCGATCCGGCCAAGCTGAACCCCCGTGGCGGCGCGATCGCCCTCGGCCACCCGCTGGGCGCCTCCGGCACCCGCATCCTGTCGACGCTGGTCAACCACCTGGAGCAGACCGGCGGCCGCTTCGGCCTGCAGACGATGTGCGAGGCGGGTGGTTTGGCCAACGCGACGATCATCGAACGCCTCGGATGAGCGCCCGCACGGCACTGGTCACCGGCGGGTCGCGCGGAATCGGCGCGGAGGTGGCGCGCCGCCTGGCGGGCGAGGGTTATCACCTGACGCTGGCCGCGCGCACGCCCGAAACCCTCGAGCAGACCGCGGCCCGCCTGCGCGAGGAGACGGGCGCCGAGGTGCACACCGTGGTCGCGCAGATGACCGACCTCGAGCAGGTGCGCGCTCTGGCACAAGCACACGAGGAACGCTTCGGTGGGATGAACGTGCTGGTCCTGAGCGCGGGCACCGGCACGGCGGGCGCCGTGGCCGACCTGCCCGCGAAGGCGTACGAGCGCATGCTCGACGTGAATTTCCGCGCGCCGTTGACACTGATCCAGGCGGCGCTCCCGCTGCTGCGCAAGAGCGCGAGCACCGACCGCGAGCGCGGCGCGAAGATCGTCGCGCTCGCGTCGATCACCGGCGTCGCGGGGGAAGCGGGCCTCGCCGCGTACGGCGCGACAAAGGCGGCGCTCATCTCGCTGTGCGAGACGGTTTCGCTGGAGGAGTCCGGGAACGGCGTCGGTGCGACGGCGGTGTCTCCCGGTTACGTCGACACCGACATGACCGCGTGGAAGCGGGAGGTGCTCGACCGGTCCGCGATGCTCACCACCGGTGACATCGCCGAGATGGTGCTGGCGATCACCCGGTTGTCCCGCAACGCGGTGGTGCCGAACATCGTGCTGTCCCGCGCCGGTGACCAGCTGTGGCGCGCTTGAGCACCGTTACCGGACAGCGACCGAAGTGCGGGTCCGTCACCGGAAGTAGCGCGCGAATCCGCGTTCGGTGAATTCCGATTCGTGCCGGACAATTCGACGCTGAATTGTCCGACACGATTGTGGCGATTACGCGTAATCGCCGCCCGGCATTTACCGCCGAGAATTAGCCCGGCGCCTACCGAAACCCAGCGGTAGGCGCCGGTGGCGCATCAGAGGTAGGCGCCGCACACGGGCCAGGCGCCCGGACCCTGGGTCGCGAGCACGTTCTCGGCGACGCGGATCTGCTCTTCGCGGCTGGCGCCGGAGGGGCTGCCGGAGCCGCCGTTGGCCTCCCAGGTGCTCTGGGTGAACTGCAGGCCGCCTGCGAAGCCGTTACCGGTGTTGGTGGACCAGTTGCCACTGCTCTCGCACTGCGCGACGGCGTCCCAGTTGTGGGCCGACGCGGTGGCGGTCGAGAGGCCGAACGGCACGGCGACGAAAGCGCCGATGGCCGCGGTGAAGCCGAGAACACGAGTGGTGAATTTACGGTTATGCGACATGAGATTTCCCGCCTGCGCCCACCGGCTCGGCGAATATCGCCGCGCCCCTGTCCCCAGGAAGGTTGTGGACACTCGAACCGCGGGACAGGGTTTCCGGCGTTCTGCGATTCGAGCTCGATCTCGGTGTTGCCCCGAGCCGTCACCGACGTTAGCGGAGATGTCGCGGCAGATCACGTTCGAATAACGCGCCGCTACGTTTGACCCCTGGTCGAGACTCCCCGCCATTCCCGCAGGTCGATCAGCGGAAAATACGCCATATCGAACGCGCGTAATGCTTCCGTTATGTGTTCGAGATCACGATTAGATCGTGAAACGAGTCGCATTTTCCCAGGTCCACGACTTGCGGTAGTAGGCAGACAACCGTCGCACGGGCCACCCAGGCGGCTTCAGCGACCGACCCGTTATCTTCCATATCGACCACTTTCCGCGCCGTGTCCGATGCGACGACGGCGCGGCGCGGAAGCGATCCGTGACCTGGGTACGGGGCCTCCACGCATGCATCGCACGATCGCGGACGCACTCACCCCAACCTCGCGAAAACGGCGCGGACCAGGCGTTATAGGCGTGGACCGCGGAGAAGAGAGCGTCTTCGCCTCCGCGGCCCCCGCCTAGGCACACACCGACGGTTCGCCACCCCGGCACGACAGCGGCTGGAACCACTGCCGTAGGTAACGACTCGGACTACTTTCCGTGCGCCCGCAACTGGTAGAGCCCCTCGGTCTCCGCGACGACCACACCGTCGGCGTCGGTCACCACCGCACGCAATGTGAAGTCGGATTTGCCGTTCGCGGCCGCCTCTTCGCCGATGCGCGCGATCTCCTCCTCCGTCAGCGTCGCCTCCGCGCGCACGTCGGTCTTGGCCGGCTTGCGGAAGAAGATGCGCAGGTCCTTCACCAGCGGATAGAACGCCGAGTTGTCGAAGGTCGCGACCGCGATCGCGCCGCCGAGGATCTCGGCGACGGTGAACAGCACACCGGCGTACATCACGCCGAAGTGGTTGCCGTTGCCCTCGGCGGGCACCGAGGTCGCCGCGAAACCGCGGCGCACCTCCACCGCTTGCACGCCCATCTTGTGCGCGATCGGGATGGTGAATTCCAGTGCCCCGTTGACGATGTCCTTGAACGGAGGAGTTTCGACGTCGCTCATCGCAATCGTCCCTTCACGCCGGAGGCGGCCAGCACCTCGTTGTCTCTGCCACGGCCACCTGGGTGGACCTCACCGAAGCGTATGCCCCCCGGTCCGCGCACCGACAAGGTGTTGGCGCTGCGCCAACACCGTCGGTCACCCCGATCAGAGGCTACGGGCGATGATCTCCTTCATGATCTCGTTGGTGCCGCCGTAGATCTTCTGCACCCGGCTGTCGGTCCACATCCGGGAGATCGGATATTCGGTCATGTAGCCGTAGCCGCCGTGCAGCTGGAGGCAGTCGTCGGCCACCGACATGGCGCGGTCGGTAGTCCACCACTTGGCCATGGCGACGGTCGGGATGTCCAGTTCCCCGCGCAGATGCCGCGCGATGCAGTCGTCCAGGAAGACGCGGGCCACCCGGGTCTCGGTGGCCGCCTCGGCGAGGGTGAACTTGGTGTTCTGGAACGCGAACAGCGGCTTGCCGAAGGCGTGCCGCTCCTTCGTGTAGCGCAGCGTCACCTCCAGCGCGGCCTCCATCCCGGCCACCGACCCGACGGCGATGATCAGCCGCTCCTGCGGGAGCTGCTGCATCAGCTGGACGAAGCCCTGGCCTTCCTGCGTGCCGAGCAGGTTCGACACCGGAACCCGGACGTCCTCGAAGAACAGCTCGGAGGTGTCCTGCCCCTTCTGACCCACCTTGTCCAGCACCCGGCCGCGCCGGAAGCCCGGCCGGTCGGCCTCGACCAGAACCAGCGAGATGCCGCCCGCGCCCTCGCTGGTGTCGGTCTTGGCGACCACGATGATGAGGTCGGCCTGGCTGCCGTTGGTGATGAAGGTCTTGGAGCCGTTCACCACATACTCGTCGCCATCGCGGATCGCCTTGGTCTTCACGTTCTGCAAATCCGACCCCGTGCCGGGCTCGGTCATGGCGATCGCGCCGACGACCTCACCGCTGGCCATCTTCGGCAGCCACTGCCGCTTCTGCTCTTCGGTGCCGTAGTGCAGCAGGTAGTGCGCGACGATGCCGCTGTGCAGCGTGGCGCCCCACGAGGTGTCGAACGCCTTGGCCTGCTCTTCGATGAGCACGGCCTCGTGCGCGAAGGTGCCGCCGCCCCCGCCGTACTCCTCCGGGATCGACGCGCACAGTAGGCCGAGCGCGCCCGCCTTGGTCCAGAAGTCACGGTCGACGTGGTGCTGCTCGATGAACTTGTCGATGTTCGGCGTCAACTCCTTCGCGAAGAACGAGCGGGCGAGCTCGCGCAGGGCGTCCAGGTCGTCGTCGAGCCAGGCGGACCGGTAGGTCGTCATCGGGTGTGTCCTCGCGAAAGTCTGATACTGACAGTTACGGGTACAGTGTGTACCAATCGACTGCCGGGTACAAGGTGTACCACTCGATCGGACGGCGGATACGCTGAGCCGCGTGGCACGACAACCCTGGGTGGACACCGCCGACGCACGACGGTCCACCAGCAACCGGCCAGGCCGGGACGAGCGTCGCCGCGCCATCGTGCGAGCCGCGATCGCGGCGATCGAGGAGGACGGCCCGCACGCGCTCACAGGCCGGATCGCCGATCGGGCCGGATTGGCCCGCACGCACGTCTACCGGCACTTCGCCAGCAAAGAGGAACTCGACCTCGCGGTCGCCCGGCACGCGCACCGGGATCTCACCGAACGAATTCGCGCGCAACTGGCCGTGGACGGCACACCGCTGGACATCATCCGCGCGCCTTTGGCCCAGCACGTGCGGTGGGCCGCCGAGCATCCCAATCTCTATCGCTTCCTCGTCGGACGCGACTACCGGCGCGGCCGCAACGAGCCGCGCGTCGGCGGAAGCGCTTTCGCCGCCGAGATCTCCGCGGCGGCGGCACGCTACCTGCCGGATTTCGGGGCCGACCCGCTGGCCGCGGACCGGGTGGTGGTCGCACTGCTCGGCTTGGTCGACGCCTCGGTGCGCTGGTGGCTGGAGCACCACGACACCACCGAGACCGCCCTCGTCGACCGCCTGACCACCGAGTGCTGGTTGCTCATCGACAACCGCCTGCGCGACCTCGGCATCGCGATCGACCCGCGAAAACCACTGCCGGGCAACTGAACCGGAACGTCGCGAGATCGTCCGGTCACCGTGCGGCAGGGACCACTTCGCGCGTGATGGCGTGCACGAAATCGGGGAGATCACCCGGGTTACGCGAGGTGAGCAGCGTCCACCCGCCCTCGGTGGAGCGCACCGCCGCTTCGTCGACCCAGTCGGCGCCCGCGTTGACGATGTCGGCACGAAGCGAGAAGTACGAGGTCAGTGTCTTACCCGGCACCAGCTCGGCGTTCACCAGCAGCCAGGGGCCGTGACAGATCGCGGCGATCGGCTTGCCCGCGCCAGCGAACTCCTTGGCCAATTCGATCGCCCGGTCGGTGACCCGCAACTTGTCCGCGTTCACCGTGCCGCCGGGCACGACGAGCACGTCGAAATCGTCCACCGACACTTCGTGTAACGACGTATCCGGTTGCACGACGGCGTCTTTCTCCGTGTCGTGCTGATACGTCTGCACCTCTTCCCGCTTCGGCGCGGCATGGGTGACCCGCGCGCCGCGCTTGCGCAGTTCGTCGCGCGGCACCAGCAGTTCGTCCCGCTCCACCCCCGTGTTCGAGGTGATGATCAGCACGCGCGTTCCATCCAACTGACCGGTCATGAGCGACTCTCCTTTCGACTCGGGTCGGTCCTCTTTCCGGCATGCCGCGCGAAGGCCGGGCTAAACCTCGCCGGCGGCGCGGTCCGCGTCGTCTTCCGGCGGCAGCAGCGTGCTGGAGAGATGCTCCTGCGCCAGCCTGCGCAGCGCGGCGAGCAGGGTGTCGCCCAGAATCGTTCCGACGATGGCGGTTTCGGTCATCCGTTCCAGGCCGGGTTGGTTGCGGACCAGGGCGATATCCGTGGCGGCGATGGCTTCGCCCGCGCCCGCGTAGTCGTCCATCGCGGCGACCACGTCGTCGTGGCCGAGCATGCGCAGGGCGGCGCAGACGTCCACGAGGGTGCCGCGCGCCGGGCTGTCGTCATGGATCCGCCAGCCGCGCCGGTCCAGCAGTGCCGCGACGTCCTCCGCGGCGGCCTCCCGCTGCTCGTCACCGACCTGCGACCTGCGCCCGCCCAGCGCATACTGCACATGGCCGAGCGACTCCCGCGCCGACAGGCTGCCGCTGTCGAGCGCCGCGAGCAGTTCCTTCGCCGCTTCGATGGACACACCGCCGATGTCCACCAGCGCCCGGATCAGCCGCAGCCTGCTGACGTGGGCATCGCTGTATTCGGCCTGATTGCGATGGGTTCGCACACCGGAGGGCAAGAGCCCCTCGCGCACGTAGTACTTGATCGTCGCGGAGGGGACGCCGCTGGCGCGGCTGAGCTCGGCGATCCGCATCGGACTCCTCGGACTGGGTCGGCTTGTTGACAGCTGATAGTACAGCTATCCATAATTGTTACTGATAGTAGAACTATCGATAGTTTGAGTTCCTGAAAGGTCTACGTGTCGTGACCGCCCTCTTACAGCGTTTCCCCGCACTCTCCTGGCATCGGCCGCTGATGCTGCTCGCCGTGGCGATGGCGCTGCTGGTCGTCTGGTCGATCGGGGGAATGATCATCGACGACCGCACCCTGACCGGGTTGCCGATCTGGGCCAAATCCGCCAAGTTCGCCCTTTCGGTGCTGATCTACGCCGTGACCTGGGCGTGGTTGTTCGCCCAGCTCACTCGATGGCGGCGCATCGCATGGTGGGCGGGGACGGTGGCGGCGCTCGGCCTGGCCGTGGAACTGATCGTCATCACCACCCAGATCGTGCGGGGGACGACCAGCCACTTCAATTTCACGACGCCGTTGAACGCGGCGCTGTGGAACGTCATGGGTTCGTCCATCGTGGTGGTCTGGATCGCCACCCTCATCGCGTCGGCGGCGTTGTTCGCCGACCCGGCTGCCGACCCGGCCCGCAACGCGGCGATTCGGTGCGGCGCCGCGCTCTCGCTCGCGGGCGCCGCATTGGGGGTGCTGATGGTGCGGGCCACGCCCGAGCAGCGAGCGGCGGGCGGTTCGATCAGCGGCGCCCACACCGTCGGGCTTGCCGACGGCGGCCCCGGACTGCCCCCGCTCGGCTGGAGCACGGCGGGCGGTGATCTGCGTATCCCCCATTTTCTCGGAATGCACGCCTTGCAGGTGATTCCGCTGGTGCTGCTCGCCCTCGAGTACGGTTCGCGGCGGATCCCGGCCTTGCGCCCGGCGCGGACCAGGCGAACGCTCGTCGTAACCGCCGCGGCGACCTACGCGGCGGTGCTCACGGTGCTGACCTGGCAGGCGCTGCGCGGGCAGTCGGTGGTCCATCCCGACGCGGCCACCCTGGCGGCTTTCGCTGCGACCGCTCTCGGTGCGACGGCGTTCACGGCCACCGCGCTGCGACCGAAACAAATTGCGGCGCAAAGCTTTCCGGCAGGTGCGAACCGATGACGGAACTGCTCTTCGATCTCACCTTCTGGTTCGCGGCGCCGTTCTGGGCACTGATGATCCTCGCGCCGACATGGCGGAGGACCGCCGCGCTCGTCGCCTCGCCGCTCATCTGCCTCCCGCCCCTGATCATCTACGCGGCCCTGGTCGTGCCCGAGTTCGGCGCGTTCGCCATGGCGCTGATCCGTCCGGAGCTGTCCGGCCTGCGGGCGGTACTCGGGGAAAGTTCCGGGGCAGCGGCGGCATGGGCGCACTTCGTGGCCTTCGACCTGTTCCTCGGGCGCTGGATCTTCTCCGACAGCCGCACCCGCGGCCTGCCATCGCTGCTGATCAGCCCGCTGCTCGTGCTCACCATCCTCTTCGCGCCGCTCGGCGTCCTGCTCTACCTGCTCATCCGATTCACCACGACCCCGGCGCCCGGCCGGACCGTCCCCATGGAGGCATGATGGAAACCCTCATCGTTCTGCTGACCACCCTGCTCGCGTTGCGCACGGCGGGGGCCCTCGGGGCGCGCCGGTTCGCCGC
Source organism: Nocardia sp. NPDC005745 (assembly GCF_040630775.1). Lineage (NCBI taxonomy): Bacteria > Bacillati > Actinomycetota > Actinomycetes > Mycobacteriales > Nocardiaceae > Nocardia > Nocardia sp. NPDC005745. The sequence continues at coordinate 161,692 of NZ_JBEXYF010000002.1, forward strand.
CTGGCCCACCTGCGCCGCCTACGCCCTCGGCGTGATGCTGATCATGACCGGCACAACGCATTTCCTGCCGGAGGCGTTCGCCGACTCTCCCGTTCCCACCCACGGCGATCTGCTCCCGATGGTGCCGCCGGTCGTGCCGTTCCCCGGCGCGATGGTCTACCTGACCGGCGTCCTGGAACTGCTCGGCGCGGCGGCCCTGTTCCGCACCCGCACCCGCCGGGCCGCGGGGCTGGGGCTCACGGCCCTGTTCGTCGTGATGCTGCCCGCCAACATCTACGCAGCCGTCTCCGACATCCCGTTCAACGGCGCACCCGCGACACCGCTGTGGGCACGCATTCCGGAGCAGGCGCTGTACATCGGCGCGGCGCTGTGGGCGGCCGGTGCCCTGCGGTCCAGCCGGCGAGGTGACCGTGACCACGGCCTTTCCGCAGGGAGCGCTCCGGAGAACACGGTGGCCTGACGGCACAGCGCCATACCTAGCGGGAGGCACCATCGATTGACGCGTCATCGAAAAGCATTGCCTTGGTGACGTTTCGACTCCCGGATGAGCGAGAGACGTTACGGCGCAATGAATGCCGTGGCCGCGGATGGGTACAACAAACTAGTGAGTGCTTCTAAGTATTTGGGCGTGCTCGTCAGCGCGCTGGCGACCGCTGTCGCAGTGTCCGTCTTCGCCGTACAGCCCGCCGCAGCCGAGGCGGCGCGCGCGCACGTGGTCGGGCAGGTTCCGCTCGGCGGCGCGGTATCGCAGATCGATGTCTATTCGCCGTCCATGGATCGGGTGGTCACCAATCGGGTGATCCGTGCGGCGGGGGGCGGTCCGGCGCCCACGCTGTATCTGCTCACCGGTATCGGCGGTGGGGTGGACGGGATCTCGTGGTGGGACGACACGGACGTGCGTGAGTTCTTCGCCGACAAGCGAGTCAATGTGGTGATGCCGGTCGGTGGCGCGTTCAGCATGTACACCGACTGGCGCGCCGACGATCCGGCGGTCGGACGAAACCGGTGGCAGACCTATCTGACCCGGGAACTTCCGCCGACCCTCGACGCCGAACTCGGGACGACCGGACGCAACGCGATCGCCGGGGTGTCGATGAGCGCAGGCTCCGCGATCGACCTCGCGATCCAGGCGCCCGAGGTGTACGACGCCGTCGCGGCCTACAGCGGGTGCCCGTGGGCCGCGGACGCCGCGGGCGCGGCGATGGTCACCGCGCAGGTCATCCGTGGCGGGGGCAACCCGGGCAACATGTGGGGATCGCCGGGCGACGCGCTCTGGCAGGCACACGACGCTTTCGCCAATGCGAGTGCGCTGGCCGGGAAAACCATCTTCTTGTCCGCCGCTTCGGGCACTCCGGGCGCGATAGATCGCGGCCTGCCCTTCCCCCCGATCGAGGCGATCGCGAGTTCCTGCACGGCGGCCTTCGCCGACCGTCTCGAGGAACTCGGGCTACCGGCGATTCACGTCAACCGCTCGGAGGGCTCGCACACTTGGGGACAATTCGAGACCGACCTGCACGACTCCTGGCCGCACCTGGCCCCCGCACTGGGCGCATAGGGATTCTCTCGAGCCGTCGAGCGCTCCCCCTGCTACCCACAGGGCGGAGCCCCGACGACGCCCGTCTTGCCGGACAGCACGCGAGGCCGAACCCCGTCACGCCCGGAATCCGAGGGCGGGCAACATCGTCCGACAGCGTTATTCGCGGCGGTCTCGATGCCCGCCGTCGAGCCTTCCGGCGTCCGAGGGCCGACGAGGGCTGCGCATCCGGACCGCCAGAACCATCGCCAGACCGCAGGTGACGAGAAGCGCCGCGACGGCGAAGGTCCACTGCGTACCACGTGCCACCTGCTCCGGCGCGGCGACGGTGACATCGCTCGCGCCGACCGCGAAGGCGAAGACCGCTCCCATGACCGAGGCTCCGGTGATGAGGCCCAGGTTGCGGGAAAGGTTCAGCATGCCCGACACCAGGCCGCGCTGGTGCGGCGCGACGTCGTTCATGACCAACGTGTTGTTGGCCGCCTGGAACAGCGCGTAGCCGCAGGTCGTGATCATCAGCGGCAGCACGTATCCGATGACCCCGGCGGTGGTGGGCAGCATCGCGAGCGAGGTCGTGCCGCCGATCACGGCGCCGAGCCCGAGCACCACCATCGGCCCGGCGCCGAAGCGATCGGTGGCGCGCCCCGCGGGCACACCGGTGAGGGCGGACACCGCCGGACCGGCCGACATCACCAACCCGACAACGGCGGGAGCGAGATGCAGGGCACGGGCGAGATGAAAGGGGCCCAGGACAAGGGTGGTCATGACGACGGTCGAGACCAAGGCGCTCGTCGCCAGACCGGCGGAGAGGACGGGGTCGCGGAACAGGCCGAAGGTGAGCAGCGGGGCGTCGGCCCGGCGCTCGGCCACGACGAACAGACCGAGGCACACCGCGCACGCACCGAGCAACCCGATACCGAGCGGGCCGAACCTCCCGTCGATCGTCATGGCCGTGGCGTAGGCGCCCAGGGTGAGAGCCAGCAACAACGTGCCCAGGATGTCGAAACGCGACCGCCCCGGTTTCTTCTCCGGCGCGGACACGGTCAGCGCGCGGTTCGACAGGGTGATCGTGAGCAGCCCGAGCGGCACGATGACCAGGAAGATGGCGCGCCAGCCGAAGGCGGCGACGAGGATTCCGCCGAGCGAGGGACCCAGCGCGGTGCCCACCGCCGACATCGTCCCGAGCAGACCCATGGCGCGGCCGGTGCGGTCCTTCGGGACGGTTTCGCCGACGAGGGCCATGGTCAGCGCCATCATGCACGCGGCGCCGACTCCTTGCAGCGCCCGAGCCGCGACCAGGACGGCCAGGGTCGGGGCGAGACCGCACAGCAGCGTCGCGCCGGTGAACACGCCGATGCCGACGAGCAGCAGCCGTCGTCTACCTGTGATGTCACCGAGCCTGCCCGCGCCGACGATCAGCGACGTGGTGGCCAGCAGATAGGCGATCACCACCCACTGCACCTGGTGGAAGGAAGCGCCGAACGCCACCGCCATGGTGGGCAGCGCGACATTGGCGATGCTGATGCTCAGCGACGGCAGCAGCATCGACAGCGAAAGCGCGAGCAGCGGCCGGGGCGCAGGCTGAACGGGCGATGTCCGCACGGGTGGTTGCGCTGGTTTCACGACGATGACCTCTTCGATCGGGGGTGTCCCCTTGGACGCTAGGTCCCGCCCTCACCTGGCGGAAGGCGCACAAATGGAAAGCCGATTGTGCACCGAGCGCCATGTCACGAACGAGCTTGTGCGATCGTGTGCGCATGGCTCGGCCCGATCTGAACTTGCTGATCACTCTGGATGTCCTGCTCGAGGAGGGCAGCGTCACCCGGGCGGGCGAACGGCTCGCGCTCAGCCCGTCGGCGATGAGCCGCCAGCTGGCGCGGTTGCGCCGGGCCACCGGTGACCCGCTGCTCGTGCGGTCGGGTCGCGGGCTCACGCCCACACCGCGCGCGGTGGAACTGCGCGACCGCGTGCGTGACCTGGTTCGGGAGGCCGAACAGGTGCTGCGACCGGCCGGCGCGCTGGATCTGGCCGGGCTGGCCAGGACCTTCACGGTGCGGAGCAGCGACGGCTTCGTGGAGCGGTTCGGCCCCGAATTGGTGGCCGAGATCGGCCGCGCCGCCCCGGGCGTTCGGCTGCGCTTCGTGCAGAAGACGAAGAAGGACACCGGTCCCTTGCGCGATGGCAACGTCGACCTGGAGGTCGGAGTGATCGAGCGCGCGCTGCCTCCGGATATCGCGAGCACTTTCCTGTTCGCCGACCGGTTCATCGGGGTGGTGCGCAGCGAGCATCCGTTGCGCACGGGGGTGATCACGACGGCCCGCTATGCCTCCGCGCGGCACGTGCACGTCTCACGGCGCGGCCTGGACGAGGGCTTGGTCGACGAGGCTCTGCACCCCACCGGACACCGGCGGGAGGTCGTGACGGTCGTGGACGGTTTCGGCGCCGCTTTGGCGCTGGCGAGATCCTCGGATCTGGTCGCGACGGTTCCGGAGCGCCACACCACGGTCCTGCGGCGCGGGATGCACTCGTTCGCCCTGCCCTTTCGCGCTCCCGAGGTGACGGTGTCGTTGCTGTGGCACGTCCGGTTCGAGGCGGACGCGGCGCACCGCTGGCTGCGCGGCCGTGTGCTCGAGGTGTGCCGGCGACCGGACGGCACGGGAGTGGAGAACGCGGTGCGCGAGGAATCCTCGTCCTGATCGTCGTCACAGACCTTCGTCGCGGGGGTATCGCGGGGCGAGCCCGGCCCGGTCGCCGAGACCGAAGTTCATGACGAGATCGTCGGCGACCCGGACCAGCACATCGCGCCCCTCGACCGCGGCCGCCCACTCCATCGGCAGTCCCGAGACGCCGTGCACTGCGCCGATCAGATTGCCCGCCACGGCGCCGGTGGAATCGGAGTCGCCGGAGTGGTTCACCGACAGCAGCAGCGCCGCGCGCACATCGCCGGTCCTGGCCGCGTGCAGAGCGCAATACACCGCGATGGCCAGGCACTCCTCCGCGATCCACCCCTCGCCGACCTGCTCCACCCGTTCGGCGGAGACCGCCCCGTCGGACAACTCGACCGCCCGGGTCAGTGCTTCCACGGTTTCCGCGCTCGCGGGATGGGCCCGAAGCTGGTCGACCGTCTCGCGCACCGCGATCGGCAACTCGATACCGGTCACCACGCGATCGATCAGTGCGGCGAACGCGCCCGCGGCCAGATATCCGGTGGGATGTCCGTGGGTCAGCTGCGCGGCCCGTGCCGCTGTGCTGAACGCCTGGTCCGGCCCCACACCGGCCAGCCCGAACGGCGCGGACCGCATCACCGTGCCGCAGCCCTTGGAATGCGCGTTCACCGGACCGGGTTCGCCCAGCGGCGCCGGCGCGAGGTATCCCCGCGCTTGCTGGTTCAGACCGGACATACACGCGTTCCCCGGTGCGCGCGTCGCGTACAGGAAGGGCAGACTCGCCAGCCACCCGTCGACGTGCGGCGCCGGCTCCTTTTGACGCTGGGTCTGCAACCAGCGCAGATACGCTCGGCGCAGCGCGGGCACCGGATCGGCGCCCGGCTGCGACCGCAGCAATCCCTCCGCGGTGAACAGCGTCATCTGGGTGTCGTCGGTGATCTGCTGCGGTGCGTCCACGGCGTGCTGCGGCAGGAAGCCCGTCACCCCGTCGTCGCCGTAGCGTTGCCGGATCTGCTCCAGCCGCAGGAATTCGATGGGCCACCCCAGCGCGTCCCCCACTGCTCCGCCCAGCAGAGAACCGCGGACCCGATCGAAGATCGTCGTGTAATCCACCACGAGACATCATCTTCGCGCATGCGGAGCGCGGTCCACCACCGGTGCGGCTTATTCTCGAACGCTCATCGGATCCGCGCGACGTGCCGCGAAGATCCGCCGTCCGAGCACGCCTTGCCGGGGTGCGAACAGGTACACGGCCGTGAAGAACAGTCCCTGGACCACCACGACCATGCCGCCGGGAGCCGTATCCAGGTGGTAGCTCAGGTACAGACCCGCCACCGCACAGGTCACCGAGACGGTGGGGGCGATGATCAGCATCCGGCCGAAGCGGTCGGTGAGCAGGTAGGCCGTCGCGCCCGGGATGATCAGCATGGCGACCACGAGGACGACGCCGACCGCTTGCAGGGCGACCACGGCGGTGAGGGCCAGCAGGCCGAGCAGTGCCGTGCCGAGCAGCCGGGGGCTGAGGCCGATGGCGTGCGCGTGCGTGGGGTCGAAGGCGTACAGGGTGAAGTCACGGCGTTTGAGGACGAGCGCGGCGAGGGTGATCGCGGCCAGGATCACCACCTGGATCAGCTCGGCGCGGCTCACACCCAGCAGATTGCCGAACACGATGTGGTTCAGGTCGGTCTGGCTCGGCGTCACCGAGACGAGCACCAAGCCGAACGCGAACAGCGTCGTGAAGACGATGCCGATGGCGGCGTCCTCCTTGATCCGGCTGGTGTCGCGCACCACGCCGATCAACGCCACCGCCAGGAACCCGAACACGATCGCGCCCACCGCGAACGGCAGCCCGAGGATGTAGGCCAGCACCACCCCGGGCAGCACGGCATGCGAGACGGCGTCCCCCATCAGCGACCACCCGATCAGCACCAGCCAGCAGGACAGCACCGCGCACACCAGCGCCGCTGTCACGGTGGTGGCCAGCGCACGCACCATGAACTCGTAACGCAAAGGGTCGATGAATATTTCGGTCCAGCTCATGCGTCCGTCCCACACTCGGCCGGGCTCACACCCGGTTCATCACATCCAGGCCGAACGCCCTGGCCAGGTTCTCCGGGCGCAGCACCGCATCGGGGCTGCCCTGAGCGAGCACCGTCCGCATCAGCAGCACCGCCTCGTCGGCGAGGCCGGGCAGGGCGTGCAGATCGTGCGTCGACACCAGGATGGTGGCGCCGTCGGCGGCGAGCTCGCGCAGCAGCGCGGTGATCGTGGCCTCCGAACGCTTGTCGACGCCCGCGAACGGCTCGTCGAGCAGCAGGACCGTCGCGCCCTGCGCCAGCCCGCGCGCGACGAAGGCGCGCTTGCGCTGCCCGCCGGACAACCGGCCGATCTGCCGGTCGGCGAGATCGGTCAGTTCCACCCGGTCCAGCGCCTGCGCGACGGCTTCCCGATCGGCCCTGCGCGCCCGACGGGTGATACCGAGCCGCCCGTACCGCCCGGTCATCACCACATCCCGCACCGAAAGCGGGAAAGTCCAATCGACGTCCTCGCTCTGCGGGACGTAACCGAGAATCCCCGCACGGCGCGCCGTCACGGGGGCGCCGCCGTCGATCCGCACCGTCCCCCGGTCGGGCCGGGCAAGACCCATGATCGTCTTGAACAAGGTGGATTTGCCGGAACCGTTCATCCCGATGAGACCGCACACCCGCCCGGCATCGACGGTCAGGTCCACATTCTCGAGCGCGGGGACCTCGCCGTAGCGGACGGTGACGCCGCGCACCTCGATCGCGGGCGTGCTCATGGGCGGTGGCCCGTCAGCGCGGAACCGATAGTCTGCGCGTCGTGCCTGATCAGCGCCAGGTAGGTCGGCACGGGCCCGTCTGCCTCCGACAGCGAATCGACGTACAGCACGCCACCGAACGCCGCGCCGGTGGCTTCGACCACCCGGCGCATCGGCGCGTCCGACACCGTGGACTCACAGAACACCGCAGGCACCCGCTGACCTCGGACGAAGTCGATGGCCGACGTGATCTGCTGGGGCGTGGCCTGCTGCTCGGCATTGACCGCCCAGATGTACTTCTCGGTGAGTCCGGCGTCGCGGGCCAGGTAGGAGAAGGCGCCCTCGCACGTGACCAGAGCGCGCTCGTTCGGCGGTAGGGCGTTCAAGGTGCCGGTCAATTCGTCGTGCACCTTGCGCAGCTCGGACTTGTACCGCTCCGCGTTGGCGCGGAAATATGCCGCGTGAGCAGGTGCGAGTTCACCGAACGCGCGAACCATGTTGTCGACGTAGATCTGGGCGTTGTGCGGCGACATCCACGCGTGCGGGTTCGGTTTGCCCTGGTAGGCGTCCTCGCGGATCGGCAGCGCGGCGACGCCCTCGCTCACCACGACGTGCTTCACCCGCAGGTCGGAGACGAACTGGGCGAACCACGCCTCCAGATTCAATCCGTTGTCCAGGATGAGATCCGCTTTGGACGCCTTCTTGATGTCGCCCGGTGTCGGCTCGTAGCCGTGGATCTCCGCACCCGCCTTGGTGATCGACTCCACGGTCAAGTGCTCGCCCGCCACGTTCCTGGCGATGTCCGCGAGCACCGTGAACGTGGTGAGCACCACCGGCCGGTCGTCGGCGTCCGCCTCCGGCGCGGCGCAGCCGGTGAGGGCGCCTGCCATGGCGCCCGCCGCCATTGCCGCCACCCATCGACGCGGAGACCGAGCGAGCACGCTGCGGAGCCGAACCTTCATGCACAGAGATGATAAGTTCGGCGAGCCTAACTTACAAGTTCGAGCGAATGAAACACCTCGCGCTCGCCGCGTCCGGTGGTTGCCCACGGCTCACAGCAGCGGCAACGGCGGAGACTCCGGGAAGACGATCGGCAGAGCGGTCAGCGCTCGATGGAACGGGCCCGGCCGCCAGGTCAGTTCACCGGGCTCTACCGCGAGGCGGATCTCCGGCAGGGCGTCGAGCAGTTGATCGATCGCGTCCTGGGCGATCAGGTAGGCCAGCGAATTCGCCGGACACGCGTGCGGACCCCCGCCGAACGCGAGATGGGCACGATTGCCCGCGAATTGTCCGGCGCGGATCGCGGGATCGGTGTTGCAGGCGGCGATGCTGATCACGACCGGTTGATGAGCGGGCAACCAGACGTCGTCGATGAGGATCGGCTGCTTCGGGAAGCTGAAGCAGAAGTTCGCCATCGGCGGATCGTTGAACAGCACCTCGTCCAGAGCATCCCGGGTGGACAGGCTGCCGCCGAGCACACTGCCGCCGAACCGCTCGTCGGTGAGGATCAGCAGCAGCGTGTTGACGATCAGATTCTGCTGGGGCTCGATGCCCGCGCCGTACAGCGTGCCCAGCTGGTGCACCATTTCGGTGTCGCTGAGCCCGGACGGGTGCCGGAGCATGCGCGTGGTGATGTCGTCCCCGGGTTCGGCCCGTTTCAGCAGGGTCAGCTCCCCCAGCGAATCGATGAGCATCTTGTTCCCCCGCTCGGCATCGACACCCTCGAAGATCGCGGCCATGCCGGTGGCGGCGCGCTCGGCGATCTCGGCCGGGCAGCCCAGCATGGCGTTCAGCACCGCGAAGGAGAGCGGAAAAGCATACTGGCGCACCACATCCGCGGACCCGTCCGCACAGAACGAGTTGATCAGCGGCGTCGCCAGCTGCGCGACCGTGTCGCGCAAGCCGTACATGTCGATCTTCTCCAGCCCCGCGACGTTGGCCTGCCGGTAGCGGGCGTGCTCGGCCCCGGCATTCCGCAACGCGTTCGGCCGCCACTGCATCATCGGCAGCACCGGGCAGTCGGCGGCGATGTCCTGCTGCCACGCGCGGGGGTCGGCCGGAAAGTGTTCCGGGTCGTTCACGATCCGCACGGCGGCGTGATAGCCGATCACCAAGGTCGCCGGTAAATCAGGCGCCAGTTCCACCGGCGCCAGCGAGCCGTATCGAGCCCTCATCTCGCGATACGCAGCGTGCGGATCCGCGGCGAATTCGGCGGAGTACAAAGGGATCCGCGGGCCGTCGGTATCGATCGGCGAACCATGCGGCGCGTGGCTGTGCGCGGAGGACGGGGACATCGTCATCGAAAGGGCTCCAGGCGGTCGGACAACAAGATCCGAAGCGTAGGCAGCTTGCCGAGCGTCCGTACGGCAAATGGCGAGAGATGACCGGCCAGTGCAATTTGCTATAGAATTGCCCGAGATTCGACGCGTAGACCTGATCGAAGGCGAATGCACCCGCTGTGCTGAGAGCTCCGGTCGAGCGCAGATGACACGGCGGCCGTGCGCGCTACTGCGACACGAGGACGGCACGCCATGACAGACGTCGACTTTTGCGTAATCGGCGGGGGATTCGCGGGACTGACGGCCGCGCTGCGGCTGAAACAAACGGGCCGATCGGTGGCGCTGCTGGAAGCGCGCGACCGGCTCGGGGGGCGCACGTTCACCCGGGTGCGCGACGACGGATCGTGGATCGATCTCGGCGGCGCCTGGATCGGGCCGGGTCAAGACCGCGTCCGGGCGCTGATGACCGAGTACGGGGTACCGAGCTACAAGCAGTACACCGACGGCGAGGCCATGATGGTCGTCGACGGAAAGCAGCACCGGTACACCGGCACCATCCCGTGGACCATGAGCCCGTGGGCGGCGATGAACCTCGGGGCGGTGTTCCTCGAACTGGGGCATATGTGCAAGTCGGTTCCCCTGGAAGCGCCGTGGTCCGCGAAGAAGGCCGACAAATGGGATCAGGTGAGCTTGGCGCACTGGCTGGAAGGCAATGTGCTGTCCAAGCCCGCGCACGATCTGCTCGAGACGGCCATAGCCGGCTGCTACACGTCGGCGGCCTCGGAGGTGTCGTTGCTTTTCGTGCTGTACCAGATGGCATCCGGCGGCGGTCCCAGCTTCGTGCTCGGCGTCAAGGACGCGGCGCAGGACGCGCGGCCGGTCGGTGGCATGGGCGCGATATACCGGCCGATGGCGGCCGAACTCGGCGATTCGATCCACCTGTCGCAGCCGGTGCGCTGCATCCATCAGGACGACGAGGGAGTCATGGTCCGCGCGACCGATATGACGGTGCGCGCGCGCCGGGCGATCGTGGCCGTCCCTCTCGCGATCGCAAGCCAGATCTCCTACCGGCCGATGTTGCCGGTAGACCGATCGTTCCTGCATCAGCGCATGCCGAGCGGCTCGATCATCAAGGTCTCCGCCGTGTACGACGAACCGTTCTGGCGCGACGACGGCCTGTCGGGACAGTCGGTCGCCCCGGGCTCGCCCGCCACGGTCACCATCGACGCGTGCACGGACACCGGACGCCCCGGGGTGCTGTGCGTGATCATCGAGGGGCCCATCGCACGACAGGTGGGCCGACTCGACGAAACCGAACGAAGAAGCGCGGTACTCGGCGCACTCGTCGAGCGGTTCGGCCGTAAGGCGGGATCCCCCGTCGACTACATCGAGCAGAACTGGAGCGCCGAGCGGTACTCCGGCGGCGGGATGCTCAGCCACGCGCCGACCGGCGTGCTCACGCAATTCGGCCATGCGCTGCGCGAGCCGTGCGGACGCATCCACTGGGCGGGCACGGAGAGTTCCGCGGTGATGTGCGGCTGGATCGACGGAGCCATCCGCTCCGGCGAACGGGCGGCCAGCGAAGTCATGGAACACGAGACCGCCGTGGTGGGCTGACAGGAAGTGGGTGCGGTATGCGAACCGATGGAGACGTCTGGGACATCGTCAGTAGCGTCGGGCTCACCGCCTTGGGTGTGGCGACGTTCCGTGCGCTGGAGGCGGCCTCTCCCGATCCCTTGATCCAGGACGATTACGCGCCGCTGTTCGTGGCGGCCGCGGGTCATCCGCATTTCACCGGTCTGCTGGCCGATCCCTCCCCGCTCGCGGACACGCCGCTGGTCCCCGGCTTCATGGGCTTCCGCACCAAGTTCTTCGACGAGTTCTTCCTGTCGGCCGTCGCGGACGGCGTTCGGCAAGCCGTGATCGTCGCGGCGGGATTGGACGCGCGAGCGCATCGTCTCGACTGGCCCCCGGCGACCACGGTATTCGAGATCGATCAGCCCAAAGTCCTGGATTTCAAGGAGAAGGTTCTCACCGAGAACGGCGCACGACCGAAGGCCCGGCGGCGCACGGTGCCGGTGGACCTGCGCGAGGACTGGCCGGCCGCCCTGCGCGGCGCGGGCTTCCACCCCGATGAGCCCACCGCATGGTCGGCCGAGGGGCTGCTGCCCTATCTGCCCGGCGCGGCGCAGGACAGATTGTTCGAGCACATCGACGAGCTGTCCGCGCCCGGCAGCCACCTCGCCGTGGAGAGCTTCGTGACGGGCGTCGACGTCAAACGCTTCGCGAGCATCGAGACGAAGTATTTCGATCGCTACAACCCGTTCGGGGACATCGACCCGGCCGAACTGTTCTACGACGACGAACGGGCCGATCCCGCGCAGTGGCTGTCCGGCCACGGCTGGTCGGTGCGCTGCTTCAGTCCGAGCGAGCTGGCCGCGTCCTACGGGCGATCGGTCCCCGACCTCCCCGAGGAACTCGACAACCTGTGGCGGCAGCCCCGGCTGCTGACCGCGGTGCGTTGACCGGCCCTACATCTTGGCGCTGCGGGCCATGACGAAGCTGTAGAGCCCGTAGGTGATGATGCCCAACCCGGCGATGAGGAGCAGGGCCACGCCGAAGGGTTGCGCGCCGAGCGTCTTCAAGGCTCCGTCCAGCCCGGCGGACTTGTTCGGATCGTCTTTCGTCGCGGCGAGGATGACGAGCAACCCGACCGCGGCCACGGCGAGTCCCTTCGCGATGTATCCCACGGTGCCGAGCCGCCGCACGAAGGCGCCCTGGGTCCCTCGGAGGTCGTCGAGGAAGTTCCGGCTCGCTCCCTTGTACACGTGGTAGCCGCCCACGCCGATGATGATCAGCCCGCCCACGACCAGCGCGACCGTGCCCGCCGTGTGCTGCATCAGACGCGCGGTGAGCCCGACGCTCTGACTGCTGCTGGACTGTCCGCTGCCCTGCGCGAAGCGGAAAGCGGTGATCGCGAACGCCAGGTAGACCACCGACAGCGAGAGCGCCTTGACCCGGTCGAACGCCTCGGACTTCAAGCTGCCGGAGCCCGGCTCGGACGCTTTGCCGAAGACCGCCTCCGCCAGCCGCCACAGCGCCATCAGCACGAACGCGACCACGCCGATCCACAGGGTGACCACCCCACCCGGTTTATCGGCCAGTTCGGCCATCGCCCCCGACTGATCGGCACTGCCCCCGCCCCCGAGCGCGAGCCTGATGGCGATGTAACCGATCAGCAGATGAACAAGGCCCGACATGACGTAGCCCGCGCGGGCGAACCGCGCGAACGTGTCGTTCTGGGCGATCCGACCCGCGGTGGACGAGGCGTGCGAGAGATTCGTTTCAGTCATGATGCTTCTCCAACGGATGCTGCGGTACGGGGGCCGGTCACAGAACATCGACCGGTTACCCAGATCCGCCGGGAAAGCACACGGCGGAATCGCACCCGCGAACACCGTGAAACGAGAAAGGCTCATGCCCTGGGGTGAGCACGAGCCTTCGAGAAGAAAAGTGGAGCTAAGGGGACTCGAACCCCTGACCCCCACACTGCCAGTGTGGTGCGCTACCAGCTGCGCCATAGCCCCTGGTTGGTTGCGCTCCGGCTTCCCGGCCGCGCTTGAATGAAGTTACACCAACGGTATGTCGGCGACCAAATCGCCTCGATTCGGGGGGTGACAGAGGGGGCGAATCGGCTTAGTATCGAACATGTGTTCGAATCGAGTTCGATCAGGGCGTAGGGCACTAGCCGGTTGGACGCTCGGAACGGCCAGAGCAGATGGGGTTGCTGGTTTGTTCGTTTCGAGTGTCCGGCTCCCCGACCGGAGTCGGAGCGGATGTGAGACACCTCGAGGTGCGGTCTAGGGACAGGGGGCCGGATCGCGCTGTCGAGTGCGCGGGCCGGGCAGCGGCAGGTGGAGCCGCTGCCCGGCCCCAGGCCAACTGAAAACTCGGCGAGCGGCGATCTCGGGGGCTGGGGATGTCGGGTCGTGCCGTCGAGTGGGCCGGGGCGTCGATTTGGTGGAGTCGGCGTTCCGGCCCTCCAGCCCTGCTCAACCGGCGAGTGAAACCACCCAGTTCTCGTCGTTGGTGTCGACCTTCGTCGTGCCGTCGAACACCGCGGGGGTGGCCGCGGAGCCGCCCAGCGCTTCGCCGAGCGCCGCGGTCTGCGCCATCGCGGTGCTGCGCGCGGAGTCGACCTTCGCACCGGTCGCGATGCATTGCCGCACGGGCTCGGCGGCTCCGGCGTCGCCCGCGATCGCGGCGAGTTCCTCGTTGCTCAGGTCGGCGCCGCCTTCGCTGGGACGCTTCGCGGTGAACAGTTCGGTGTGGAACTTGGCGTAGACCGGCCCCGAACCCGCTTCGGCCACACACTGGTTCGCGGCGACGGCGCGCGTCGAGTAGTCCTTGCTGCGGGAGCGGCCGTCGAGGAAGTTCACCAGGCGATAGCGCACGGCCAGCGCGCCCGCATCGATCTGCTGCGCGATCTCTTGGCCGTAGATGCGCTCCAGGCTGCCGCAGCCGGGGCACAGCGGATCCTCGAAGATGTCGATGGTCTTCTTCGCGTCCGGGCGGCCGAGCAGGATCGAACCGTTCTGCTCGAGCATCGAGTGCACCGCGGGGTCCCGCACCGAACCGTAGCCGTCGTTGCGGACGGCGGCGTCGTCTCGCCCCCAGCGGATCGCCGCGATGACGATGAGCACGATCAGCACGAGAGCGACCGCACCGAGCGCGTAGGTGGTCGCACTGGACATCGGCCGTGGAGTGTAGTTCGAACGCGATTCGCTCACATTGACACTTTGCCGCAACGAACCACCGTTCCCCCCGCCGGGCCACTGATCCGATGGCCGCGCGCACACCGAGCGGAGCCCACGGCAAGTCCCCCGCCCGGGCCACCCAACGGTTCTGGCCCCGGGCTCCGCGACGCGCGGACGGACAGCGCCGCCGATCACCTCGCGCTACGCCCCGGCGGCGCCCGGCCCGCAGCGCCACCCGTCTGGACTACAGTGCTCAGCGCTTGCGGCGGGTACGCCGCTCCGGTCGCCGACGTTTGCCGCGAGACATCGGGCGCCCCGGCGGATATTCCGCCTCGTCGGAGTCTGCGACCGCGGTGGCCGGCGCGGTCCGCACGGGTCTGGTGTCGGCTACCGCACCGCGGTGATCGCCGATCCCGGCCGGGGGGCGGCCCGACGGTCCGTCGGACTCCGCCCCCTTCCGGACACCATCTGTCACCGGCTCCCGCCGGTCAACCACGACTTGCGGATCCGCCGAGCCCTCTCCGGGAACCGCCATAGGCTCGGCCACCACGGGCACCGGACTGTCGGCGACCGGCGCGGCGGACACTTCGTTCAGCGCACGGTCGATCCGCGCCGATTGCCGCCCGGCGTCGTCCGCTCCTGCGGAGCGTTCGGACGGCATCTCCGAGTGAGCGGGAGTCCCCCGGCGCAGCGGTTCGGGCACGACAGTCCAGACGAGCGCCGCAACCGCCAGCAGGGCGCCGGTCACGCCGAGCGCGAGCCCGTAGGACACCTGCTGGGCCAGGGCTCCGACCGCGACCGGCCCGATGACGGTGCCGAGGTCGGCGGCCATCTGGAAACCGGCCAGCACCGGCCCGCCGCGCGCCTTGGGGCCGATGATGTCGGCGACGGCTGCCTGCTGGGTGGGGGTGAACATGCCGGAACCGAGCCCGGCCAGGAACGAGGTGGCGAGCAGCCAGGGCAGGTCGGTGGCCAGGCCGAGCCCCGCCGTGCCGACCGCGCACACCAGCGAGCCGCTGATCACGAACGGTTTCCGTCCCCACCGGTCGGACAGCCGCCCCGCGGCGAACAGCACCGTGACGTTGCCCGCGGCGAACACCGTCAACGCGACACCGGCCATACCCGGCGCTTGGTGCAGCACCTCGACGACGAGCAGCGGCACCAGAGCCATCCGGACACCGAACACGGCGGCTCCGTTGGCGAAGTTCGACAGCAGCACCGCCCGGTACTCAGGCCGCGCCCAGCCCTCGCGGAAGGACATCATGCGGGCGCCGCCGACCGGCTCCGGCGCGGCCAACTCCGAATTGCGCAGGCTGAAGTACACCACGACGCTGACGACGAACAACGCCACGGCGTAGATGACGAACGGCCAGCGCAGCCCGAGCCCGGACAACCCGCCGCCCACCAGCGGCCCGCTCACCGAGCCGACCAGGAAGCTGGTCGACCACAGTCCCGAGACCCGGCCGCGCTGTTCGGGCGGCGACATCCGGATGACCAGCGCCAGCGACGACACGGTGAACATGGTCGAGCCGATGCCGCCGAGCGATCGCAGCACCATGAGCTGCCAATAGCTTTGGGCCAGGGCGCTCGCGCCGGTGGACGCCGCGACGATCAGCAGCCCGCCGAGGTAGACCGAGCGCTCCCCCAGCCGCTGCACCAGCCGCCCGCTCACGGGTGCGAACAGCAACCGCATCAGGGCGAACGCGGAGACGATGGCGGAGGCGGCCGCCACGCCGACGCCGAATCCGCGCGCGAACTGCGGCAGCACCGGGGCGACCAGGCCGAACCCGATGGCGATGACGAACGCGCCCCCGACCAGCACCCAGATCTCGCTGGGCAGGGGCTTGGATCTACCGGTCACCGGACAGCGCCTGCCCCACCAATTCCTCCGCGGCTGTCTGCACCTCGGCGAGGTGCTCGGGTCCGTGGAACGACTCCGCGTAGATCTTGTACTTGTCCTCGGTGCCGGAGGGGCGCGCGGCGAACCACGCGTTCTCGGTGGTCACCTTCAGGCCTCCCAGTGGCGCGCCGTTGCCCCGCGCCCTGGTGAGCACGGCGGTGACGGGCTCCCCGGCGATCTCCTTCGTCGTGATCATGTCCGGAGTCAACTTCGCGAGCAGCTCTTTCTGTTCCACGGTGGCGGGTGCGTCGATCCGCGCGTAGGCGGGGCTGCCGTAGCGGCGCTCGAGTTCGACGTAGCGCGCCGACGGGCTCTGGCCGGTGACCGCGGCGATCTCGCCGGCCAGCAGCGCGAGCAGGATGCCGTCCTTGTCGGTGGTCCAGACCGTGCCGTCCATCCGCAGGAACGACGCGCCGGCGCTCTCCTCGCCGCCGAATGCCAGGCTGCCGCTGAACAATCCGGGAACGAAGAACTTGAATCCGACGGGCACCTCGTGCACGTCGCGCCCGAGCACGGAGACGACCCGGTCGATCATCGACGAGGTCACCGCGGTCTTGCCGATCTTGGTCAGCGCATCCCACCCCATCCGGTTGGCGACCAGGTATTCGATGGCCACCGCGAGGAAGTGGTTCGGATTCATCAACCCGCCGTCGGGCGTGACGATGCCGTGCCGGTCGGCGTCGGCGTCGTTGCCGGTGGAGATGTCGTAGTCGTCCTTGATCCCGATCAGCGAGGCCATCGCGTAGCGGGAGGACGGGTCCATCCGGATCTTGCCGTCGCTGTCGAGGGTCATGAACCGCCAGGTGGGATCCACGAACGGATTGACCACCTCGAGCTCGAGATCGTAGCGCTGGCCGATCTCCTCCCAGTAGTCGACGCTGGCGCCGCCCATCGGGTCGGCGCCGAGCCGGATGCCCGCGCCGCGGATCGCGTCCAGGTTCAGCACGTTGGGCAGGTCGTCGATGTAGTTGTCGAGGTAGTCGTAGCGTTCCACGCCGTCGGCCAGCGCGCGCTGCAGCGTGGTGCGCTTGACCCCGGTGAGCCCGTCGCGCAGCAGTTCGTTCGCGCGCGCGGCGATGGCGTCGGTGGCCGTGTTGTCCGCCGGGCCGCCGTGCGGCGGGTTGTATTTGAAGCCGCCGTCGCGAGGCGGGTTGTGCGACGGGGTGACCACGATGCCGTCGGCCTGATGCTTGGCGCCGCCCCGATTGTGGCGCAGCACAGCGTGACTCAGTGCGGGCGTGGGGGTGTAGCGGTCGCGCGCATCGATCACCGCGGTGACGTCGTTGGCGGCGAGCACCTCGAGCGCGGTGGTCCAGGCGGGCTCGGACAGGGCGTGGGTATCCCTCGCGAGATAGACCGGCCCGGTGATGCCCCGGGTGGCGCGGTATTCCACGATCGACTGCGTGATCGCCAGGATGTGCGCCTCGTTGAAGGCGCCGTCCAGGCTGGAACCGCGATGTCCCGACGTTCCGAACGCCACCCGCTGGGCCGGATCCGCCGCGTCCGGAACACGGCTGTAGTACGCCGTCACCAGATGCGCGATGTCTTCCAGATCGGTGGGACGTGCGGAACGCCCGGCTCGATCGTGGGCCATGCTCGGGTCTCCCTTCCGTATCGGCTGCGCCCGGCTCGTCATGAGGATCATGTCCACGACCGCCCGGCCACCGCCGACCCCACAGCCACGTCGTTCACGTCGGCCACCCGCCGGAACCTCTCGTAGCCGTACATGTTGAACGTGGTCGGCACGGTGCGGAAGCCCGCTTCCGCGGCGGCGAGCGGCCGATGGCCCGCCGACGCGCCGCTCAGATCGCCGAGCCGCGCCGAACCGACAATGGTAACGGCCGCCGCGTCCGACAGCGGCGGCGAGGTGAAACCCGCTGCGGCCACAGGGGCTACCGCGGATCCGGCGGGCCTGCCGCGTCTGGTCATCGCTCACCTTCCTGCCACTGGTCCACCGGCACCAAGGTGACGTTGACCGAAGCGAACAGCTCGGCATTCCGCTCGACGAAGGCACGCAGGCGTTCCGGCTCGTCGACCAGCATCAGCAATAACGGAAGGTGGTCGGCGACGTCGAGGATCCGGGTGGTGTGCACGTGCGAGGACGCACCGTAGCCCTCGATGCCACGCCACACGCTGGCTCCCGCCAGGCCGGTATCTCTGGCCCGGCGCACGATCTCGTGATACAGGGGCGTGTGCCGCCACTTGTCGTCCTCGTCGAGCAGCACGGTGAGCCGTGCGGCGGGCCGCCATCGTCCCGCCGTGGCAGCGCCCGTTTGCGAACCACTCATTGCCTGCCCCCTTCCGTCGTGCCGTTCCCGTCGATCGCCGAGCCGAACCAGGTAACCACCGTGCCATGTCCGCCGGGCTCCGCCGTCCCGGCCGCACCACCGCCACTCCCCGAGGCGGCCGAGCGCGGGGAGCGCCGCGCCCGGTCCGAGGAGTCTACGAACCCCGCGGGTGGGGTGGAGAGGGTGGTGCGACCGCCGGGTGCGCCGATGCCGAGAAGGGTGCGCAGCAGTCTCTTGGCTACCCACACATGAGCGGCCGGAACCCTCGCGGATTCCGATGTGCAGAGCATCCCATGATATTTCCGCGCAGGTCGGAAAAGGGACCGCTCACGGCACAGGCCGCCGCATCTACTCACGTTGTATTTTGCACCGATAACGGTGATTCTGGAGCACTTTGCTTGCGCGGCGGACGGGCGGCGTGAGTCCGCGAGACGCCGAGCGGCCCCTGATTCGGACAGCGGTAGCGGACGGAAGGGTTCATCCTCGACACGGCACTCGCACGCCGGGAGCGGCCGATTGGCAATCGCGGAGCACAGATTCGGCCCGGGTACGATGCGTGCATCTCGCCGCGCTCACCGACGAAGCGGATCGCGCGCCGTGCGGTTCGACGACGACGGCCGCCACCCCTGCGACGAGGTCGCGGGAGCGGCGGCCGTGCGGTACGGAACCGGATAGGCGGTGGCGCACTCGGATCAGTGCGCGAGTACCGGTTCTCCCTCGGCGGGCTCCGGCACCGTGCTCGGCATCAGCACCGCGGTGAGGATGCCGCCCGCCACGAAGATCGCCGTGGCCCACCAGAAACTGGTGGTGTAGCTCTCGATCGCGGACTGGGCGATGGACAGCGGATCCGGCGTGCGGGTGGACAGGTAGTCGGTGGCCGCGGACGCCGCGATCGTGCTCAGCAACGCCGTGCCGATCGAGCCGCCGACCTGCTGGCTGGTGTTGATCATGGCCGAGGCCACACCCGCGTCCTCGTGCTGCACACCCGAGGTGGCGCCCTGGAAGGCGACCGCCATCGCGCCGCCGAGGCCGAGACCCAGCAGGATCAGGGCGGGCAGGATGTGGCTGGCGTAGCCGGTGTCCAAGCCGATCCGGGTCAGCCAGGCCATGCCCGCCGCCGCGATCAGGAAGCCGCCGCTGACCACGATCTTCGGGCCGAGCTTCGGCAGCAGCAGCGACGGCGCGGTGGTCGAGGAGGCCACCATGGCGGCGACCATCGGCAGGAACGCGACGCCGGTCATGATCGGCGAGTAGCCCAGGGTGAGCTGCATGTAATAGGTGAGGAACAGGAAGATCGCGAACATCCCGATGCCCATGACGAACACCGTCAGGTAGGAGGTGCCGCGCATCCGGTCGAGCACGATCCGCATCGGAAGCAGCGGGTGCGCGACCCGGGTCTCCAGCCAGGCGAACACCGCGATCAGCGCCGCGCCGCCGAGCAGGAACGCGAGGGTGACGCCGTTGGTCCATCCGTCCGACTCCGCGTGCGAGAACCCGTAGACGATGCCGAACAGACCGGCGGTGACCACGAGCGTGCCGGGGATGTCGAGCTTGGGCCGCTCGGTGCTCGCGTGCTTGGCCAGCAGCAGCACCGCGCCGACCAGAGCGACGGCCGCGAAGGCCAGGTTGACGAACATCACCCAGCGCCATGAGGCCCATTCGGTGAGCGCGCCGCCGAGCAGCAGCCCGATCGCGCCGCCGGTGCCCGCGACGGCACCGAAGATGCCGAACGCCTTCGCCCGCTCGGACGGCTCGGTGAAGGTCACCGTGAGCAGCGAGAGAGCGGCGGGCGCCAGCAGCGCGCCGAAGACACCCTGCCCGACCCGGGCGGCGACCAGCATCTCGAAGCTGGTGGCCGCGCCACCGATGGCGGAGGCGACCGCGAAGCCGACCAGGCCGATGATGAAGGTGTTGCGCCTGCCGAACAGGTCGCTGAGGCGTCCGCCGAGCAACAGCAGGCTGCCGAATGCCAGCGCGTAGCCGGTGACCACCCACGAGCGGTCGCCGTCGCTGAAGCCGAGATCCGCCTGCGCGGCGGGCAACGCGATGTTCACCACGGTCGCGTCGAGCACGACCATCAGCTGGGCGACACCGAGGACGGCGAGCACCCACCAGCGCAGGGCGTGCGAGCCGCGCCGCTCGCTTCCCGTCTGCTCAGGGGCGGGGGCCCCACGGTCGATGGCGGTAGTCATGTGTCCCCTTTGTCTCTAGCCTTGATCCGGAGGAAGAACCTCCGCTTACCTGAAGAAGTTATCACGATAACGGAGACAACGCCTCCGGTTAATCCCCGAGGTTGGTAGAATGACGGTGTGAATCACGCCACGGTCGCCTCTCCACCCCGGCGTCTGCGGGCCGATGCCGCACGCAATCAGCAGCGCATCATCGCAGCGGCACGGGAACTGTTCGCCGACCACGGACTCGAGATCACGCTCGACGACGTGGCCGAACGCGCGGGCGTGGGTGTCGGTACGGTCTATCGCCGCTTCGCGAACAAGAAGGAACTGATCGTCGAGGTCTTCGACCAGAACCTGAACGATTTCGCCGACGCGGCCGACGCCGCCTACCGACATCCCGACCCCTGGTTCGGACTCGTCGAATTCTTCGAGTACGCGTGCAGGCACATGGCCACCAACCGAGGCTTCAGCGAGGTCATGCTCGAACTCGAGGACGACGAGACCGACCGGTTCGCGGTCGTGCGCGATCGCATCAAGCCCACCGTGACCGCCATCTGCGCTCGCGCGCGCGACGCGGGCGTGCTCGCCGATGGCATCGAGCCCTCGGACTTCTTCGCGCTCGTGCACATGGTCGACGGGCTCGCCGAGTTCGCCAAGCCGGTCAATCCCGATGTCTGGCAGCGGTATATGGCCATCATGTTGAACGGCCTGCGGGGCGACGGCACACCGCGCAGGCATCTCGACGTCCCCCCGCTGACCGACGCCGAGGTCGAGCACGCCAAGCAGCATCTGACCTGCGGCTGGCGCAAGCGGTAGCGGAATCGCACCGTAAGTAGCGCACGTCACGTTCGCTCCCGTAAAGTTGGTCACATGACCAACTCGTGGGTGAACTGGGCAGGCGATCAACAGTGTGCGCCCGCGATCATCGCCACACCGCGCTCCGTCGAGGAAGTGGCCGACCTGCTCGCCGACGCCGAAGCCGCCGGCCGGACCGTGCGGGTCGCCGGCGCCGGTCATTCGTTCACCGAGGCCGTCCTGACCGACGGCACGCTGCTGAGCCTGGCGAAGCTGAACCGCGTCCTCGATGTCGACCGGGCGAGCGGCCTGGTGCGGGTGGAAGCGGGCATCAGCCTGAACGCGGCCAGCACCGCCCTGCACGAGCACGGCCTCGCCTTCCCGAACCTGGGCGACATCGATGTGCAGACCGTCGCGGGCGCCATCGCCACCGCCACTCACGGCACCGGCGCCACCTTGCAGAACCTCTCCGCCGCGGTGCATTCGCTGGAATTGATGCAGGCGGACGGCACCCGGGTGGAACTGAACGAGCACACCGACCCCGACGGCTGGCGGGCTGCGCGAGTCGGCATCGGAGCGCTGGGTGTCGTCACCGCCGTGACCCTGCGGATGGCGCCGTCGTTCGTGCTGGAGGGCGTCGAACGGCCGATCCCGGTGGAGGAGGTGCTGGCGGACCTGGATTCGTTCGTCGACGGCAACGACCATTTCGAGTTCTACATGTTCGCCCACAGTCCGCTGGCCATGACCAAGCGCAACAACCGCGTGACCCTGCCCGAGCAGCCGCGCCCCAAGGCGGTGGACTGGTTCGCCGACATCCTGATGTCCAATCACCTGTTCGACGCGCTGTGCAGATTGAGCCGCAGGCAACCGCGCCTGGTCCCCTTCATCCAGCGCAGCGCGGCCTACGCGGGCAGCTACCGGCGTCAGGTGGACCGCTCCTACCGGGTGTTCGCCTCGCCCCGCCTGATCCGCTTCACCGAGATGGAGTACGCCATCCCGCGCGCGCATTCCGCCGACGCGATCCGCGAGATCAAGGAACTGACCACGCGTTTCGACACCCCGATGCCCATCGAGGTGCGGTGGGTCGCACCCGACGACGCGTTCCTGTCCCCGGCGGGCGGCCGCGACACCTGCTACATCGCGGTGCACCAGTACCGGGGCATGGACTTCGAGCCGTACTTCCGCGCCTGCGAAGCGGTGTTCGACCGCTACCAGGGCCGCCCGCACTGGGGCAAACGCCACTTCCAGACCGCGGCGACCCTGCGGGACCGTTACCCCGCCTGGGATCGGTTCGCCGAGGTGCGGCGGCGCTTCGACCCGAAGGGGCGTTTCGCCAATCCCTACCTCGACCGGGTGCTCGGGCCGGTCGGCTGAATCCGGCTCACCGCACGCACACCGCCGCGGTCACGCGGCGAGAATTTCCGCGACCAGGCGGGGCACGGCCGTGCCGATGGGTTCGCGGATGATCTCGGTGGCCATATCGTCGTAAGGCGTCGGCTCGGCGTTCACGATGACCAGATCCGCGCCGCTCTCCACCGCGATGGAGCACATCGACGCGGCGGGCTCGACCTGCAACGAAGTTCCGATCGCCAGGAAGACGTCGCTCGTCTGCGCGGTGAGCGCGGCCTTGGTCATGGTGCGGCGGTCCATCTGCTGACCGAACATCACGGTGGCCGACTTGAGGATGCCGCCGCAGCCGGGACACGGCGGGTCGGGCTCACCCGCGGCCACCCGTTCCAAGGTGGCGGACATCGAGGTCTGGTAATCACAGTCGATGCAGACCACCTCGAACATGTTGCCGTGGATCTCGATCACCCGCTCCGGCGAAGACCCCGCCCGCTGATGCAGGCGATCGATGTTCTGGGTGATGATGGTGACCGCCCGCCCGGACCGCTCCAGATCGGCGAGGGCGTTGTGCGCGGCGTTGGGTACGGCCTGCCAGGCCGGATTGTCCCGTCTGGCGAGCCACGCGCGTTCCCGCAAGCCGGGGTCGGCGACATAGTTCTGATAGGTCGACAGCAACTCGGCGATCGGATCCTTCGTCCACACCCCGCGCGGGCCGCGGAAATCCGGGATGCCGGAATCGGTGGAGATGCCCGCGCCCGTGAGCACCCCGATCCGGCCGCCACGACTGCGCCACTCGGTCGTCATATCCGCACAGCCTAAGGGCAGCGCCGCGATCGCCGATCATGGATAGACGATGAGAGACTTGTAGGGTTATCATCTCATTGTATTGAGTTCGGCCGATCAAGGGAGATCACGATGACCGCGTCCGTCGCACGCGAATCCACCGGCGCGCGAACGCTGCCGCCCCGCCGCCCGATCGAACCGGGGACACAGATGTGGGAGCAGACCGGTCTGGTCACCTTCTCCCTCACCGCGGGCTCGGCCTTCCTGCTGCAGACCATGGAGCCGACCATCTCCGCGGTGGTGGACGAGTACTCCACCTTCCGCACCGATCCGATGGGCCGCGCGATGCGCAGCCTGGCGTCGGTGATGATGTGGGTCTACGGCGGCGAGGAAGCGCTGGCCGAGGCCGACCGCCTGCGCGAACTGCACGCGTCGCTGAACACCACCGACGCCGATGGCGTCCGGCACACCGCGCTGTCCAGCGCCCCGTGGGCCTGGGTGCTGCACACCGGAACCTTCGCCTTCACCGAGAGCGCCAAGTACTTCGCGAAGCGCCCGCTCACCGCGGCGGACAAGGAGGCGTACTTCCAGGAGACGTTGCAGCTGTTGCGCAATTTCTCGGTGGCGCCCAAGGAGATCCCCGCGAACTACACCGAATTCGAGAAGTTCTTCGAAGACACCGTCGCCAACCACCTGGTCGCCACCGACACCGCGCGCGATTACCTGCGGGTGATCCGCTCCGTCGCTCCGCCGAAGCAGCTGCCGCGCGCGCTGCATCCCGTCTGGAAGGCGGCGGTGGCGCCGATCGGCTGGCTCCAGTACTTCGTGACGGTCGGCACCACCCCCGAGGTCGCGCGGCGCAAGCTCGGGCTGACCTGGACCGCGGCCGACGAACGCAAGCTGCGCGTGCTCGGCTGGCTGATCGCGCGACTGGTCCCGCTGCTGCCGGAGCGCCTGCGCTACTTCCCGATCGCCTACGAAGCACGCCGCCTGGAACGCGACCGGCAGCGGCTGCGCAAGATGATCGACCTGCGCCCGATCTGACCCGTTCCCGGAAAACCGCTTCCGGGTGACCACGGCCGGTGGGCCGGGGCGACCCGATCCCATTCGCCGACACTGTCCGTACCCCGGTCGACCTTCGTCGACCGGGGTACGCGTGTTGGCGGCGCGCCTTCCGGTCACGCCTTGCCGTACGTCCTCGTCGCACTACCGTCCAGTCCACTACCTTGCTCCGGCAACCCGAGGCGCCGCAAAAGCTGCGTGATAACGGATTCGGGCCTGTGACCTGCGGTCGCCGTACGCGCGCACCCGCGAGAGCACGTCGCGCCGTAACGCTTCGCGGCGCGCTGGTATACGTATCTCGTACGCTAGGAAAGCGTTTCGGTTCACCGCGGCCGGACGGCCAGCACACTTATGCTCCACCTTGCACCTCGAAAGGCGTTCCCATGTCCCACAAGCCCAGTGTGCTGTTCGTCTGCGAGCACAACGCGGGCCGCTCGCAGATGGCTGCCGGGTTCCTCACCGCCCTCGCGGGTGACCGGTTCGACGTGCGATCGGCGGGCAGCGCGCCGGCCGAGGCCCTGAACGCCACGGTGGTGGACGCCATGGCCGAGATCGGCATCGACATCTCCGGCCACGCCCCCAAGCCGCTCACGATGGACGCGATCGGTATCTCCGACGTGGTGGTCACCATGGGCGCGGGCGACGCCTGCCCGTTCTTCCCCGGCATCAGCTACCGCGACTGGATGCTGCCGGACCCCGCGGACCAGTCCCTCGACGTGGTGCGAACCATCCGCGACCACATCCGCATCCTGGTGGAGAACCTGATCGCCGAATTGGTCCCCGCGCCCGCACGCTAGGCGCTTGTCCGATTCGTTCAAGACGCGCCCGCACGCCGCTGCCTACGCTGCCGGTATGACACCACAACTCGACGTAATCGGCATCGTCGTCAGCGATATGGCCGCCTCGGTGGCCTTCTACCGCCGCCTCGGGCTCGCCTTCCCGGAGGGCTCCGAGCAGGAAGGACATGCCGAGGCGGCGCTGCCCAGCGGCATGCGGCTCACACTGGACACCGAAGCCGTCATCGAGTCGTTCCACACCGGGTGGCGGCCCCCGACCGGCGCGGGCCGTCTCGCAGTCGCTTTTCGCTGCGCCGATCCCACGGAAGTCGACGCCGTGTACGCCGAACTCGTGGATGCCGGGTACCACGGCGAGCTGAAACCGTGGGACGCGTTCTGGGGGCAGCGTTACGCGGTGGTGCAGGATCCGGATGGCAACGGCGTCGACCTGTACGCCGCTCTTCCGGCCGCGAGCAGCTGAACCACATCCACCCGCACGGCGCGAGACGGAGCCGGACACGTTTCCCGACGAAATCCGCCGCATGCGCTGTCTCGACCGGTCCGATGCGTCCCGGGACAGCGACCAGCCTGCGCGCGCATCGACGTGGTCACGAGAGCAGGCCACCCAACGGCATTCCCGCCAGCGCGCGCACTTCGCGGGAGAGGTGCGCTTGGTCGGCGAATCCGGCCCGCATCGCGGTGTCGGCGAGCGGCACGCCGCTGCGCGCCGCTGCCAGCGCGCGTTGCAGACGCAATACCCTCGCGAGGGTTTTCGGGCCGTAGCCGAAGGCATCCAGGGAACGGCGGTGCAAAGTCCGTTCCCCCAGTCCGGCCGCGTCGGCGACCGCCGCCACCGGCCATCCGGCGTCGAGCGCGCCGACCACCTTCCGGATGAGCGGATCGGCCGGCTCGGTCTCGGCCGCGCGCCACTGCACGACGCGTTCCAGCGCTGCCGCCTGATCGTCGGCGGCCGCGATCCGATCGACCAGCGGCCGGACCACAGCCGATGGCCACAGCTGAGCCAGCTCGACCCGCCGGTTCCGCAACTCGCGCGCCGGAACGCCCAGCCACGCGGGTGCGGTACCCGGAAAGAACCGGATGCCGACGTACCGATCACCCGGGATTCCACCGGGGTGGTGGGCGCGGGTGTCCGGCCCCGCGACGACCAACCTGCCGTCCATCCAGATCAGATCCATGCAGCCGTCGGGTAGCACCGGCAGCGCCGCGCCACCGCCATCGACGGTCTTGATCCACAGCACGGCGCCGTCGTACCGCGATGGCCGCTCGCGGTAGGCGGCATCGTTCATGTCACCGACGCTACCCTCCGGACCACCGACCACGTCCGCGCGGCGTCTCAAAAATATCGTCTCAAAATAAGCAACTATTTGAGATAGCGATAGAGCGTCGCCCGGGAGACACCCAGCTCCCTGGCGATTTCGGCGACGCCGCGCCCCTCCACGTCGTGCCGCCGCCGCGCGAGTTCGACCTGCTGCGGGGTCAGTGCCACCGGCCGCCCCCTGGACGCGGCGGCGGGCGGCGTCCGGTCCGTGGGCGCCAACAACAGACGCACCCCTTCCAGCACCTCCGAACGCAACTGGTCGACCGGAGCCTCGGCGTACAGCACCACCGGGTCGCTGAGCCCCGCCACCGCCTGGGTGGCGCGAACGCGCTCGGCGAAGCTGGCGTCCGGGCCCGCGACCAGGATGTTCGCCTGCATCATGACCTTGCTGAACCGCTCGAAGATACTCCCGGGAGCGGCCAGCGCCAGATCGCGGACGTTGAGCCGCAGCAGGTAGCGATGGGTGAGGAAGACGTCGAGCAACCCTTCGACCACCCGGCGGCGCGCCTCGCACGGATCGGGATCGCCCGCCTCGGCGACCGTGCGCTCCATCGCCGCGAGGAACGGCTCCGCCAAGCCCGCGAGGATGTCGTACTTGCTCGGATAGTGATAGAGCACACCCGCCTTGGAAATGCCCAGTTGCTCGGCGATCGCGCGCACCGAGGTGCGGTGATAACCATGCGTCCCGAACAGGTCCATGGCCACCTCGAGGATGCGCGCGCGGGTCGTCGTCTCGTCGCTCACGCCTCGAATACTACCCGTTGACTGACCGGTGGTCAGTGTCTTACATTCGTGACTGACCAACGGTCAGTCGATACAACGGAGGCACCCATGGCGCACGACCCCCGCATTCTCATCTCCGGCGCGAGCATCGCCGGACCGACGCTCGCGTACTGGCTGGTGCGCAACGGCTTCCGGCCCACCGTGGTCGAGCGCAGCCCCGCACTGCGCCCAGGCGGCAACGGCGTCGACATCCGGGGAACCTCGGTACGGATCGCGGAGCGGATGGGCGTACTGCCGCGGTTGCGCGAACGGGCCACCGACATCCGCGAGCTGACGTTCGTCGACGCGGCCGATCGCCGCGTTGCCGGGATGAGCACGCGCGTCTTCAACGCCGACGGTGACATCGAGATCATGCGCGGCGACCTGGCCCAGGTGCTGTACGAGGCGACCGCCGACGACGTCGAGTTCACCTTCGGCGATTCGATCGCCGCGATCACCCAGCGCCCGGACGCCGCGGAGGTGACCTTCGACAGCGGCAAACAGGCCGAGTTCGACCTGGTCATCGGCGCCGACGGATTGCATTCGCGGACCAGGAATCTGGCCGTCACGCCGGAGGCCGACGCGCTGCATCACCTCGGCGTGTACTTCGCCACCGCCCGCGTCGACGCCGGTCTCGGACGCCCGCACGCGGTGACGCTCTACAACACGCCCGGAAAGGTGGCGGGCGTCTACCGATCGGGGGCGCACGACGGCGCCACGGCGTTCTTCGCCTTCCGGGAGGCTCGCGTGCTCGATGTCGACCACCGCGACGAGAACGCCCAGAAAGCCCTGCTCGGCGCGTATTTCGACGACCGAGCCTGGCAGGTGCCCGCGTTGCTCGAGCAGGCCATCGCCGACGACGGCTTCTACTTCGACGCGGTGAGCCAGGTCCGCCTGCCCGCCTGGTCGAGCGGACGGGTCGCGCTGGTCGGTGACGCCGGGTACTGCGCAACCCTGCTGTCCGGCGCGGGCGCGGCACTGGCCATCGAAGGCGCACACCTGCTCGCGACGGAACTCGCCGCAGCGAGCGGCGACCACCGGATCGCCTTCCACCGCTATGAACAAGCCCTGCGGCCCACGGTACTGCGGGCACAGCGCTCGGTACGGGCGAGCAGTTCCATGCTGATTCCGGCCACGGGCGGCCACATCTGGTTGCGCAACCAGCTGACCCGCCTGATGGTGCTCCAGACCCTGGCGTCCCGGGTCTACCGGCCGGTCGCCGTGCGCGCCGCCTGAGCGGGGCGACCCGCGGGATCAGCGCTGCGGCGGAGCGATCGGGACGATCACGCGCGGGACGACCCGCAGGTACGGCTCACGATGGTCCGCGGCGATCTTCGATTCCGGGTCCCGGCAGCCCACGGTGACGTCGCCGTTCGGCACGGAGGAGAACGTCCACACCGTCACCCACTCCGTACCGCCGAACGTCTCGGTCTTCTTCGCGTCCGACGAGCGCAGGTCTTCATTCCGCCCGGAACTGTCGGTCACCGTGCAGCGAATCCCGTTGGCAGCCTGCCCCCATGCGGCAGGCGCTCGAATATCGAGCACCACATCGGGGGGCACCGGAACTTTCTTCGATTCGCCCAGCAATATCCGTATACCGCTGTCCGCTACTTCCTCGTCGCGCGCCCCGGTCGTCGTAGCCGGAACACTCGGGGCGGCGACAGAACTCGTCGCGGTCGCCGCATCACTCGCCGAAGTGTCGTCGGAACATCCGGACACAGCGGCGGCGACCAGCGCGGGAATCACCATCCAGCTCAGTTTCACAGTCGGACCTCTCGTCGCGCCCACTGATCAGGCGGTTGGTTCGGAGCAGCCAGGCACTGAGCATGACAACGGGAAAGAGGAAAAGCTCGGATACACGCCGATAAATTGGCAATTCGACCGCAAATGTCCGAAAGCGCCCGGCGGAGAAGGAAATAGGGGTTGAATTTAAGATTCTCCGCCATGGACCCCTGCCGCCATTCGGGCAACCGGAGCGCATACGAGGTACGCGCTCTTGGTTCGTTCACTCGCACCACTGGCCGCGATCGTCTACCGCATGGGCGGACCGCGGCGATCTTCGGCGGCCGGACGTCGCGGCAGCGATCCGACCGCGTCACCGCGCGACGGACAGCGCCGCGGAACCGTTCAGGAATAAAACAAGATTCATCCGATGTTTGCCGTGGGGCGCCGTTGGTCTGTGATGCCTTGGTTCGTGCCGCCTACCGGCTGGTTTCGAAAAGGTGTTTCCCCTGGACCAGGGGGGCCGCATAGTGTGTTCGGTAGGCGATCATGTGGAGGACCACCATGGCGAAGCTGTCGTGGGTAACGGAGCGCGAGGGTAGGGCGGAGTTCGATCGTGCCTGACGGTCAGGGAACCTCCAGCTCGCGCACGCTGCGCGCCACCACACTCGGCGGCTACCGGGCAGCCGCCTTCACCACCACTCCCGGCACGCGCGCCGCACTGATCACGATGGCGCTGCTGATCGCGGTGATCCTGGCCTACGAGTCGAACATGACCTCGCAAGAGGGCGCCGACCACGGCTGGTTCGTGGGGCTCGCGCTGTCCGGGGTGTTCGTCGCGCGCGGACTGCACCTGCGCAGGCCGATCACGCTTCCGCACGTCACCGCCGCGGTGCTGGTGCTCGCCGTCGCGCATCTCGCCTACCGCGCCGAGCATGCCGGCGCCGGATTCGTCCTGCTGGCCGCCACCGGATTCGTCGTGGTGCTGCCGCGCACCGGCAGACCGCAGCCAGGCGAGGTGTATCGGGTGGCCGAACTGGTCGGCCGCACCGAGGGCGACCCGCTGGCCCCCTTCGCCCTGCACTCGTCCAAAACCTATTTCTTCAACACGTCCTCCACCGCCGCCATCGGCTACCGCACCCGCTTCGGCATCGCCGTCGTCGCGGGCGACCCGATCGGCGATCGCGCGGCATTCCCCGAACTGGTCGCGGCGTTCTCCGACTTCGCGGTCAACCATGGCTGGCGCGTCGCCGTGCTGGGCGCGAGCCCGGAACTGGCCGAGCTGTGGCAGGTGTGGGCACTGGAGCATCGCGGGCTGCGCGCGGTGCCGATCGGCCGCGACGTGGCGATCGACGTGGAGGAGTTCAACCTGGTCGGACGCAAGTACCGCAACCTGCGCCAAGCCGTGAGCCGCACCAGGAATTTCGGCGTCACGACCGAGGTGGTGTACGAGTCCGCCCTCACCCCCGCGCGGCGCGAGGAATTGCTGGCCATCGTCGACGAATGGCGCCGCGGCAGGCAGACCCGTGGCTTCTCGATGATCCTGGACCATCTGCTCGACGGGCGGAATCCGAACATGCTGGTGGTCATCGCCAACGACGCGGACGGCAGTCCCGTCGGCTTCCAGCGCTACGGCATTTCCGGGCGCGGGCGGGAACTGAGCCTGGACGTGCCGTGGCGGCGCAAAGACGCGCCCAACGGCCTGGATGAACGCATGATCGTCGACTTGGTCGACTACGCCGCGGCGCATGACATCCAGCGGATCTCCCTGGCCTTCGCGCCGTTTCCGGAATTGTTCGCCGAAAAGGACAAATCGCGCACGGCCACCCTGTTCTATGTGCTGGCACACCTGGCCGATCCGCTGATCCGGCTGGAGTCGCTCTACCGCTTCCTGCGGAAGTTCCACGCGCTGTCACATCAGCGCTACGTCCTGGTCCGCTGGCGGGAGGTGGTGATCGCGGCCGCCGCCCTGCTCACCCTGGAGTTCGTCCCGCATCGCCGCGAGTACTGAGCGGCGGCGCACGATCATGTCCCGAGGAGCCGCGTGGAACTGACCCACAGCGACGTGAAGGCCGCCGCCGAACGGGTGGGCGGACTGGTCAGGCCGGTGGCGGTGGCGCAGGCCGATCAGGCGGGCGAACTGTGGTTCGCACTGGAGTTCCTCCAGCACACCGGGAGCTTCAAGGCCCGCGGCGCGCTCAACTTCTTGCTCGCGCATCGCGAGAACGGCACGCTCCCGCGGGTGGGCGTGACGATCGCCTCGGGCGGCAACGCCGGACTCGCCTGTGCGTGGGCGGCCCGCAGTCAGGGGATTCCGGCCACGGTGTTCCTGCCGACCACCGCCCCGCGGGTCAAGGTGGACCGGCTCGACTCCTACGGCGCCGACGTCCGTCTGGTGGGGACGCAATACGCCGACGCGCTCGCGGCCAGTCGCGAATTCGCCGACACCACCGGGGCCCTGCTCTCCCATGCCTACGACCACCCGCTCATCGCCGCAGGCGCGGGCACGCTGATGACGGAGATCCGCGAGCGGATCCCGGATCTCGGGGCCGTCGTGGTCGCCGTCGGCGGCGGCGGGCTGTTCTCGGGTGTGGCCACCGCCGCCGATCACTACGGTGTCCGGACCGTCGCCGTGGAGCCCGCCCGTTGCCGCGCACTGCATGCCGCGATCGCGGCCGGGACGGTCGTCGACGTGGAGGTCGACTCGGTGGCCGCCGACTCGCTCGGCGCCCGCCGGGCCTCGGAACTGGCGCTGGCGGCCGCGCGGCACTACGACGTGGCGTCGGTGCTCGTGGAGGACGCCGCGATCGTCGCAGCGCGCCGCGAACTGTGGGAGGAGCGCCGCATCGCCGTCGAGCACGGTGCGGCGACCGCCGTGGCGGCGATCCTCGGCGACGAGCCCGCGTACCGGCCTCGTCCGGGCCAACGCATATGCGTAGTGCTGTGCGGAGCGAACACCGATCCGTCCGATCTGGCCGGTTCGGACGGCCGCCACGCCGACTGACGGCTCAGCGGCGTATTTCCGACGAATCGGACGACACGGGGTTAGGCTCCCGCTGTCCTCTGCGATCCCGACGGAAGGCACACCATGGCGCATACCTCACACATGGTCCCCATCGGCACAGCGCTACCCGACTTCTCGCTTCCCGACCTCGACCAGCGGATCTACTCCCGGGACGATTTCGCGGACGGCCCCGGACTGCTGGTCGTCTTCGCGTGTAATCACTGCCCCTACGTCAAGCACATCGAGGCGGCGCTCGGCGAATTAGTCGATTCCCTGCCGTCCATGCCCACCGTGGCGATCTGCACCAACGACGCGTCCGCCTACCCGGACGACGCACCGCTGCGGCTGCGCGACCAAGCGATCCGCGCGGGCTGGACCTTCCCCTATCTCGTCGACGAGCAGCAGCACGTGGGCCGGGCCTTTCGCGCCGCGTGCACTCCCGACTTCTTCCTCTACGACGCGAACCTCCGGCTCGCCTACCGCGGCGCCTTCGACGAATCGACGCCCGGAAACGGGAAGCCGCTGACCGGGAACGACTTGCGCACTGCCGTCGAAGCCGTGCTGGCAGGCGGGCCCGCCCCCGAACCACACCGGCCGAGCATGGGTTGCTCGATCAAGTGGCGGGACGCCTGAGCACCTTCCCGCGTGCGCGCACCCGACGGATCGCGCTGCGCCACGCCAGCTGCGGCACGGCGGCCGAAAACATCACGGTCCGGGCCTGCTGGGCGGTGGCGGCAAGTCGCACGGCGCGCGATGCTTTGCCGACGTGACCCGCGTCGTACGGCGGCTGCGGGTCGTACTCGATGATCGATTGGGCGGTTTGCGCCTGCTCGGCACCGAAGACTTCCCCGACCAGCCACAGCGCCAGATCGATACCCGCGGAGACCCCCGCGGCGGTGGCGATACTTCCGTCCCGCACGATCCGTTCGTCCGGCCGAGCGTCCGCTCCGAGTGCGCGCAATATCGGCTGCGCAAGCCAATGGGTCGTGGCGGGCCGTCCGTCCAGCAGTCCGGCCGCGGCCAGCACTCGGGATCCAGTCCCCACAACACTCGATCACCGAACGTGTGCCGTTCGGTCTCGCCAATTCGATTGCGCCACTCGACAAGCGATTCACGCGCGGCACCGCCTCGAAGGACCCGTGCTGACGAGAAGGCCGGAATGAGGGACACTGTTCGGCGACACCGGGGACGGAAGGGGTGGGGACATTGGCGACGATCGTCCTTGTACACGGCATCGCGCAGGAACAGGAATCGGCCGACACCTTGGAGGCGCGCTGGTTACCCGGACTCGCGGGAGGCGTCCGCAACCACGGCGCCCCGGAGCTGGCGGACCGCTTGTGGCGCAACGGTTCTCCCGGCGACTTGTCGACCCGGATGGCCTTCTACGGCAATCGTTTCCTGGTCGAGGGCGCGCAGGGCGCGGGGATCGAACCCGACGACGCCCAGCTCGACCTGATGGAACAGCTCGCCGCCGAGTGGCTGGCGACGGCCGCCGCGCACGCGGGCGACGAGCGTGATCGGGCGACGGCCCGCCGCCTCGGCACTCCCCCGCCGCCGGACGCGGTGGCGCAGGGAGCGCAGGCGAGACTGCGGCCCGCGCTCAACGCGCTGATGCGGTTGCGCTGGTTCGCGCCGTTCGGTTTCGGATTGGCGCAGAAGTTCGTCATCCGCGCCCTGTCCCAGGTCGCCCGGTACTTCACCGACGACGACGTGCGGGAATATGCCCAGCAGCAGGTGCTCGACCAGGTCGGTCCCGACACCCGCCTGGTCATCGCGCACTCGCTGGGCAGCGTGGTGGCCTACGAGGCGCTGCACCGCACCGACCATCCGGTGACCCTGCTGACCATGGGGTCGCCGCTCGGGTTGCGCTCGGTCGTGTACGACCGGCTGCGCCCCCAGCCGAGCACCGTGCCGAAATCGGTGACGGAATGGCACAACTTGGTCGACGAGGACGACCTCGTGGCGGCACACCTCGACCTCACTTCGTTCTTTCCGCCGTACCCCGGCAGCGCCGTCATCCCGGTCACCGAACAGCATTTCGACAACGGCGCGTCGCCACACGACTCGACCAGCTATCTCATCAAAGCCGTCACGGGGGGCATCGTCGCGAAAGCGCTGGGGCACTAGGGCTTCACCACGACCGGCCGACCGGACGGCGACGACGCCTACCGAACGCCCTGCGACAGGTGGGTTTTCGCGTCGTCGTAGGACGCGGTGGACGCGGCCTCGTCGCGGGTGTAGACCAGATGCAGCACGCCGGTGGGGAAGGTCTCCGAGGACAGCAGGCGCAGCGGGACGGTGGCCGCGCCGTCCTGGAACAGGCGATCGCCCTTCCCGACCGCGATCGGGTGCACCAGCAGGTGCAACTCGTCGAGCAGACCGGCGGCCAGGAGCTGACGGACCACCGAGACCGAGCCGCTCATGCCGATGTCGCCGCCGGGCTCGTTCTTCAGCGCCGTCACCGCGTCGATCAGATCGCCGTCGATCACTTCGGAGTTGCGCCAGGTGAAGTCGAGATCCTGCCGGGTAACCACGATCTTGCGCGCGTCGCCCAATTTCTTCGCGAACGCCGCGTCCGGGCCGCCCGCCGCTTCGCGCTCCGGCCACGCGCCCGCGAAGCTGTCGTAGGTCTTGCGGCCGAGCAACAGGGTGTCGGCGGCACCGAGCTGGGCGTCGACCACCGCGCCCATGGCGTCGTCGAAGTAGGGGAAGTGCCAGTCCTGCGGGTCCTCGATGACGCCGTCGAGGGCGATGAACAGGCCGGCGGTGATTTTCCTCATGTGCGTTGCTCCTGGATCGGTGTTGCGATGTCGCTTGATCCGACGGGACGACGCGCGAGAACTCATCGGTCGGCGCGGCCGCCGTCGCCGCGGACCATCCGGCATGCCCCCGCGCTAGCCGGACAGGTTCGCATCGGAGCCGTGAAATGCCGCGCGATAGTTGTGCGGACTCGTCCCGACCACCCGCTTGAAGCGGTCGCGGAACGCGGTGGGCGAGCCGAAACCGACCTGGCCCGCGATCCGGTCGACCGGGTGGCTGGTGGCCTCGAGCAGATGCTGGGCCTGTCGGATTCGCGCGCGCAGCAGCCACTGTAGGGGCGTGGTACCGGTGTGCTCGCGGAACCGCCGGTTGAGCGTGCGGGTGCTCATCCCGGCCTGGGCGGCGATGTCGTCGAGGGTGAGATCCCGCGCGGAGTTGTCCTGGATCCACCGCAGCACCGGCTCCAGCGCCGAGCCGCGCGGCGTCGGCGGCTGGTCGTGCACGATGAACTGCGCCTGCCCCCCTTCCCGCTCCAGCGGGACGACCGACTTCCTGGCCGCGTCGGCCGCGACCGCCGAGCCGTAGTCCCGGCGGATCATGTGCAGGCACAAATCGATTCCGGCCGCGGCGCCCGCCGAGGTGAGCAGCGAGCCGTTGTCCACGTACAGCACGTCGGGGTCCACGTCGATGTCCGGGTAGCGGGCCGCGAGGGCCGCGGCGGCGAGCCAGTGCGTGGTCGCGCGGTGCCCGTTCAGCAATCCGGTCGCCGCCAGGATGAAGGCGCCGGAACAGATCGACGCGAGACGGGTGCCCGCGGCCGCGGCGCGGCGCAGCGCCTCGAGCACCTCGTCCGGCACCGGAAGGGCCGGGTCGGCGCAGCCGGGCAGCACGATCGTGTCGGCTTCGCCCAGCGCGTCGAGCCCACGCGGGGCTCGCATCGTGAACAGCCCCGCGTCGACCGTCGGGGTGCCCGCGCAGACCAGCACGCGATAGGCGGGCCTGCCATCGGGGAGACAGCTACGCCCGAACACTTCCACCGGCGTGGCCAGATCGAACGCGATCACCTGGTCCAGCGCGAGGACGACCACGGTGTGCATGGCGATAGTTTAGGCGTCCGGCTGATTCCAGCCAATGCGCCGAACTGGCTCCTGCCGAATATCCGCATCTCACCGCCCTTGGCGAGAATCGAGCGGTATATGGCACTTTCGCCAATTTCGCCCGCACCAGATCCTGGCTAGTGTCGACCGCCGTGACGAAGTTCCTGCTCTCGGTCCACGTGCTCGCCGTGATCATCGCCGTCGGGCCGGTGACGGTGGCGGCCAGCATGTTTCCCGCCACCACCCGCCGCGCCCTCGCCGCCACCGCGACCGGGCACGACCCGGCCGTCCTCGGCACGCTGCATCGCATCTGCCGCGTCTATGCCCTGCTCGGCGTGGCGGTCCCGGCCTTCGGCGTGCTCACCGCGCTCGCTCTCGGCGTGCTCGGCGACACCTGGCTGGTGGTGTCGATCGGATTGACCGCGGCCGCGGCGGGCGTGCTCGCACTGCTCGTGCTGCCCGGGCAGCAGAAGGTCCTCGCCGACCTCACCGGCACCACTCCGGCGCTGATCCGCCGTCTCGCCATGGACACGGGAGTGTTCAACCTGCTGTGGGCGGCGGTCACAGTTCTGATGATCGTGCGGCCGGGCTCGACGACCGGAGTGTGACGCTCAGTCGGGCAGGTAGCGGACCGCCATCGAGACGTCGCGAACGATCATGATGGGGCACGCCACCGACAGCAGCAGTGCCTGACTGGTCGAACCGAACAGCATGCCGGCGAACCCGCCTCGACCGCGGCTGCCCACCACGAGCAACTGGGCCTGCCCGGAGCGTTCCAGCAGGCAGCGCTCTGGCCGGTCGGTCACGATCTCGCGCCGGATCTCGACATCGGGAAAACGCTCCTGCCACCCGGCGAGGCTTTCCGCCAGCACGATCTGCTTCTCGGTATCCACCGCGAGTTCAGCGCTCACCGACGGCAGTTCGACGCCCGTCCACACATGCAGGGCCAGCAGGGGCACATCCCGCGCCGAGGCCTCGTGCAGCGCCGCTTCGATAGCGGGTTCGCTGATCTCGGTGCCGTCTACGCCGACGACGATCAGCTTCGTCCTGGCTTCCGCGGTGAGCGGGGCGCCCTCCCGGACCACGACCACCGGGCAGCGCGCCCGTCGCGCCAGCGCCGCACTGATCGATCCCAGCAGAGCACGCTGTACGGTCCCGCGACCGCGGGTGCCGACCACCATCATCCGCGCTCCGCCGGTGCGGTCGAGCAGCGCCGGACCGACCGGCTCGTGCACCAGCTCGGTGCTGATCTCGATGTCGTGCAGCGCCCGGACCGCGATGCGCGCCTCCTCGGCCGCGGTGTCCAGCACCCAGCGACCGTGCCCCACCAATCGGGCGTAGTCGGTGCTGGTGAGCGGTTCGGTGACACCGGGCCCGTAGTCGGCGACCGGATCCACCACGTGCGTAAGACGCAACGGCGCCCGATGCTGGGCGGCGGCCTGCGCTCCCCACGCGACCGCCACCGCAGACCCGGCGGACCCGTCCACACCGACGATGATCGGCCCGTTGCTTCGCATGCTCATTTCCTTCCCGCCGGAGAGATCGAGCTCGGACCGCCGATCACCGGCGCGGCGGACGTCGCCGTCAACCGCCGCGAACGACGCACGCGTAGCCCAGGTGGATGCCTTCGCCGACCGGGAGGTCGATACTCGCCACATACGGCACGTCCGGCTCCTGCACGGCGCTGATGGTGTGCGGTCCCTGCGTGGCGGGCACCCAGTCGATCAACGCGACGCCGCCGGAAGGCCGGACCACACCGAACGGAACGCCGTTGTCGTAGAACACCACCGGTGCGACGACGTCGGTCACGGTGGCTCGCGCGGTATAGGTGCAGCCCGTCCCATAATTGGTCACCAACCCGAAATTGAGGCCGGGATACATCCCGACCTGGGTCACCGTGGCTCCGGCCGAGGGCGGGTCGGCCATCGTGACCGCCGCGACGGCTCCGAGCGCCGCCGCTGTCGCACCGATTCGTCTTCGCATTCGGGTGGTCCTATCGGTCGTGAGTGGCTCCTCGTCGAACGGACGCCGGCCGCGCGCACCGACGCGATTACTAGATCCTCACTCCCGCACGGCTTCGACGGGGTGTGAACCGCGGAATTCGGCTCGCACCGGCGCACCGAGATCCGTCGGAGCGTGTGCTCATCGGTCGCTCGCTCGGACAAATCTGTTCCGTCGTGTCCGACGCGGGACGACAACGACCGCGCCGCAGCCGCTCACCCCACCGGCGGCGTGCGTCCCGGCCCGGCGACGGGATCTCGTGCCGCCTGACGATCGTGTCGCCCCCTCGTGGTTGTGTGTCCGAGGGTCTTCCCGTGGAGCGACGGAGGTGCTGGTGTGGTAGCGATCGACTTCGAGCGGATGGTGCGCGGCGCGAGGCCGTTGTCGGTGCGGCGCAGGGTCGCCGCGCAGGGGCTCGGTGGCGTGCCGCCGACGGCGCTGGTGCTGGCGGGCATCGTCAGCGTGCAGGTGGGCGCGGCAGTGGCCACGCAGCTGTTCGCGGCGACCGGTGCGGCTGGAGCGGTCATGCTGCGGCTGGTCTTCGCCGGGATCGTCCTGCTGGTGATCTGGCGTTCGTCGCTACGGGTGGGGCGTGGTGCGCTGCCGGTCGTGCTCGGGTACGGGGCGGTGCTCGCGCTGATGAACCTCTCGTTCTACGAGGCGATCGACCGGATCCCCCTCGGCATGGCGGTGACCATCGAGTTCCTGGGACCGCTCACCGTCGCGCTGGCCGGATCGCGGCGCTGGATCGACCCGCTGTGGGCGGTGCTGGCCGGGGCCGGGGTGCTGCTGCTGACCCGGGCGGACGGGGACGTGGACTGGGTAGGGGTGATGTTCGCGCTGGCCGCGGCGGCGTGCTGGGCGGGTTACATCTTGCTCAGCGCCGCGCTCGGCGAACGGACCAGCGGCGGGGGCGGGCTGGCGCTCGCCATGGCATTCGGTGGGCTGGTGATGCTGCCGGTCGGCGTGATCGATGCGGGCGCCGCGCTGTTGCAGCCCGCCGTGCTCGCCGCGGGATTCGCGGTCGCGATGTTGTCATCGGTGTTGCCGTATTCGGTGGAGCTGGAAGCGCTGCGGCGGATTCCGCCCCGCGTTTTCGGCGTGCTGATGAGCTTGGAGCCCGCGGTCGCGGCTATCGCGGGCTTGGTCGTCCTCGGTCAGGTCATGAACCTCGGACAGTGGGCGGGCGTCGGGTGTGTGGTGGCGGCGTCGGCGGGGGCGACACGGACCGAAACGAAGGATTGACTCGGCCTATCTGCGCCGGACTCGCTCAGCGCTGTGGCCGAGACGCACCGGCGTCGCGGCGCTCGGCACCGGTCGTTTTCCCGTCATCCGCGATCAAACTGCCGAGCAGGGCCAGCGATCGCTCCGAGGGCGATCCTGGTTCCGCGTGGTAGGCGATGAGTATCTGGCCCGGCGCGCCGTTGACGCTGAGCGTCTCGTAGGACAACGTGAGGTCCCCGACCATGGGGTTTCGGAAGTGTTTGACGCCCGCGGTCTTCACCCGGACGTCGTGGCGCGCCCACAGTTGCCGGAATTCCTCGCTCTTCAGCGAAAGCTCCCCGACCAGCTCGGTCAATCGCGGATCGTCCAGGTCCGCACCCGCGGTCGCCCGCAGGCTGGCCACCGTATCGGCCGCGATGGTCGGCCAGTCACCGTAGAGATCGCGCGCCTCGGGATCGAGAAAGACCATGCGTACCTGATTAACGCCCGGCACCGAGCACGAATTGACGGCCGCGGCCAGCGGATTCGCCGCCAGGACGTCCAGGTATCTGCCGAGCACCACCGCGGGCGTATGCGGCCACGCCTCCATCAGGCGCAGTAGCCCCGGTGCCACCCGTTCGGGCCGTCGCGGCGGCCGCGATCGCGCGGCCGTCGGCCGCGCCAACGCCCGCAGATGTGCCGTGCCCTCCTCGTCCAGCGCGAACACGCGCGCCAGCGCCGCGATGACCTGTTCGGAGGGATGCCGGTCGCGTCCCTGCTCCAGCCGTACGTAATAGTCGGCGCTCACCCCCGCGAGCAGGGCGATCTCCTCCCGGCGCAGTCCGGCGACCCGCCGCTGACCACCACCGGACATCCCGAAATCCTCCGGCCGCACCAGCTCGCGGCGCGCACGCAGGAAAGCGCCCAGTCGATTGTCGGAGTCCATGATCCGAGCCTAGGTGAGCCGACATCAGCCTGGGTGGCCCCGCGACTACCAGGAAGACCGCAGCCTGTCAGGCGGCCGCACGGACGCGCAACGTTGTGGACATGACGAACAACATCACCGGCCGCGTCGCGGTCGTCACCGGAGCATCCAGTGGAATCGGCGCGGCGACCGCGCGGCAGCTCGCGCGGGGCGGCGCGAAGGTCGCCCTGCTGGGCAGGCGCAAGGATCGCATCGAGGACCTCGCCGCTGAGATCGGCGGGGACGCGCTCGCGGTGGTCGCCGACGTCGCCGATCAGCAGTCCATGCGAGACGCCGCGGCAACCGTGCGGGCGGCATTCGGTTCCGTCGACCTGGTCGTCGCGAACGCGGGCGTCATGCTCGCCGCGCCGTTCGAGTCCGCGCTCACAGACGAGTGGGACCAGATGGTCGGCACCAACATCACGGGTCTGCTCTACACCGCGAGAGCGTTCATCGACGGCCTGCTCGCGGCCGCGGAACGGGGCGGGCAAGCGGATCTGGTGCTGGTCGGCTCGATCGGCGGCCACACTGTCTTCCCCAACTACGCCGTGTACACCGCTACCAAGGCCGCGGTCGCGCACCTGACCCGCAACTTGCGCGCCGAATTCGGGCCGCGCGGCGTGCGGGTCAAGAACATCGAACCCGGCTTCGTCGGCACCGAACTCGGCGCGGGGATGCAGGACGAACACCAGCGCGCCGGGCTCGAGCAGTGGCGCACGGCGATCGAGATCCTGGAACCCCGCGACATCGCCGACGCGATCGCCTATGCGGTCGGCGTACCGCGGCACGTCAATATCGCCGAACTCGTCGTCGTCCCGACTCAGCAAGGCTGATCACCGAACCATCGCTACCGTCCGGCGGCGTGGCCCCGGTACCACGTCGCGCCCGGCCGAGGACGCCTCGGCGATCGCCGAGAAGGGGTCTCGGCCGGGTACTGCGCGCAGCTGGGCTACGTCCCCGAGATCCCTGCCTGCCATCCGTTCGGCGGCCAGCGGCCTATTCGAGGTCCGCCCACTCGGGCCACGGCCGCATGCCCGAGTCGCCGCGGATGCAGGCGAGGCGGCGCATCGCCTGCCGCTGATAGGCGGGATCGACAGCGGCGGCGCGAATCGACTGCAAGGCCATCCGGAACTCCTGGATGTCGCGAAGCAGGTAGAAGCCGTCCCAGCGCATCACGTCGCGGCCGTACGCGGCGCAGAATTCGGCGTACTCCGATGCGGAGAGTTTGCGCGCGGTCCAGCACTCGATCGCCGTGTGCACCAGGTCCCACTCGGGCGGGCCGATCATCGCCTGCCCCAAGCCGACCAGGATGACGTCGCCGTCGTCGCCGACCACCACGCCGTCCTCCCAGCCGCCGCCCTGGACCACCGACCAAGGCAGGCCCTTCGGCAGCGCCTTCCAGCGGCCGCGCAGTTCCTCCAAGTGTTTGCCCAGCCAGCGCCGGTCGTCCTCGGTCACCGTGTGCCCGGCGGCGATCTCCTCCTCCACCCGGGCCAGGGGCGACATCCTGCGTAGTTCGAACCCCGGCAGTGGTAGCCGGTGCAACTGTCCCAGCGCCCTGGCGACCTCACCGGGCGTGCCTGGGTGATGCGGCGGCAGCTCCTGCCAGAAGGTCACCGGGCGTCCGTCGACCACAACCGGCTGCGGAATGTCCGCGACGACGCGCGCGGCGGACACCCCGCAGGTCTCCAGCCATCGAGCGACCGCGACTTCCCGCCCGGTCGCGAATTTCTGTCCCCGCTCGCCGATCCGCACGACGAGCCCGCCGCGCAACCGGTAGACCCCTTGCGACCCCACCGGTTCGGCATCGCTCGCATCTATCCCGACGCTCACACAGGCGGCACGCAGGATCGACCGCATCCCGTTACCCGCGATTCCCGCAGTCATGTCAGCCTCCCAAGCCCCCCGCTCCCATCTCGGGAGAAGTTGCGAATCTCGGCTTCGAGCTTCATGGCAGCCATCCAGATACCGGGGGGCAAACACCCCATTTTCCCTGCTCAGTGGACATTACCCCGGCAATTCCACCGCAGTCAGCAACCAAACAGAATCCGCCCGTTTTCCCCGATTTGCCGTTTTCCGGCCGCGACCCACCCCGGCACCTTTCCTGCCTTCACCCCGCAACGATGCCGGGCTCATACATGCCGAGGATGTACCCCGAGGCCGGATCATGACCGGGATCGGTAGAGCCGACTCCGATCGAGGCCGTAGTCGCGAAGGGCTCGCGAGCCTTCCTCACGGCAAGGCGGCCCAGCTCGAGTCGAGGGATCACATGACCGAAGGGGCGGCGGCAAAAGTCCGCGGGATGCGGGTGCGAGTCCCGGGCGAGAGGAAGTAGCCGGTCACCGATGAGTTCTGCGAGCGGGCCGGGTCTACACCTACAGCCCTCGAGCTATGAACCCGGACAGGGAGGACCCTATGAGCCCGCAAGCACTGCCGCCCGTCGTCGACGCCGATACCTGGCAGCGCGAACTCGAAGCGCTGCGCGTCCGGGAGAAGGCCGCGACCAGGGAACTCGATGCGATCGCCGCTCAGCGCCGCCGCCTGCCGATGGTCGAGATGCCCGGCTACACCCTCGAGGGCGAGGAGGGACCGGTCCGGCTGGTCGACCTCTTCGGCGGTATGTCGCAACTGATCGTCTACAACCACATGTGGTTTCCGGGCGAGCAATGGCAGTGCGGCGGCTGCACCGGATTCACCTCGCAGTTCACTCGGTTGGAGTTCCTGAACAATTACGACGCCCGGTTCGTCATCGTCACCCAAGGCCCGATTCAGGAGGCGCTCGCCTACAAGCGGCGGGTCGGAAACAAGATGGCCTGGTATTCCACCGCGAACAGCTCCTTCGGCGCCGACGTCGGCGCACCGCCCGGCGCAGGGTTCGCGGTCAACGTATTCCTCCGCGACGGCGACACCGTCTACCGCACCTGGCACACCAACGGCCGCGGCACCGAACAGCTCAGCCACTCCTTCGCCCTGATCGACCTACTGCCCTACGGCAGGCAGGAGGAATGGCAGGACTCCCCCGACGGCTGGCCACAGTCGCCCACCTACAGCCGCTGGAGCAGTTCCCAGGACATCGCCGCAGCCTACGGCGAGCCGAATGCGTGAATCCAGCGGTGACCAACGGAATCACCTGACGCGCCCACCGGCACGGGAATCCTCTTCAGAAGCCCGCAGGCCGGGAAAGATCACTGCACCACGACCGGGCGACCCATCCACGGACGCGGGGCGGAGTCCCGGGCGAGGAACGTCAGCCGAGGTATGGCGCGGACCGCCCTTCCAGGTAGTGAGTCAGCCGGAGTCGCTGCGTATGGTGCATGTCGAGGCTGTCCAGTTCGGCGGGGGCTACGAACCGTAGTTCGATGGACTCATCGGATATGGCGAGGTCGCCACCAATGACATGGGCCAGGAAGCACACATTGAACTGGCGTCGGACCTCGCCATCGCTGTAGGCGATGACGTGGCGCGGATCGGTGTAGGTGCCGACGAGTCCGGTGATTTCGATATCCAGCCCGGTTTCTTCCTTGACCTCTCGCACCGCACAGCCGGGAAGGCTGTCGGTCATCTCCATGCCACCACCGGGCAACGCCCATAGGCCGCTGT
Source organism: Nocardia sp. NPDC005745 (assembly GCF_040630775.1). Classification (NCBI taxonomy): domain Bacteria; kingdom Bacillati; phylum Actinomycetota; class Actinomycetes; order Mycobacteriales; family Nocardiaceae; genus Nocardia; species Nocardia sp. NPDC005745. The sequence continues at coordinate 205,284 of NZ_JBEXYF010000002.1, forward strand.
CGGCGCGCCGCTGCAACAGGATACGGCCCTTGTCGTCGCACACCACGGCGGAAGCCGCGACGACGAGACTGTTCGGCTCTGGTGCGGCTGGTCGTCGTAGAACTCGGTGCGCGCCATTGGCTCACCCTTCCACCGGTCGGGCCGATCGCCAGACCGCGTCGAAACTGTCGGTATAGGTGTCGAACAGACCACCGCCGAGAGTACGGCGCAGATGCCAGACAGGCGCACCGTAAGCATTCACTCCCCACACGTGGGCATTGACCAGCATTTCCTCGTCGGCGCGGAAAATGCTGTTGTAGAGCGTCGTGGCGTGAGTCCGGAGCTCGATGCCCGGCGTTCCTTCCAGCGTCCGGTAGTGCATCAAGGCGAGACGGCAGCGGGACTCGATGCCGTGCCCGAATTTCTCTTCCCTACCCCGTTGTCGGACGTTGGCGCTGTCGGCGTCACCCACGGCTATCCGTATCGAACAGCCCGCCTCGGCCCGTTCGATCAACAGATGCGTCTACCTGCGGTAATACGTCCGTCGAATCTCATCGAACCACGACAAATCTCGGTAGGTCGTGGGCAAAATATGGGCACGGTGGGCACCGATGCCCTCAGCTGTACTGAGGTCATAGCACCGTTCCCAGCCAGGACGCGAATCCCACCAGGCCCTCACTCTGCCGTCGCTGGGCCGCGGCGATCCCGTGCACCGTCTCCCGCACTCCGGGGTGCAAGCGGGTCTGCTGCGGTGCGACTGCACGAGCCTTGCTCAAGGCCACCAGCGCCTTGTCCGGCTTACCCGCCATCAACCATGCGCGGGCGTTGTCTTGCCAATGGTGACCGGCACGCGGCGAGGCCATTTCCGCGGGCAGAGTCAGCGCTGCACCGTCGCGGGCCGCTTTACCTGGGTCGCCTGCCTCGAGTTCTACCGCGCATGCATGAACCGCCACGTTCCCGGGGCCGAAATCAGTGGTGTAGAGAGTGCTCTCGCGCAGCATCGGCGCGGCGATGACCGCTGCCTGGTCGATATGGTCACGCGCCATTTCGAGGCGTAGCCCACGGGCAGCGACCATCGCTCCGCGCAGGTGCCCATATCCCCGGAGCACACGCTCGGACTCGGTCTCACCGGGGACAAGTTCGAGGCCGCGACCGACCAGCGACATAGCCGAATCGGTGGAACCATGGGCCATCAACAGGCGTGCCCGCTTCATCAATGCCCGCACCGCATACGCCGGATCACCGGTGTGGGCGGCAGCTTGGTCGAGCCGGTCCAGCACAAGCGCAGTGAGCGACGAATACCCCAAGCGGACGCACACACCTTCGGCTGCGATGTATGCCGAGCACAGCATCGCGTAGCTCTCCATGCGGACGACATCGCTGTCGGCGAACTCGATCGCACCGTGCAACTGCCGGATCAGTCGCGGCAGCTTGATCAGCGCATGCCGCGTGCGATCGGTGTGCATGGCCTTGTCGACAGCGGCTAGATCAGCGAGCAGCACGTCACGGGCAGGTGGTTGCTCGGCACGCACGTAGCCACCTTCAGCCAGTAGCAGCCGCAGTTCTTCCAGCCCGGCAAGGGGCCCGTCTTCGGCGAGGGTCTCCACATAGGGCGTGCCCTGCAACCGGTCCGGGTCGATACCGAGGGCTTTCGCGACGGCGGCCACAAACCCAGCCGATGCGGCTTCCCGGCCCTGCTCGACGGCCTTGACCATCGACAGCGAGTAGCCGGCCCGCTTCGCGAGCGCAACTTGACTCAATCCGGCCAGCTTGCGCTCGGATGCAAGGGCTTTCCCGATGTGTCCGCTCATCCTGCGAGGGTAAATCGATTTTCCCGGGCTGTCCCCTGTCTGTCCCTCGGCGAGCTTGCCGCAAGCGAACGTTTCTGGCAGGCCCCGACGCCGGGTGAGTCCCCGAACTCCCCGGCGTCGGGTGCTACCCAACCACACCACAATGCCGAGGGGTCACCGAATGCCCGCAGAGCTCGCAACCGTCCTGATCGTCATCGCCGCTGTCTGCGGTCTGCTGATCCTGCTGTTCTGGGTCCTGCCGTGGCTACTCGAGCTGGGCGACGATCCCGACGAACAGGTCCCCTTCCGTGAGGTCATGGACCGCATCGAGAGCGAGGACAAGCGATGACGACTCGGCGTTCGTGGATCGAAGACTACTGCGAGGACGACAACGAGCCCGCGGACGAGCAGCACGCGCAAGGTCTGACGAAGTTGCACGCGAGCTGCACACCGCCGTGCCCGCGGAAGCTCGTCGCCGAGCGGCACCTCCGTGAGCGATGCGCAGGCAGTAAGCCGGACAGTACGGCGATCGACGGGTAAGTTGCGCCCAACGGGTCACGTCGCGCGACGACCGGACGGCGACCGTTACAGATGTTGCGGTCTCCCAGCTCCCACCCCGGCGTAGCGGCATGAAAAAGGCCCCTCACCTGCGATGCAAGTGAGGGGCCTTGTCGTGGACATGGCGGGAACTTACTCGAAACGGGCTGACTTGCTCCAGCGCCTCTCCGAGCTGAGTAAACGCCTCCAGGGAAGCGGACCGCGACCCTCAGCGCCTCCGAAAAGCGAGCATCCGGCGGACCGAAGAAGCGCTTGACGCCCGAGGAGGCTGCCGATCGTGGCTAAGTACGAGGCCGGCGCCCTCCATGCCCCAGTTGAAAGCTGAGCACCACATGGCCAAGCGCACGGTAGCGAAGGTACTCCGGCACGCGGGTGTGACGATCAGGCCGGGGGGCAGACGTGTAGGTCAACGACCGCCTGATCAGTGACCCCAATGTCACACTGAGTAGCTCTCTATACCCGCAGATCTGAAGGCCCCCTGTAGCTCAGCTCAACAACATTCGTCACGGAGGTGCCGGTGACAGTGAGCAAGCCGAGCCGACCCGGATTCAGCACCTCATGAAGTAGGCCAGCAGGTTGTGCGTCAGGGGTCTCGAGGAGAGTCTCGCCGTCCGGAAGTGAAACGGCGCGGTATGGAAGTCCGCTGTTCGGCTCATAGCCGTCGAGCCATGCCACCTGTGCAGATTCGACCGTGTGTGCCCATGGCTCACTACGGCCTGCACCGCTCCGGTCCGTAAACGCGACCCACAGATCGTGTGAAGACGAAGTTGGCCAGTCATTGTCCTGCGCCAGCTCACGTATTTCATCGGACCGCAGCCACTCACGAAGTTCACTCATTGTCGTGAAACGCGCGTCCGACAAGATAACCGCCGAAATCGCTCCCGACCGTGAAGAGAAGCCAGCTCGCATAAGCATCGCCGCCGACCTATTGAGAGTCCCTGCCTCAACCGCAGCTACGGCGTGTCCCTCCGTCGGCGTGACTACTGTCCATAAATCATCGGTGCTATCCGCCGCTGATGCCTGCACGCGCGCAGCCTCCATTGCCCACGGCAACCCGTAGGCCAGCGAGTCTTCAATGAATTCAAGCACTTCGCCATCATCGTCCGGAGCGATTTCCGACATCGGCTTGCCTTGCAACCAACCCCTCAGAACTGCCTGCCAGCCTACCGGGCGCTTCCTAGGCGCGAAAGGATAGATACTCAGAGCAATTGACGCGAAGGAGGTTATAGCTTCGATCGCGCTCTCGTCATCTCCTTCAACAATGCCCCGATCTGCCAGGTATAGATACTGCAAGAGTACCGCCAAGTTTTCGTCCAGCTCACGCCCGGTTGTTAGTCCCACACCGGCAAGAAAAAAGCCGCGCCGTTGAGATGAAGTCGAGTTACTCCAGAGAAACCTAGCCCGCGATGTCAATCCGGCCGTGAGAGCCCGCTGGGCATCCTCGTGGCGACGCGACATACTCCGCGTCCACAGCGAGGAGGCTAGCGCCGTATCGAGCGCCGATCCGATACTATTGTCCTCACCAACGCCCCCATCGCTCAACAAGCCAAATAGAGCACAATCCAGACTAGCCAACTGTGCCTGCCACTTACGTTCAGCGGCGCCGACATCTTCCTCGGTCGAGTCTGATAGTTCCGGGACTTGATCTCCCCCTTCAACAACTCAATTGGTCCAGATATGGGCGTACGAATCCCGATGATGTCATCCCCCCGCATAGCCATGTTTGGGTGATCCTTCCACCGAAAGCGCGCGATCGTCCGATATCCAAGCTCCTGCTCGGCGTACTGCACCCCGAGGATCTCGCCCACGTCGCCGGATCGAGCCTTCATATCTGTTGGCAGCTTGTTTCTGAGGTACCTCGCGGCAGCTGGCTTACCCAAATTCTCCAGAATCCCCGCGACCCGACTCGGGGAAGCATACCGTTCTGGTAACACTCCGGCCGCCCATGCGATGCCCGTCGCTGCGCCGCTGGTCGACGCGACCATGTGGACTACCTGATGCTCCCCCACCGCCTCATGGACTGGTGGCGCCCACGAACCGATAGCAACCATGCCGTGAGTCTCCCAGAGGACTCCGTGCGGCAATCATCGAGGCTCCTACTGAGCCACGGTGGACCTGGCCGCTGAAGTTACTCTGCCGTAGGGAATTACGTGCCTGCCAAAGCCGCACGAAGCCCGAATGTGCAAGCGATCCACCCGTTCCGCGTCGAGGTCGACGAGTATGCCCATTCGCTCGCCACGAGGTGCCACCCCCTTGCCGCATGTCGTTGACGACATATACTGTGGGTGACGTGGGTGAACTGTTCACCATCGAAATCGAGCCAGAGGTGCGAGATTGGCTGGAAGCACTGCCAGCCAGGCACTTCCTCAAGATCGATGAATACGTCGGCCTACTCGCCGAACACGCAGAGTCCCTCACCGAGCCTTACGCTCGGCATCTCGGCGACGGCGTCCGCGAACTCCGGCCAACTGTGGATGGCGCCGCCATCCGCATCACCTACTGGCTCGCACCTGGACGGCGGGTGATCCTACTGACAGTGTTCCGCAAGACTCGGATGCGAGAAGATGCCGAAGTCAAACGCGCGAAGCTCGCCCAACAAGTCTGCCAGGCCGAACACGCACCCGCCCACCAAGAATTCGTTCGCACAGTCGAGAGAGGAGAACTGGACCGATGAGTCACGCACGCTGGAAGACCCTCCGGGAGCGCAAACTCGCTGAGGGCTACACCGAACCCGACGATGTCACCGAGGCCCGCCGCGAAATCCGGCTCTCCATGGCACTGGCTCGAGCCGTATACGACCGCCGCACCGAACTCGGACTCACCCAAGCCGACCTCGCTGAACGCGCCGGACTCACCCAAGCCAAAATCTCGCGCATCGAAGGCTCCGACACCATGCCGACCCTCCCCCTGCTCGCCAAACTCGCCGACGCCCTCGACGCCACCCTGAATATCGCCCTCGACGCCGATGACACCCGAGTCAACTTCACCAGCCACCACACCGACGCAGCCTGAGCATCAAACGGTGGCCGCGGAACCTACCTGCGCTGAATCGCTCCTGACGCGAACCACTGGACGAGCCGCACAGCAAAGGGACCTGCCATTTGCGCCGCCTGCTCCGTGCTCGGCAGTGCTGGAGCATCGCCTTCGTGCCAGCCTGTCCGCCCTCTCGCAACATCTGTTCGAGACCGGTGAAGCGGCACATGAAAAAGGCCCCTCACCTGCGATGCAGGTGAGGGGCCTTGTCGTGGAGCTGCCGGGAATCGAACCCGGGTCCTCCGCCGCGTCTCCAGGGCTTCTCCGTGTGCAGTCCGCTGTGCCTCTACTCGGATCTCCGGGTCCCGCGAACAAGCCCGGATGACGATCCCAGTCGCTGTTCGATGTCCCGTCCTACTCCGCGACCGAGTAGGACGGTTAGCCCTCTAGCTGATGCCGGCACCGGAGCCGAGGGCATGCCCCGGGCCGACAGAGACGCTTCGCAGCTTAGGCGGCGAGAGCGTACTCGCGCTGATGAGAATCGGCGCTTAATTGGTTGCAACGACGCTTACGGTGGTCTCTTGCCTGCACCGACACGCTTCCCCTAGATCTACGTACGCAGTCGAAACCGTTCAGCCCCGTACGCCCCGGCGTCTTGCCGGGCTGTTCATGTTAACACCGGCGAGAGGCCGGATCATCCCGATATCCGGTCGTGGTGGACCCCACACCGGCAGCGTCGGCCGGGGCCACTGACGCGGGTGAGGTAAGGGGCCCCGCGGGTCGGAGGAGACCTTCTGAGTCGCCACCGTCCCGGACCGGAATCTCCGAACTCTCCCCTCGGGCGGTGTCGAGAACGCACCGTGTTCTCTGTTCCTCCGATATGGTCCGGGGGCACGGCACGCAGCTCAACCGGATCCCCGTCACCGCCCGTTCGAACACCCCATCCTTCCCGGATGCTGGTAGCCGGTTCTCCGGGCCCGGCGAGGAACTCGACTTACACTGCACGAGCCGTACGATCGGCTCTGAGCAGCGGATCTCGATTTCAGACTAAGGAAACACTTTGGCAGTTCGCACCATTGGGGACAGGTTGCTGCGCCTGTCCGCCCTCACCGCCATCGCCGGACTCGTCCTGACCGGGTGCTCTGCGCTGGGCGACAAGTCGGCCGCCGCGTCCGAACCCGGGGTCACCTCCGACCCTTGTCCGAACGCGGTCGACTCCCGCAAGGGGTGTATCTACCTGGGCGTGCTGTCCGATCTCACCAGCGGGCCGTTCGCCGCGCTGGGCAAGGACATTCACAACGGCCAGCTGGCGTTCTGGAAGGCGGTGAACGAAGCGGGCGGCATCGGCGGCAAATACGAGGTGGACATCGCCACCTACACCGAGGACACGAACTACGATCTGCAGAAGCACGCCGAGGCGTACCGGCGAATCGAGCCGCACGTCCTCGCGCTCTCCATGAGCTTCGGCACCGTGCAGACGCAGAAGGTACTTCCCGAGATGGACGCGGCGAACATGATCGCCATTGCCGGAACCCTGTGGTCGGGTTGGCAATTCGAGAACAGCGACAAGGGTCTGTTGCTGGAGTCCGGCTACTCCTATTGTTCCGAGGCGATCATCGCCCTGGACTGGATCGCCGAGCACCAAGCGAAGCCGTCTTCGATCGCCACGGTCAGCTATCAGGGCGACTACGGCGGCGACTACGCCACCGGCGCCAAGAAATGGGCCTCCGCCAACCGCGTCGACATGGTGGCGCAGATCGACACCGAGCCGAACACCCAGATCGGCAACCAGGATGCCGCCGTCGCCAAGATCCTCAATGCCAGAGCGGATCTCGTGCTCCTGGCCACCGGTCCCGCGGAGGCGGGCGAGATCATGGGCAAGGCGGCGCTGGCCGGTTATCCGGGCAGGTTTCTCGGCTCGGGCCCGACCTGGAACGGCGGCCTGTTGAAAAGCCCTGCGGCGTCCGCGATCACGACGCGCTACAACATGACCTCGCCGCTGGACGGCTGGGACGGCGTCAGCGCCGGCGCCAAGAAGGCCAGGGCCTCGGCGACTCGCGAGCCCTCCACCTGGGGTTACAGCGCCGGGTGGATGTTCTCCTATCCGATGAAGGCGCTGCTCACCCGAGCGGTCAACGAAGGCAAGCTGACCCGCAAGGGCGTCCGTCAAGCCGTGCACGGCCTGCGCGTCGACTACGAGGGCGCGATACCCGAATACACTTACGGCGCGGCGAAACCCGACCTCACCCGGCAGCGAGCGGTCATCGAAGCGCCGGAGCAGACCGCGCCGCTGGGCGCGAAGACCCTGGCGACCGACTATCACGGCCCGACCCAGGACCGCGTCACCCTCACCGAGCCCTGCGTGCAGCCGTAAGCGAGAAAGACATGCCTTTCCACCGTAATCTCCGTCGGCTGCTGCGTCTCGTGGCCGCCCCCCTCGCGCTCGGGCTCGTCCTGACCGGCGGCTGTTCGGCTTCCGAGTCCGCGGCTGCCCCGGGCGTGACCCGAGAAGCGTGCCCGCACGCGATCCACCGCGACAAGGGCTGTATCTATCTGGGTGTTCTGTCGGACCTGAACAACGGCCCCTTCGCTCCGCTCGGAAAGTCGTTGCAGGACGGGCAGCTCGCGTTCTGGAACGAGGTGAACAAGCAGGGCGGTATCGGCGGATACGAGATCGACATCGCGACCTACACGCGTGACACCGCCTACGATCCGCGCAGGCACGTCGCGGAATTCGAGAACATAGCCCCCCATGTGCTGGCCCTCGCGATGAGCTTCGGAACCGCGCAGACCCTGGCCGTCCTGGGCGAGATGGACGACGCGGACCTGGTCACCGGGGCAGGCACCCTCTGGTCCGGCTGGCAGTACCGCGCCACCGACCGAGATTTGGTGCTGGACGACGGCTTCTCGTACTGCACGGAAGCCGTGCTGGGTCTGGACTGGTTCGCGCAGAACCACTACCAGCCGCGCACGCTCGGCGTGGTCGCCTACCGCGGCAACTACGGCGGTGACTACGCCAGCGGGGCGCTCAAGTGGGCACTGGACAACGGCGCGACCATCACCGCTCGGGTCGACACCGGGCCCAACCCCGAAGTCGGCAACCAGGATTACCCGGTCGCCGAGATCATGGCCGATCCGCCCGACGTGGTCCTGCTGGCCACCGGACCGGCCGAAGCCGCCGAGATCGTCGGCAAACTGGCGAAATCCGGTTACACGGGCCGGTTCCTCGGATCGACACCGACCTGGAACAGCGCGCTGCTCAAGACCCCCGCCGCGCCCGCGCTGATGTCGCTCTACAACTACACCTCTCCGTTCGACGGTTGGGACGGCATGAGCCTCGGTGCCCAACGGGCCAGGAACGCCGCGCCGAGCGAACCGACGAATTTCGGCTACAACCTGGGCTGGGCGATCTCCTATCCGATGAAGGCGCTGCTCACCAAGGCAGCCGAGACCGGAGGACTGGACCGGCCGACCCTGCGCAAGACCCTTGCCGGGCTCACCGTCGACTCCGAGGGAATGGCGGCGCAGCAGATCTACGGGCGGGACGAACCCGACGTCGCGGCGCAGCGCGCGGTGGTCAACGTGCCCGATCCGTCCACGTCGTTGGGGTCGCGCACCGTGGTCGCCGACTACCGCAGTCCGACCTTGAAACGGATATCGCTGCGCGAACCGTGCACGCGTTGAGCCGCGCGACCGACGTGCCGTAGAGAGGAATTCGGGTTCCGGGAGGCGGACACTCGCAATCCGCGTTCTCTCACTCGGGCGGCGGGCGTCCTTCGATCAGCCGCCGCCCGAGTCAGCCCTGCCCGGGCCGGAGTCGGCTTGGCGGTCGAACGTGTGCGGCCGCTCGGTGGACTCAGGCCGCGGCGATGAGCGCGACCGAGGCCAACGCAAGGACCAGGCCTGCCTGCTGCAGCCGATGGACCCGCTCGCCGAGCAGAACCATCGCCAGCAGCACGGTCACGGCCGGATAGAGCGAGCCGATGACGCTCACCAGCGACAGCAGCGAGCCGTGAAAGGCATACAGCAGCGCGGCGTTGCTGATGACGTCCAGCACGCTGATATAGCAGGCCAGTCGCAGGGGCTCGCCCCGCAGCCGTCCGACATCGCGGGCGGTCAGCGCGGTGAGCCACACCACCGCGGTGGCCGCGAGGCGCTGCATGAGCAGCGGCCACAGTCCGGACTGCGCCGATGTCTCGTGCAGGAATACGAAGGCGAAACCGTACGCGACGCCTGATCCGATGGTCAGCGCGGCGACCTTGCGGGTGAACCGCAGTTCGCGTCCCCCGGTGATCTCCTCCGTCACCTCGTCCGGCGACTCCCGGCTCACCAGAAGGACCGCGACCAGCGCGAACACGATGCCCGCGAAGGCGAGCGGGCCGGGGCGCTCGCCGGTCACCAGCCCGGCGAGTACCGGAATGCCGGCGACCAGCACCGCCGTCAGGGGGGAGACCACTGCCATCGGACCATCGGCCAGCGCGGCGTAGAACCACCACACCGCGACGCCACTGGCGACACCCGCCGCCGCGCCCCACCACAGCGAGGCGGCGTCCGCGCTCCCGGACACGAACGGAAGCAGCGCGAGCACCAGCAGCACCGAGAACGGATAGGAATAGATGACGACGCGCAGTGCGGTCACCCGCCGCGACGCCACGCCGCCGTAGAAATCGCTCACGCCGTAGCCCACCGCGGCTACCAGCGCGAGCAGGACGGCGGTCACCGCATGCCTTTGACCCGCCGTCCTAGTTCACGGGTGACCTCTCGCTCGGCCGTGCGCCGGGCCAAGTCCTGGCGCTTGTCGTAGTCCTGCTTACCCTTGGCCAGCGCCAGCTCGACCTTCACCTTGCCGTCGGAGAAGTACATCGACAGCGGGACCAGCGTCTGGTTGCCCTCCCGCGACTTGCCGACCAACCGCTCGATCTCACGCTTGTGCAGCAGCAGCTTGCGCACCCGGCGCGGCGCGTGATTGGTCCAGGTGCCGTGGCTGAACTCGGGGATGTGCAGCCCACGCAGCCACACTTCGCCGTTGTCCACCGTCGCGAACGCGTCCACCAGCGAGGCCTTGCCCTCGCGCAGGCTCTTCACCTCGGTGCCGACCAGCGCGATTCCGGCCTCGTAGATGTCCAGAATCGTGTAGTTGTGCCGCGCCCGGCGGTTGGTCGCGATGACCTTGCGCCCCTTCTCCTTCATAACGGTCCACTCTAAGTGACCCGGCAACCGGTTTATTCCCGCAGGTCGCGCAGGCCCTAACCCCCCTGGTGCAGCACCACGTAGAGCGTGAGGACGGCGAGGAACGCGGCGAGCAGCGCCACCGTCGACATTCGCGGCAGGCCGGGGCGCGGTGGCGGTGGTCGGCGCCGCAGCCATACGTTCTCCACCGCCGGATCGGTTCTGCTCCGGACGTACGGCGGCGCATCCGGAGTCTCACCGCCCATCGAGACGGTAGAAATGTCGTCGCCCGCGTCACTGGGACCCTCACCCGGTGCCATAGCCAGAACGGTAGCCGCCACGACGGCGACCCGCCGCAATTCCCGCGCGGCGCAACCCAGTTGGAACTCAGGCCAGGCGTCGCCGGAACGCCTCGGCGGACGCGCCGGTCGTCAGGTCGACGGTGTGGACGCCCAGTTCGACTCCGTCCTCGGTGAGCTCGAGCACCATGAAGCCCAGCTCGTGATAGTTCTCGTACAGCGCACTGTGGCCCGCGCTCGCGGTGAGCCGCGGCTCGGCCCCGACCGTCTTGGCGGCCGCGCCGGACACGATCTGCCTGGTTCCCTTCGTTGCCGACGTGGGTTCGAGCACCTGGAGCGAGTGGTCGTGCCCGGACAGGATGAACTGGCAGCGGCCGATCACATGGTCTTCGATGAACCGCTTCACGTGCACGCCGTTGATCGGCTCCAGCGACAAGCCCTCGTAGCGGCCCGCGTCCCCGTGCGGGCCGTTGTTCAGATACGGGTGGTGGGTGCAGGCGATTTTCCAAGTGGCGGGCGATTCGGTGAGAGCGCGATCGAGCCAATCGCGCTGCTCGTTCATGAACTGTCCGTCGACCGCCCAATAGGGTGTGAAGACCGGCGGCAGGTAGGCGGCGAGCGGGTTGACGTCGAGGACGAAGAATTCGACGACGGGGTTCTCCGCGGGAATGCGCACCGAGTAGTAGCGGCTCGGCATCCACCAGCGCCTCGAGCCGGCGTGGTATTCCACCTCGGCGTTGCCGCGCAGCAGCCACCCGCCGTCACCGCCGAGCACCGAGCTGTTGTCGTGGTTGCCCAACACCATCAGCCAAGGGAAATCCAAGCCGGTGTTGGGATTTTCGAACTTGTCGGCGAACTGTTGGTCGGCGGCGCCGTCGGGTCCGTGTTCGTAGATGTTGTCGCCGAGGCCGAGTGCCAGCGAGACGGGTTCGCGACCGTGCAGCGCGCGCATGGCGTCGGCGACCGCCCACTGGGTGCGGGTACCGGTGCCCGCGTCGCCGGTCACCAGCACCCGCACCCGGCGCTCGGCCGGGAAGGGAAACTTGGTGACCCCCTCGGCGACGGGTACCGCGTGCGCCGGAGTGCGGCCGACCAACGTGGCCCCGGCCGCGAGAGTGGCCGCACCGGCCAGGAACTCCCGGCGCCCGATCGTCTCGCTCCGACTCACGCTGCCCTCCACAGTCCTCGACGGTCTCGCCCGGTGGCCATTCTCACCGTCGTGTCCCGCGTGACGGTAGCGACTCATTCGGCGCCGAGCACTTCGAGCACCTGTTCGCCGTACTTGGCGAGTTTGTTCTCACCGACGCCGTTGACGCCGCCGAGCTGCGCGAGGCTGGCGGGTTTGCGTGCCGCTATCTCGCGCAAGGTGGCGTCGTGGAAGACGACGTAGGCGGGCACGCCCTGCTCCTTCGCGGTGGCCGCGCGCCATTCGCGCAGCTTCTCGAACAGCGGCAGGTCTGTGGGCGGCAGCTCGGCCGAGGCCGCTTTGGCGGCCTTCGCGGCCCGCGCGGGCTTGGTCGCGCGTTCGGGCTCGCGGCGCAACGGTACTCGCCGTCCGTCGAACAGCACCTCGCTGCTGGCCTCGGTCAACGTCAGCACCCCGTAGTCTCCGTGGACGGCCAGCAGCCCGTGGGCCAGCAATTGCCGTACCACTCCGCGCCACTCCGTATCGCGCAAGTCGGTGCCGACGCCGAACACCTTCAGCTCGTGGTGGTCGTACTGCAGAACCTTCGGGTTCTTCTTGCCGAGCAGGATGTCGACGATGTGACCGGCGCCGAAGCGCTGTCCACGTTCCCGCTCGAGCCGCAGGACCGTGGACAGCAGCTTCTGCGCCGCCACCGTGCCGTCCCAGGATTGCGGTGGGGACAGGCAGGTGTCGCAGTTGCCGCAGGGCAATCCGGGCTCGCCGAAGTAGGCCAGCAATTGGGTACGCCTGCAGCCGACCGTCTCGCACAGCGCGAGCATCGCGTCCAGGTGCAGCTGGAGCTGGCGACGGTGGGCGGCGTCGCCCTCGGAGGAGTCGATCAGCTTGCGCTGCTGCACCACGTCGTTGAGGCCGTAGACCATCCACGCCGTCGAGGGCAGGCCGTCCCGGCCGGCGCGCCCGGTCTCCTGGTAGTACCCCTCGACCGATTTCGGCAGGTCGAGATGGGCGACGAAGCGCACATCGGGCTTGTCGATGCCCATGCCGAAGGCGATGGTCGCCACGACGACCAGTCCGTCTTCGCGCAGGAAGCGCGACTGGTTCGCCGCGCGGATGCGATTGTCCAGGCCCGCGTGGTAGGGCACCGCGCTGACGCCGTTCTCGGTGAGGAACGCCGCGGTCTTCTCCACCGAGTTGCGGGACAGGCAGTAGACGATGCCCGCGTCTCCCGCGTGCTCGTTGCGGATGAATTCCAGCAACTGACGCTCGGGGCGGTTCTTCGGCTCGATCCGGTACTGGATGTTGGGACGGTCGAAGCTGGACACGAACCGGCGGGCGGCGCCGAGGTCGAGACGCTGGATGATCTCGTCGCGCGTCTTCTCGGTGGCGGTCGCGGTCAGCGCGATCCGCGGTACGTCCGGCCAGCGCTCGTGCAGCATGGAAAGACCGAGATAGTCGGGCCGGAAGTCGTGACCCCACTGGGAGACACAGTGCGCCTCGTCGATGGCGAACAGCGCGACCTTGCCGCGATCCAGCAGCTGCCCGGTGGAGTCGAGGCGCAACCGCTCCGGCGCCAGGTACAGCAGATCGAGTTCGCCCGCGACGAATTGCGCCTCGACGGTCCGCCGCTCGTCGGGGTACTGCGTGGAGTTGAGGAAGCCGGCGCGCACGCCCAGTGCGCTGAGCGCGTCCACCTGATCCTGCATGAGGGCGATCAGCGGGGAGACCACCACCCCGACGCCGGGGCGCACCAGTGCGGGGACCTGATAGCAGAGCGACTTGCCTCCGCCGGTCGGCATGAGCACCAGCGCGTCGCCACCGTCGATCACGTGCTGGACGATCGCCTGCTGATCGCCGCGGAAGCTGTCGTAACCGAAGACTCGGCGTAGGACCTGTTGCGCCGCAACGGATCCGGCGTCCGATCCGGACGCGACACCGGTCGCTACAGCCGCGAAATCATCGGGGGAAGTCACCCGGCCCATCCTACGAGCGCCAGGGCGGGCCGGTACCGGCACGGTTCAGCGTTCACCCTGGTGGGCGCCTGAGTTGTGCACATGTGGACAACCCGGATCCGGAGCTTCCGCCGCGGCGCACCGACCTCGGGTTTTCTCCGCTTCGGCGGAAATCTCGAGGCTTACCGCTCGGTTCGGCGCTGTTATGTTGTCGCTCATGGCAAAAGGGACAGGGATCCGGGTGCGCGCCGCGGTACTGAGCGCCGTCGCCGTGGTCGCCGGGCTCACCACGGCGATGCCGGCAGCACAGGCGGAGACATTTCCCGCCATGTGCTCGGACGGCTGGGAGACCACGACCGTCGTCGAAGGAGTCGGCAATCTGGAGAATCTCGATTCCGACGGACGCGGCGGTTTCTACGTCACCGGTCTGATGGACGGTTACCTGGCGCACGTCGACGGCGCCGGGCGAATGACGAAGCTGGTCACCGACCTGCACCGTCCAGCGGGCGTGCGCGTCGCCGGGCGCTACGTCTACTTCCTCACCGGGGACGGCCTCAGCGAACCGCCGGGCACGCTCCAGCGCTACGACATCGAGACCGGCGCGGTGCACGTCCTGCTGACCGGTCTGAACGGGCCGAACGGCCTGTTGCTGCTGCCGGATGGCAGCCTGCTGTTCACCACCATCGGCCTGAGCGGTCCGAGCGGCATCTCCCGCTACTGGCCCGAGACGAGCGAGTACGAGCGGGATTGGTCGGCGCTGCCGCCGTCCAACGGCCTCGCGCTGGCCGCCGATGGAGAATCGATCTTCGTCGACACCATGACGCTGCAGATCCTGCGCGTACGGCTCGACGATCCGGCGCATCCCACCGTCGTCTCCGGCATTCCGGACCTGGTCTCGCTGCCCGACGATATGGAGGCCACCCGGGCGGGCGCGCTTTTCGTCGCCGATCACATACTCGGCGCCGTCTACCGGGTGGATACGACGACCGGCGCCACCTGCGCGATCATCACGGGCCTGATCAAGCCAGGCCCGTTGCGCAATCCGCCGGACGGCGCCACGTCGGTGCGCATCGACCGGGACGGCAATGCGTGGGCGCTCTACGTCACGAGCATGGACGGCACCCTGCGCCGCCTGCGCCCACCGTCGGGGATCGATCTCACCCCGGCGAACCCGGCGCGGGCCGGATAGTTCGAGAGACTTCGGGCATGCGGAGGTCGCCGCGTTGTCCACATCCGAGGGGAGGGAAGCCGTGGTCGAAGTGGCATTCAGAACAACTCAGCCGCGCAGGCAGTCGAGGACCTTCTCGTGCAGCAGGCCGTTGGTGGCGATCGCGTCGCCACCGTGCGGACCGGGTTCGCCGTCCAGCGCGGAGAAACGCCCGCCCGCTTCGCGGACGAGGATGTCCAGGGCGGCCAGGTCCCACAGCGAGACCTCCGGTTCGGTGGCGATGTCGACGGCGCCTTCGGCGAGCAGGCAGTAGCTGAGGAAATCGCCGTAGCCGCGCACGCGCCACACGTCGTCGGTCAGGGTGAGGAACTGTTCGCGCAGGCCGCGCTCGCGCCAGCCGGACAGACTGGAGAACGCCAGGCTGGCCGAACCCAGCTCGCCGACGGCGGAGACCGAGATCGGCTCGGCCGCCTGCCCGTCGAAGCTCGACCACGCGCCCGATCCCGCGGCCGCCCACCAGCGCCGTACCAGGGACGGCGCGCTCACCACGCCGACAACCGGTTCGCCGTCATCCAGCAGCGCGATCAGCGTCGCCCAGATGGGCACCCCGCGCACGAAGTTCTTCGTGCCGTCGATCGGGTCGATCACCCATTGCCTTCCGCTGAATTCGGCGTCGCCACCGAACTCCTCGCCCAGCACCGCGTCGTCCGGTCGCTGCTCGGACAACACCTGCCGGATCGCCTGCTCCACGGCCAGATCGGCGTCCGACACCGGCGTCAGATCCGGCTTCGCGTCGACCTTCAGGTCCAGCGCGCCGAAGCGAGCCCGGGTGATCGCGTCGGCGGCGTCGGCCAGCCGCAGGGCGAGTTCGAGATCGGAGGAGTACACAGCCACGCTCCGCACCCTATCGGTCCGCCCGGCTGCCGCCGTTCCCGTCCGGCCCTCACCCCACCGGCTCCAGCGACCGTGCCGCGGCCAACGCGCTCGCCCACCAGTGCAGCTGGTCGAGCATCGCCGTCGCGACGGCCGCGGGCTCTTCCGGCTCCCGCAACCGTCCCTCGTCGTCGAACAGCAGGTAGTAGCGCGGGAAGGACACGTAGTGACGAACGGTGTGCGCGTTGAGTTCGTTGAAGATCTGCCGCAGGTGTTCGATGGCTAGCAGGCCGCCGGAGGCTCCGCTGTAGCCGACGAAGCCGATCGCCTTCGCGTCCCACTGGGTGAAGTGCCAATCGATGACGGCCTTGAGGGAGGCGGGGATGCTGCGGTTGTAGTCGGGCGTGACGATGACGAAGGCGTCGGCTGCCGCGAGCCTGCGCGTGAGGTCGGTCATCCCTTCGGGCCGCTGCGGATTCGGGTCCATCGCCGGAGGCACCGCGGGCAACTCCAGGGGAATGTGCGCCTCCGCCAGGTCGATGACGTCCACCTCGAACCCACCGTGCCGCCGCGCCTGCTCGCTGAACCATGTGGCCACCACCGGCCCGAAGCGGCCTTCCCGGACGCTGCCGATGATCACCGCGAGCTTCAAGGGAGCGTTGGACATGCTGTTCCTCCTCGGTTCACGAAGCGGCCCGGCTCGGGCCGCCCACTCAATCTGCTGCCCGGCGCGCGGAGCAGGGAGACCGCCGTAAGAGTGGTAGTGACAGGGACACCCTCCGGGCGGCGCGCCTTGTTAGCTTCGAGAGGTGAGCGACAACGAACTCGGGCTCTTCCTGCGCAGCCGCCGTGAAGCGGTGACGCCCGCGCAGGTCGGCCTGCCCACCGGCCCGCGGCGGCGCACCCCGGGCTTGCGGCGCGCCGAGCTGGCCACCTCGGCCGGGGTCAGCGTGGAGTACGTCACGCGCCTCGAGCAGGGGCGTGACCGGCATCCGTCGCCCCCGGTGCTGTCCGCGCTCGCGGACGCGTTGCGGTTGAGCCCCGCCGAGCGCATCCACCTGCACCGATTGAGCAAGTCGGTGGACAGCGGGTTCACCTGCATGGGCGACGCGCAGCCGCTGCGCGAGGTGCGGCCGACGGTGCGCGCGATCCTGGATCGGCTCGAACCCGCGCCCGCCGTCGTGCTCAACCGCCTCACCGAAGTGCTCGCCTACACCGGCGGTTACCACCGGCTGATGGCGCCGACCGGACTGTTCGACGGCCCGCACACCCCACCCAACCTGGCGCGTTTCGTCTTCTGCCTGCCCGACGCCCGGAACCTCTACCCGGACTGGGAGCACATCGCCGACGCGACGGTCGCCACGTTGAAACAGGGACCGTTCCGAGCCGACCCGCATATCGCCGCCCTCGCCGACGAACTCACCGTCACCGTGGGCCCGGCGTTCGCCGACCGGGTCGAGACGGTGCCGAGCCTGGCCGCCGCCACCGGCATCACCCGTCTCGCCCACCCCGAGGCCGGTTCGCTGCGCCTGGCCTACGAATCCCTCGAGCTCTCCGCCGACGACGACCAGCGGGTGATCGTCTACCTGCCCGCCGACGACGCCACCGCCGCCGCCCTCGACGCGCTCAACGGCCGCCGTCCCGGCGGACTGCACGCGGTCTCGGGCTGAGCGATCGGTATCGCGGCGTGGCCGGTCACCCACAGGCGGAAGGAATCAGTGGAGTTCGACACACCGCCCGGCCGGGCCCGGTCCGGCGGTCCGACAAGACGAACGATCGGCCGCAACGGCATCTCACCGCGCGACAGAACGGTCATCAACCCCACGAATTCCAATCACCAACTGCGCCAAGCGCGGTCGCCGTTTAGGGTGGAAACCCATGAGGCGTCCGGCACAGCGCACCCGTCCCGCGGGGAGCCGGGAACGTGCGTGTGACGTCGCGGCGACCCGACCGGCCGGCCCGCGCACGACGGCGCCCACCCCCGGCGACGCCGTCCCCGGCCATCCCGCGCGCACTCGTGTGCTGCCGTCACAGAGGGGCAGCTAGGCTTGACGATCGTGCATCCTGACGTTTCCGCTGATCTCGCCGAACTCGACGCCACCCTGAAGACGGTCGAATCGGTCCTCGACATCGACGAGCTGCGCCGTCGTATCGACGAGCTCGAGCATCAGGCCGCCGACCCCGACCTGTGGAACGACCAGGACCACGCCCAGCAGGTCACCAGTGAACTGTCGCACGCCCAGGGCGAACTGCGCCGGGTGGAGGAGCTGCGTCAGCGGCTCGACGATCTGCCGGTGCTCTACGAACTGGCCGAGGAGGAAGAGGGCGAGGCCAGGACCAGCGCGCTCGCCGAGGCCGACGCCGAGCGGGTCGCGCTGCACAGCGACGTCGAGGCGATGGAGGTCCGCACGCTGCTGTCGGGCGAGTACGACAAGCGCGACGCGCTGGTGAACATCCGCTCCGGCGCCGGTGGCGTGGACGCGGCCGACTGGGCCGAGATGCTGATGCGCATGTACATCCGTTGGGCCGACCGGCACAAGTACGGGGTCGAGGTCTACGACACCTCCTACGCCGAGGAAGCGGGCATCAAGAGCGCCACCTTCGCGGTGAAGACGCCCTATGCCTACGGCACGCTGTCGGTGGAGATGGGCACCCACCGGCTGGTTCGGATCAGCCCGTTCGACAACCAGGGTCGCCGCCAGACCTCCTTCGCCGAGGTCGAGGTGCTCCCCGTGGTCGAGACCACCGACCACATCGAGGTGCCGGAGACGGAGATCCGCGTCGACGTGTACCGCTCGTCGGGCCCGGGTGGCCAGAGCGTCAACACCACCGACTCCGCGGTCCGCATCACCCACCTGCCCACCGGCATCGTGGTCACCTGCCAGAACGAGAAATCGCAGCTGCAGAACAAGATCTCGGCCATGCGCGTGCTACAGGCCAAGCTCCTGGAGCGCAAGCGGCAGGAAGAGCGCGCCGAGATGGACGCGCTGAAGACCAACGAGGGTGCGTCCTGGGGCAATCAGATGCGCTCCTACGTGCTGCACCCCTACCAGATGGTCAAGGACCTGCGGACGAACTACGAGGTCAACAATCCGTCGGCGGTGCTCGACGGCGACATCGACGGGTTCATCGAGTCGGGTATCCGCTGGCGAATGCGAGAGCAGGCAAGCTAGATGAATGTCGCGGGCATCCAGGCGATCGCTTCCACCGGTTTCACCACGTGGCTACGCGGCGCGGGCCTGGAGATCGTGCTGCTCATCCTCGGTGCCATCCTGTTCAGCCGGTTCGCCACCTACCTGAGGGACCGGGTCACCCGCCGGATCGACGCCGGATTCCACAGCAGCGACGCCCTGGTGCGCACCGAGGCGGCCAAGCATCGGCACGCGCTGGCCCAGGTGATCACCTGGGTCGTGCTGACCATCGTCTACGTGCTGATCACCATGGAGGTGCTGCGGCGGCTCGGCTTCGCCGTCACCGGATTGGTCGCGCCCGCCGCGGTGCTCGGTGCCGCGCTCGGTTTCGGCGCCCAGCGCATCGTGCAGGACATCCTCGCCGGATTCTTCCTGATCACCGAGCGGCAGTACGGGTTCGGCGATGTGGTCCGCATCGCGGTGACTGGAGCCGCGGAGCAGGCGGAAGGTACGGTCGAGGACGTCACGCTGCGGATCACCACGTTGCGCAACGCCGACGGTGAAGTGATCACGGTGCCCAACGGCCAGATCGTGAAGGTCACGAACCTGTCGAAGGACTGGGCACGCGCCGCGATCGACGTGCCGGTGGCCGCCAGCGCTGACATCACCAGGGTCAACGAGATCCTGCACGAGGTCGGTACAAAGGCGTACGAAGACGCTCGTCTGAAGCCGTTGCTGCTCGACGAGCCCACCGTCATGGGTGTGGAAGACCTCACCGTCGACCAGATGAACATCCGAATGGTTGCCCGGACGTTGCCGGGCAAACAGTTCGAAGTCGGACGCGAGCTGCGGGTGCGAGTCGCCGCGGCGCTGCGCCGGGAGGGAATCAGTGAGACCACGTAGATCCACGGCGATCCTGATGGCAACCTGGGTCGCCACGTTCGTGCTGTACGTCTTCGTCAAACCCGACGAAACCACCACCCCTCCGGCCACCCTGGTCAACGCTGTTCCAGCAGCGGTGATCACGGAACCGCCGGGCCGCTGAGCCGAGCGCGACGGCCCGCCGCCACGCTGTCACCCATGGTTGACGACGCAGGCCGCGACCGGTTGCTGGTTACACTGGCTCCCCGTGATCACCATGCGGAACGTGACCAAGTCGTACAAGACCTCGACGCGACCCGCGCTGGACGACATCACCGTCGATGTGGGCAAGGGCGAGTTCGTCTTCATCATCGGACCGTCCGGCTCGGGCAAATCGACCTTCATGCGATTGCTGCTGAAGGAGGAGGCGCCGACGGCGGGCGAGATCAGAGTCGCCGATTTCCGGGTCGACCGGTTACCCGGCCGCAAGGTGCCCAAGTTGCGCCAGCGCATCGGGTGCGTGTTCCAGGACTTCCGGCTGCTGCAGCAGAAGACGGTGTACCAGAACGTCGCGTTCGCGCTGGAGGTGATCGGCAAGCGGCGCCAGTTCATCGACCGCACCGTTCCCGAGGTGCTCGACATGGTGGGGCTCGGCGGCAAGGCCGACCGGCTGCCGACCGAGCTCTCCGGCGGTGAACAGCAGCGCGTCGCGATCGCGCGGGCGTTCGTTAACCGGCCGCTGGTCCTGCTGGCCGACGAACCGACCGGCAATCTCGATCCCGACACCAGCGCCGACATCATGATGCTGCTGGAGCGGATCAACCGCGTCGGCACCACGGTGGTGATGGCCACCCACGACAACCACATCGTCGACGCGATGCGCAGGCGGGTGGTCGAGCTCGACCACGGACGCTTGGTGCGAGACGAGGCCACGGGCGTGTACGGGGTGGGCCGGTAATGCGCGCGAGCTTCCTGTTCGGCGAGGTCTTCGCGGGCCTGCGCCGCAACGTCACGATGACCATCGCGATGATCCTGACCACGGCGGTCTCGCTCACCATGCTCGGCGGCGGTCTGCTCGCGGTGCGCATCGCGGACAAGACCGAGCAGTACTTCCTGGACCGGCTGGAGGTGCGGCTGTACCTCACCGAGGACGTCTCGGCCAACGACCCGGACTGCTCGCAGGACCCGTGCCGGTCGCTCATGGCGGATCTGAAGGCCACCGGCGGCGTGGAGTCGGTCCAGTTCCTCAATCGGGAGGAGGCCGTCCGCGAGGCCAAGGAGAAGACCTTCAAGGACCAGCCCGAGCTGGCCAAATACGTCAGCGAGACTCCGCTGCCCGCGTCACTGCGGGTGAAAATGGAGGACGCGGAGCTCTACCCCACGATCTACGAGAAGTTCTACGATCGCCCCGGCGTCGGCATGGTGCGCAACGACAAGGACATCGTGGACCGGCTGGTCAGCCTGTTCGACGGGTTGCGCAACGCGGCCTTCGGTCTGGCCGTGCTGCAAGCGCTGGCCGCGGTGATGCTGATCGCCAACATGGTGCAGATCGCCGCGTTCACCCGGCGCACCGAGGTCGGCATCATGCGATTGGTCGGGGCGACCCGCTGGTACACCCAGTTGCCGTTCCTGCTCGAGGCCATGGTCGCCGCGCTGGCCGGCTCGGTGCTCGCGGTGCTGGGTCTGCTCATCGCCCGCCCGCTGGTGATCGACCGCGCCCTCGGCGACCTGTTCGCCAGCAAGGTCTTCCCCCGCATCACCGGCGACGACATCGCGATGACCGCGCTGGTCATCGCCCCGGTCGGCATCGTCTTCGCGGCGATCACGGCCTACGCGACGCTGCGCTACTACGTGCGCGAGTGAGCGCCGGAGCCGGTGGCCGCCGCGCCACCGGCTCGTCCGGGCCGGGCCTTCCCGTCGTATCGCCGCCTGGGGCACATCCCAGAGCACAACCTCGACATCTTCCTTGACGTCCAGATACGCCGACGAATCCCCCGCCATGTGTTCACGGGCCGCGGCTTCCAGCATTGTCCGTAGCCGGTGAGCGGCTTCCCGGTGTGCCCGAGTCGGCGATGCGCAACGGACGGCGGCTCCGTTCACCACCTCCACCAAGCGGCGGAACTCCTCGGGAAGCTCGCGCCAGATGCCGACCGTGATCGGCTCCGGCTGCACGTTGTCCGGCCTGGCTCAGTCGAAGATCGACACGTCTCCGGAGTGCAGTGAGGACGCGACCTGCCGCTCGAACAGGCCGCCACCTCACCCGGCCAGGGGTCGTACGTACTGCGCTACACCGGCCCCCGAACCTCCGGTGGTCCGGTCGGTAGCCGCAACAGTCGGCCCGCCCACCTGTCATCCCGCGGAACTCGCGATCGCTCGCCCCGCGCGGATCCCCCATGACGCGGGCAGTTGGAAACCCACCGGAACGGATAACGAATCAGGATCGATCGCCGCTTTCGCCTTGGAACGGGGCGAATCGGCGGCGGCCGCTTCGACTGTTCTGCCCGGCAGCTTCTCCAGCAGGCCGGAAAGCGCAGCTCATCGCCCTGGCAGGCGTGGTGCCGCCCCCGGTGCGGACGGTGTCCAATCGCCGACTGCCCAGCTCTGGGCACTTGTCCAGCAAGGCCCGAATTCCCCGCGTATGCTGCCTCTCGACGCCGTTCTTACTCAGCAGTAAGATAGCCTTACTCTGGAGTAAGATAGCCGGAGACAGACCGCACCAAACCGTCCGAGAAAACAGGTGATGATGAGCACTCGAGACAGCGCAACGAAGCGACGTCCAGACACGTCCGCGGTCGGCCTGACCCAACCCAAGCGGGATTGGATGGGCGCGGCGATGCGGGTCATGACGACTCTCACCGGGTCGGAACTCGCCGAAAAATACAACCTGCGCAAGCCGATCGAGCGCGTCACCTATGAGGGCACCAAGACCGGCTTCCGCACACTCGGCGCGGCGACCCGCGCGTTCGCCAGGGTGGCGGGCAGTGGCGCGCCGAAGCGCCTGGCCACCAACGAGGCGAAAAACAAGGACTTCTTCGACCTGACGCCGTCGGACGAACAGCAGATGATCGTCGAGACGGTGCGGGAGTTCGCCGCCGAGATCCTGCGCCCGGCCGCCTACGAGGCCGACAACGCCGCCAAGGCGCCCCGCGACCTGCTCGAGCGCGCCGCCGAACTCGGCATCACCCTGATCAACGTGCCCGAGGAACTCGAGGGTGCGGCCTCCGA
This sequence comes from Nocardia sp. NPDC005745, assembly GCF_040630775.1. Lineage (NCBI taxonomy): Bacteria > Bacillati > Actinomycetota > Actinomycetes > Mycobacteriales > Nocardiaceae > Nocardia > Nocardia sp. NPDC005745. The sequence continues at coordinate 228,406 of NZ_JBEXYF010000002.1, forward strand.
GCGCGGTGCGGTGACCAACTCGCTGGTCGCCGAGGCGCTCGCGCACGGCGACATGGGTCTGGCCCTGCCCATCCTGGCGCCCAGCGGCGTCGCGGTCGCGCTCTCGCAGTGGGGCAGCGACGCGCAGCAGAAGACCTACCTGCCGTCCTTCACCGGTGAGAACGTGCCGCAGGCCTCCGTGGTGATCAGCGAGCCGCGCGCCCTGTTCGATCCGTTCGCCCTGGACACCAAGGCGGTGCGCTCGCCGAGCGGCTATCGCATCTCGGGCGTGAAGAGCCTGGTGCCCGCCGCGGCCGATGCCGAGCTGTTCCTCGTCGCCGCGGAGCTGGACGGCCGTCCCGCACTGTTCATCGTCGAGTCGGACGCGCCGGGCCTGGTGGTGGAGGCCGACCCGAGCATGGGTCTGCGCGCCGCGGGCCTGGGCCGCCTGATCCTGGACAATGTCGCGGTCGGCACCGACGCCATCCTGGGCGATGGTGACGCCGCGGCCCGCGCCGAGGAGTACGCCGACGCCGTGCGCCTGGCCCGCCTCGGCTGGGCTTCGCTCGCCGCGGGCACCGGTAAGGCCGTGCTGGACTACGTGATCCCGTACGTGAACGAGCGCGAAGCGTTCGGCGAGCCGATCTCGCACCGTCAGGCGGTCGCGTTCATGGTCGCCAACATCGCCATCGAGCTCGACGGCCTGCGGCTGGTGACGCTGCGCGGCGCTTCGCGCGCGGAGCAGGGCCTGTCCTTCGGCCGCGAGGCGGCGCTGGCCCGCAAGCTCGCCACCGACAAGGGCATGCAGATCGGCCTCGACGGCGTGCAGCTGCTCGGCGGTCATGGCTTCACCAAGGAACACCCGGTCGAGCGCTGGTACCGCGACCTGCGGGCCATCGGCATCGCCGAAGGTGTCGTGCTCATCTAACCGGCCCGTTCCGTTTTCCAGGAGACCTCACCCATGATCAATCTCGAACTCCCCAAGAAGCTGCGGGCCAGCGCGAACCAGGCGCACCAGGTCGCGCAGGAGATCTTCCGCCCGATCTCGCGCAAGTACGACCTCGCCGAGCACGACTACCCGGTCGAGCTGGACACCATGGCCGCCATGGTCGAGGGTCTGGCCGACTCCGGCACCCAGAAGATCGGCGGCGCCGCCGGTGGCCGTTCCGACGACAGCGACACCGACCGTCACGCCACCGAGCTGCTCGGCAACACCAACGGCGGCAACATGTCCGCGCTGCTGAACGCGCTGGAGACCTCGTGGGGCGACGTCGGCCTCATGCTGTCGATCCCCTACCAGGGCCTGGGCAACGCGGCCATCGCCGCCGTGGCCACCGACGAGCAGTTGAAGCGCTTCGGCAAGGTGTGGGCCTCGATGGCGATCACCGAGCCGTCGTTCGGCTCCGACTCCGCCGCCGTGTCCACCACCGCCGTGCTCGACGGCGACGAGTGGGTGCTCAACGGCGAGAAGATCTTCGTCACCGCGGGCCAGCGCTCGACCCACATCGTGGTCTGGGCGACGGTGGACAAGAGCCTCGGACGCGCGGCGATCAAGTCGTTCGTCGTGCCGCGCGACGCTCCCGGCCTCTCGGTGGCCCGGCTCGAGCACAAGCTCGGCATCAAGGCCTCCGACACCGCCGTGCTCCTGTTGCAGGACTGCCGGATTCCGAAGGACAACATCCTCGGTAGCCCGGAAGTCAACGTGGAGAAGGGTTTTGCCGGGGTCATGCAGACCTTCGACAACACCCGTCCGCTCGTCGCCGCGATGGCGATCGGCGTCGCCCGCGCCGCGCTCGAAGAGCTGCGCTCGATTCTGACCGGCGCCGGTGTGGAGATCTCCTACGACACCCCGGCCAACAACCAGAACGCCGCCGCCGCCGAATTCCTGCGGATGGAAGCCGATTACGAGGCCGCCTACCTGCTCGCCCTGCGTGCCGCGTGGATGGCCGACAACAAGAAGCCCAACTCGCTCGAGGCGTCCATGTCCAAGGCGAAGGCGGGCCGCACCGGCACCGACGTCACCTTGAAAGCCGTCGAACTGGCCGGGGCCATCGGCTACTCCCAGCGCACCCTGCTGGAGAAGTGGGGCCGTGACTCGAAGATCCTGGACATCTTCGAAGGAACCCAGCAGATCCAGCAGCTCATCGTGGCCCGCCGCATCCTGGGCAAGACCAGCGCCGAGCTGAAATAGGCTGGTAGACAACGGAAAACCGGTGCGAGTCCGCTCATCAACTCGCACCGGTTTTTTCGTGTCCGACGTTCGGCTCATCGGTCTACCGCTCGCTCAGGCCGCCTGTAGGCCGTCATCGCCGGAAAGCTCCCAGATTCGGGCCGCCTCATCCACGGCCTGACGGGCACGCTCATGACTGGACGGAAGCAGATGCGTGTAGACCCGGAGAGTGAATCCAGGATCCTCGTGCCCGAGGTAGTCAGCCAGCTCCTTGACCGACACCCCGCGCGAGAGCAACTTGGACGCATACAGGTGCCGAAGCCCGGAGTGCATCCCGTCGGCCCGATTCTGGTAGTCCAATCCCGCTTTGCCGAACGCCGGTTTCCACACGATCTTGGTGAACAGATCCCCGCTCATCGCGCCGCCTCGCTCGTTGACGACCAGCAGACGGACCGTGACCGGATCACCATCGGCCGAGCCCCACGGCAGCGTGACCGGCCGCGGCGGGAACAACTTCATATGCTGGTCGATCGCGTCAAGCACTGCACTGGACAGCGGAATGTAGCGGGTCTTCTCCCGCTTCGGGAGCGCGAACATCAGCGTGCCCTTGACGTACTTCACCTGTCGCTGAATGTGCACCGTCATGGCCTCTCGGTCGATGTCGTCGGGTGAGAGGCCAAGCAATTCTCCTTGCCGCAGTCCCAGACCCGCGCCGACCGGGATCGCGATCGAGTACCGCTCCCCCACGCTGCCCAGTCCACGTCGCACCGCCGTCACGCGGTCATCCGCCCACACGACGACCTTCGGGCTACGCCGCACCGGCCGACGCACCGTCTTGGCGTTGCACGGGTTCTGCCGAATCAGCTTGTCATCCACCGCTGTGTCCAGTACACCCGCGACGATGTCGAACAGCACAGCCATGTAGTTGTCTGAGTACTTCCGTTCCTCCAGCTCGCTCACCCAGTCGCGCACAGTGGACGGCAGAATGCGCCCCACCGGCAGGTCGCCGAAGGCTGGATAGATGCGAGATTCGAGCCGACTCCGCAGCGCTTCTCGTGTCGCCGGGTCCGACGACTGCGCCCGATACCAGCTTTCTGCCTGTTGCCGAAAGGTCTTCCGGGACGCGCGAGGGTCGATGTACTTGCCCTCCCGCTTGTCGGATTCAACCTCGATCAGGAAGTCGTCGGCGCGCTTCTTCTCCCGGTCCGGAAACGACTTCGACCGTTCCACGCCGTCCGGGTCGATGTAGCGAACCCGGTAGCGCAGGCCACGGCCGAACAGTTCGGTCTTCTCCATCACCGGCTTACCGCGGCCGTTGACGATGACCTTGCCGTCTTCGTCACGCTTGGGCCGCCACCAGCGATCATCAACGTGACCCATCAGGCAGCCTCATCCAGGTCAGCCCACGCCCGCAGCTTCGCAGGGTTGTAGCGCAGGTGCCGACCGATCTTGCGGACCGGCGGCCCCTCACCGAGCCACTTCCACTGGTAGAGCGTCTTGACCGGCACGTTCAGGAAGTACGCGGCTTCCTCCACCGTCCACAGTCGATCCTTCGGTAGATCCATGGCTACCTCCCCTATGCCGCTTGCTGAATTGCCGAATGTTCTTGCTGTGCTGCTGCTCCCGCCGCGAGCAGGGCGTTGGTGTATTCCGCGCGCCATTTCGTGCGTTGGGCGATCGCGGCCAGGATCAGGTGATCCCGGGGCGGGGCGGCCTGGTCTCCTGGTTCGACCGGCCGGATGATCAGATGCGAGGTGTCGGGTTTGTGGATGCCGACCGAGGCCAGCAGTTGCCGAACGAACTCCGCCCGATCCGCTTTGTGGTCCGGAAGCGTCTTCCCCGACCAGCGACGCGACACCAGCACCCGGCGACCGGGCAGGCCGAGAGTGTCCCGGCGGTGGGCCTTGCCCTTGCAGCGGCCGGGAATCGTCTTGTCACTGGCACCCTGGGGCACGATGCCGTACCGCAGCCACACCGCACACCGAGGCGAACACGGAGTGTGCTGGAGTTCGGCATGAAGTCGGTCGTAGTGGATCGCCGTCCGGGTCGACTCGGTCTCCAGGACCTCGCTGATGGACTTGGTGAGGTACTTCGTCACGTACCCGATGGCCCGGTCTGCCTTGTCGCCGGGGATGTAGCCCTTCATGTGGCCGGGGTCCATGCGTTCGCCGAACCGCACCGTGTACGCCGGTTCCAGATCATCCACCGCGTCCAGCACGTCGAGGGCGTCATCCCATCCGGTCAACGCCTGCCCCGAATCAGGATCGACGAAGGTCATGGCCCGGTAGTCCCACACCGGCATCTTCTCCCCGGAGTACACCTCGTTGTCGGGGTCGAAGTGCGGCCACCACACTTGGTGGTAGGTCGCCGCGGTCACCAGCCGCAGAATCTCCCGCGAGATGACGCCGCGCAGCAGCAGGTGCAGGTGCGGAGCGCCCCGCTTCTGCGGCTCGACGGTGGCGAAGTACTGCACGTCGTAGCCGACGCAGCGGCGCAGGTTCTGAATCCACCGGTCGACCAGCTTGGAGAAGAACACGATGTCGCGCGCCGCCCGCGCGTAGTCGTACTCGTCAGGCCTACGCGGCGAGCCATCCGAGCACGGCTTGCCCTCCGCATCCACCGCGCCGTCCTGATTGATCGACCCATAGGACGGCATCGTGAGCGTCACCATCATCGAGGACCGGTAGCCGCCGATCACCCGCCCGATCGTGTGCCGTTCGACCTTCTTGCGTGGCAAGTTCGGCACGTCCTGGCGCCGCTTGGTCGAGCGGGACCGCCGCTTCCGGTCGGTCGGGTCCAGTGGTGGGATGGGGCCGCGGAACCCGGAGTCTCGAAGGTCGCGGTCGAGACTGCCGACCACTTCACCGATGGCATCAGCCATCTCGTCATCACCGTCGTCGCGGGCCTGTCGGTATTGCTGCACCAGATCGGCGCGAGCGGTGAGCAACTCGGTTTGGGTGTCGGAGGGGTCGCGGGTTTCCTCGACCGGTTCGACTTCGGCGTGCCAGCCCTCCCGGCATTGGGTCATCCGCAGCCAGCGGGCCTTGTCCGCGCACGGCTTGCACACCGTGGCGACGGTGGACTTGCAGGGTGAGGCGACGTATTCGACCTTGCCGGTTCGCGGGTCGAACGACCGCATGGTCACCGGCCGCACGCAGACCCCGAACTTCTCCGCCGCAGCCAAGGCGACATCGGTGAAGTTCGGAAGTGCACGACGCTCAGCGGCAGTCTGGCGGACCGGAGCAGCCTCGTTGCCGTCGTTGTCGAGGTTGATGGGTGTGGTCATGCTGCTCGTCCTTCCCCCTTGGTCCAGTGGTCGACCCGCGGCAAGATGACCGTCTCCGCCAACGAGTCCAAGCGGCGGAAGGCGAGTTCCACCGTGCCGGGTCCCGTGATGGTGGCGCGGCAGTCCAGGGCGCCGAAGGCGTGCGCCAGATGCGAGACCCGGTTTTCGAAGTCGGCCGGGCAGTGGCCGTCGAGCATCCGTACCCGCACCCGATCGGTCGCCGGGCCGATGTCGGCCGACAGCAGCCGCGGGATGAACGTGCGGTCGTTACGGTCGATGCTCAGGTGGCAAGCCGTCATGAGTTTCGCCCAGCGACGGCGGTAGCGGAACCAGGTCAGGAACCGGGTACGGGCCCGTCGGGTCACCCACCGCTCGAACATCTCCGGACGCCGCAGCCGCCAGAGGATGATCCCCGCGGCCGACACCCCGACCACCACGAGGGCCGCGACCGGTCCCCAGAAAAGGCCGGCCGCGCACGCGAGGACCACCGGGACGGAGAACATCGGAAACAGCACCGCCCACTGGGCAAGCACGCCGCCCGAGATGAATGCCCACCACACGAGGTTGAGTGCGGCCAGCCCGATCAGGTCGAACGGGTCACGCTGCCCGCTCTTGGTTGTCGTGGTCACGACTGGTCTCCTTGCTTGGGATCGAACAGCGACAGGTGCCCCGAGCACGGGGCGGAAAGGTCCTTGCGGGGAAGCCGCTTGCGGCTGGTCACCTGGTCGGAAGCGGCTTGCACAATCGGGTTGACTTCAGGTGCGGCCGGTCGGGTCTTGCTCATGCCGCCCAGTCCCCGCCGTCGTAGTCGTCGTAGTCGTCGCTGCTGCCCCAGGCCGGGGCCGACCCGGTCTCGGCGAGCAGGTTGACCGCGATCGCTACCGGATCGAGGCCACGGGCTTCGAGCTGGCAACGGCGGCGGGCTTGCAGGTCGATGACGTTGTCGTCGTAGCGGTGGTTGCTCATGGCTGTGCCTCGATTTCAGGGACGCCGCACACCTCGCAGGTGCGGGAACGGGTGGAATTGCCCAGCGCCCACACCGTGGTGCGCCAGGACTCGGGGAAGGTGTGGCCGTGCTCGACGCACCGGTTAGTGGCCTGGCAGCCGTCGCAGGTGACCTTGTCGCCGTCGTAGACCCAGCCCACACCGCCCGCGGAATGGACGGTCAGATACGCGATGGCCTGGGTGATGGAGTCGAAGCAAATCGCTTCGTTCTCGCCCTCGGTGTAGTGGTCGCCGCAGGTATCGCAGTACACGACCACATGAACCTCGGTCACGAACCCGCGTTTCATGCCGCCACCGGCCCGTCTTCGGACTCGTCACCGAGGTCGTCGGGGTCGAAGTCGCTGTAGTCGCCTTGGGGTGCGAGGTCGATGCCGTGACCGCGCGGGGCGTAGCGCTCGCACAGTTCGGCGATGTCCTCGCGGGAGACGAAGTACGAACGCGCCCGCACGATGTTCGGGGTTCCGTCCTCACGCACGTAGGCGACACCGGGTGTGGTGTAAGGAATTTCGTCGCAGCGGGCGCCCCGCTCACGGGCCGAATCGCCGTGCACCATACCGATCTGGGTCTTCTCATCCAGACGCAGGGCGATCCGGATCGGGATCAACTGACGTTGCGGCAGGGTGTCTTTCGACGGGTCCTGCACACAGGTGATCACGCAGATACCCGGCGCCCGGCCCTGGGTGAGCAGCTTGCCGTAATGGCGGTCGAACTTCTTGGTCGTGTCGGGTTCGGCGTAGGCGGTCATCGCCGCCGCCTCGTCCACAATGATCACGATCAGCGGTTCATCCACGGTCGGGACGTGCTTCTCGATACCGGCTTCCATGCACCGCGCGGCCCGTTCCAACATGAGGGCTTCGGCGTCGGCCATCATCGCGACGATGCCCTCATCGGTGTACTCGAAGCGGGTCAGCAGCGCTTTGCCGCGCCCGAACTCCATACCGCCCTTCGGGTCCGCCACCCACAGCTCCACCAGACCCGAAGCGATGGCCGGGGCGAGTCCGGCGATGATCGCCCACACCAACCCGCCCTTACCGGCGTTGGTGCCGCCCGCGATCAACAGATGCCTATACAGCAGCGCCAGATACCAGGTGCCGCCGTCTTCCAGCACGCCGACGGGGATCGCCTCCAAGTCCACGCCGTTGTGGACCCCCGACGCCCTTGTCGGGTCCGCGAGCGTGTCGAACACCCGCAGTTGGAGACGAACCACCCCCGGATCAGGGAAAACCACCGTCACGTTCGGTACCGCCAGCACTTGCGCGAACGCGTCTATCGCGTCCTCACCGGCCCAGTCCTTGCGGGTCTGCCCGGCCATCATCAGGAAGTCGATTTGCAGGCCGTAGTCGGTGTAGACCCAGTCCTCCAGCGTCGGGAAACCGCTCTCGGCCGAGCCGAGCCCCAGCGCGGTGAACATGTACTGCTGCTGCCGCAGATCAGCGACCACCAGCACCGCCGTGCGCAGCTCGACCGGAGCAGCCGCAGCGACCTCACGGGCATCACCAGCCGGTTGCACGCCTGTACCGAATGCGGCGAGTGACCGCAGCCACCAGAACGCTGAGGCCCCCGTGCACATACCGCTAGCGAGCATGACCGTTCCCGCGACGCTCATCAGAATCCCCACCCTTCCGAGCCGCGCTCCAGCTCGCAGAACAGACGACACCCCTCCGGAGCCGGAGACGACGCCGGGGCCTTCTCGGTATTCGGCCGACCGAGACCGGCGTCCTCGCAGAACATCACGCACCCGCGCGGAGCCGGAGCAGCCGGAGTCTCGGTTGTGGTGGCTACCGCCGAGGAGGACGCAGCGGCCGGGACGATCGGGGCCGGAGTATCAGAGGTCTGGTCCACCAGCACCCCGACACCGGCCAGCACGCTCACCAGCGCCGACACACCCACCGCCACAGCAGGAACAAATGCAGTCATCTCAACCCCCAACAGGGACAGCGATCGGCAGCATGGTTTGCTGCGGTCGCGAGGAACGAACAGGAATGTGGACCGGCGCAGACGGCACCGGGTGAAGCTCAGCCACCCGCACCGGCTCAGGCACCGGCACCGGCTCGGGCTTGGGCTCGGGGACGGACACCGGTTCCGGCTCAGGCTCAGGCGTTGTCTGCTTCGCGGCAGGCTCGACCACCGGCACCGGGTCGGAAGCCGGGGCGCGGTGCACCCTGCGGAACAACAGAGCCAGCCCGTGAGTGTCGGCCAGCAGGCTTACCGGTGCCACCGCCGCGACGAGGGCCGCCGCCCACCCCGGTAGCGGGTGACCGGAAGCGACCGCGTGAATGCTGTTGCCCGCCACCGATACCGCCGCGCCGATACCGAGCACCCAGGCGAAGAACCGGCGGTCGGACTTCTCATCCGAGGCCAGCACCCCAGCGGTGGCCAGCAGGATCGTGCCGTCCACGATCAAGGGGAACAACCAGGCATCCTCGGCCGGAATCCGTGCCAGCACCCCGAGGTCGCGCAGGGTGGTGAACGACAGCCGGAACGCCGCCGCCGCTACCGCGATACTGATGACCGCGGCGGACCAGCGAGCCCAACGCCGCCATCCCGACTGCTGCTGATCCGCCGCACCCATCACGCGCCTACCCGCCCCGCCGTGACGGTGGCCGTCAACGCCGCCGCCAACTCCAGCGCCTCATCAGCGGTCATCGCCAGATACACCGAGTTCGAGTGCAGCGACACGAACACCTGATCGGTCTCCGCCACGTAACGCAGGTTCACCCGCTTCGGGTCCTCGCGCTTGCCGAACATCACGCCACTGCCTTATCCGCCGACGCGGACACCACGGCATCGTGCTCGGCCAGAACACCCGGCAGGGCTTCGGCCAGCGTGCGGGCATCCTCGATGCTCAGGCTCAAATACGCATGCGCATCGACCAATTCGATGAACACCGTCGCCGGGATCACACCGCCGCCGTATGTCGATTCGCGCTCGGGGTGGTACTCGGCGGTGATCCCGTCATAACCGGAAACGGTGGTGTGGAAGAACGACATGATCACGCCGCCTTACCGGTCGGACGAGCCGCACCCGGATCGGCCGGAGCCTGCTTCGCACCCGAGGTATCGCCCTTGATCCCCGTCGCGCGGATCATGAAGCCGATCGACTTGAACTGGCCGTTACCGACCACGCGAGGCTTGAGCAGCAGCCCCTCCAGCTCGATCGGACGCAGGCCCTCCATGACCTCCGGCTCCGAAGGAACCGGCATCTGGTCAGCAACAAACGTGATATCGAAACTGGCCTGGTTCGCCTTGCCGCCCGCCCGGTCCATGATCGTCGCCTTCCACAGGCGCTTACCCGAGCCATTGCCATCACGGTCGTAGTCGACCGCCTGACGCTTCGGCGCGTTGCGGTCCTCGCTGAACTCGGTCTGCGCCTCGATGTCGCCGAGCAGCAGCACACCCTTCGGGAACACCGAACGGAAATCGGTCGGAATCCACATGTCCTTCAATGCCATTGCTCAATCTCCTCGTTGGTAGTAGCTCGACTCGTTTACACCCTCTAAACTCAATAGATGCGAAACGCTCGGATCGGTTTAGGGGGGATAAACTCAGGCTACGTCAGTCAGCCCCACGAGTCAAGACCCTCTAAACTCACACTCGTGGCAACCCCCGATGACTTCGACCAGGTGCGGAACGATCCGGACCCCATCCGGCGTGGACAGAGGGCGACCGACCTCATGACCGTCTACCAGCAGCGCGCCACAGAGCTTGCGCGGTTGCGCAAAGCGGCCATTGAGGAAGCGCATCGCGAGCGGGGGATGAGCTACACCGAGATTGCAGAACTACTCGGGCTCACAAAGGGCCGTATCAGCCAGATCCGCACCACCGCACCGAAGCCCGAGCGGGCGTTCTTCGGTGTCGGTCCCGTGGCAGTCGGAATCCCTCGCCGTTTCGGCTTCGAGGAAGGACGCGAACGCCCCTTCTTCGACGCCTCCGATCAGGCAACACAGGAGGCGCTCGAAGCGACTCTCACACGGCTGTCGCTGGCATCTAGTCGATTCGCGATCGATCCAGACACCGCCGAGGTGCCGCAAGGCGACACGGTGGTCATCTGCGGCCCCAAGTCCGCACCTGTTGCGCGGCGACTCCTCGAAGGCGATCCTTTGCTCGACTTCGAGCGCACAGAAGAAGGTTGGTGGATCACCGATGCGCACACTGGTACGCGCCACCAATCACCCTTCCGCCGAGACGGGACCACGCTCACCGACATCGGCTACTTCTCGCGCCGAGCCGACGAAGACCGAGTGATCATCCACATCGCTGGTATCACCAGCGTCGGATCGCTCGGAGTCGCGCACTGGCTCGATCACAATCTCGCGACCCTGTTCAACCCGTCTCTTCGATTTGTCTGCGGCGTTGTCGAAGCGGACTTCGACACAAACTTCACCATCACCGGCAGCCGCCTCATTGTCGGCCCCTACCGTCCCGAAGGCTGACAGTTATGCAGGTTGCCGCAGCCCAACTTCCCGCCCAGTCCGGCGATGATCGAATCGTCACCACCGACGATTCAGTCGCCGTCCTTGATGGGGCCTCGTGCTTCGCGGCCGATGGCGTGCCCGCCGCGACGTACGTAGACACACTCAGCGAGGAGTTAGCCCACCACCTTCGGGGCGAGAACCGTGACTTGCCATCCGTCCTGTCAAGCGCCATCGCGGCCACAACAGTACGACTCAACTTGCATCCTGGCTCTGCCCCTTCAAGCACTGTCGCAATGCTTCGAATCAACCGAGAAACCGTTGAGACTCTGGTGCTCGGAGATTCGACCGCCGTCGTAGGAACGCCAGAAGGCACGTACGACGTCGTAGTCGACGACCGTCTTGCGCAGCTCGACTTACCTGAGTCCAGGCTCTACCGGAGCCGCCTGGAGTCAGGTGCAGGGTACGACGCCGAACATCGAGCCATCCTCGCGGAACTACAGAGAAAGGAACGGCTCAGCCGCAACCGGCATGGCGGCTACTGGATCGCCGAGGCCGATCCCCGCGCGGCGACTCACGCACTTGCTGCAAGCTACCCAAGATCGCAAGTCAGTTGGGCCGCCCTTGCCACCGATGGAGCGGCTGAGATGCTTGCGCCACTTGGTATTACGTGGCTTGACGTTGCACGCCTAGATTCCTTCGGGCTGGCCGCGATTCTTGCCCGCGCTCATCGTTGGGAAGCAGACGACGACCCTCACGGCCAGCAGCGACCACGCGCGAAGCGCCACGACGACAAAACGGTCGCCGTGATTCACCTCTAGCTAGCTTCGCCCGTGCTTGTGCGAGTTGTTGCCGAATTTCGCCATACAGGATCAAGGGCGGCGCTGGCGCGCCGCCTACGCGGCGCACCGCGCCGCGACGCGCAACCGCCGGCCTCCGCAAGCTGCGGCAGGCGGGCGCGTCGGTGCGTTGCCCCGCGTTTGGCGACGTGGCAGAACGTGCCCTGTTCCTATCTGGCCGCTTTCTCAACGTCCTCGCAGTGCTGGGCACGCCGACAGCCGTACCCGACTGACCTCCCGCAGTCGAGTGCAGTCCGTGCTGCGATGTGCCAGTCAACCGGCTGTGGTCACCAAAGCCAACACTGCTGTCAGAACGGTCCGATACCCCGCCCGAAGCGACGGGCAATACCTGCGGCATCGGCAGAGGGAATTGTGTACTGGATGCCAGGCCGCTGGGCCATTGCGGCAGGACCCTCGCGCTTCAGCTCTTCGAGGACTTGCTCTTGAACGAGCTTGATCTGCTCCTCCAGGTAGTTGACCCAGCAGCGGGCAAGGTCCCTAAGCCCGATCGCCAACTCGACACCAGCCGGTAGACCCCTGATAGTCAGCCAGCCGACGCCCGCGACCGGATCTTGCTGGCCGCTCTCCCCCGCGTGGCACAACCCCCCAACCATCACTGCCTCGAAAGGGCTCACAGAATGCGCGACGTGCTTGTCCCGCAGGTCGCAGACAAATCTGTGCAGCTGCCGAGCAGCTCCAGGCTCGTTCTGAGGCAGTTGATCAAGCGCAGCGGATTCCAGCTTTCCGCGTACGCCACTGCCGAAGCATCGGGCGTAGGCGATCACCGCAGCCGAGAACAACGCTTGCTGCAGGACCCAACGCTTGTCCTTTCGCGACTCATCTTGACTCGGATCGGGTTGCGGCTCCTCCTGCATCAGGGTGGCGACCTGGTCGAACGCCTCGGCGACAAACGTCATGTCCTCACGGATCCCCAAGAACTTGTAGAGCTCTTCGACGTGCGGGACATCCTCAATATTCACCAAGGGAAGGGCATTTTCCTCTGGGGCAACACTCAAGGCGAACGCTCCATTCGTAGGGGCCGACCCTGCTATCCAACCAGCTGCACCATAGCCGGAAGGTACGACCAGTCCTCGCCAAATAGGCGCGACCTTCGGCCGCGTGGCCCTACTGGGTGGTGGCCTGCATTGTGTTCCCGCGCCCCTCCAGCGTCAAGAGCGCCTATGGCGTCACTACGTGATGGCTTCGCCACTCTTGACCCCGGAGCCTCTACGCGCGAAAGGCAGGCTGATAGGGGCAGGCGCAGCCAGCCCGCCGTTGTGTACAGGCCACCACCCAGCAGGGCCAACGTGTGGTGCCGTCTACAGGCCGTCTACAGGCCGTGGGACACCAAAAACAGGTCAGAACGCGCGAGAACCCACGAGACGGTACATGCAGCTCAGGAGCGGTTTTCGCGAGATGTCACCAAGTCAGCCGTATCCGGCCGCAAGATCCTGGACATCTTCGAAGGCACCCAGCAGATCCAGCAGCTGATCGTCGCCCGCCGCGTCCTCGGTAAGACCAGCGCCGAGCTGAAGTGATACCGGCTTAGACGATCCGGGTAGCGAAATCCGGTGCGAGCTTCTCGGACTCGCACCGGATTTTTCGTTTCCAGGCCATCTAGCAATACGAATGACGTGTCCACCGAACAGATTTGGTGATCAGGCGGCTATGGCTTCCGGACCGGATGTTCCGTATTCTTCGCGCACATGTGGAGCATTGTTCTCATTTCGATCGTCAGTTGTTTCGTGATCGCCGCTGGATTCGCGTGGGGGTTGCCCGGCGACTGAGGCATCTCAGGATCGGGTTCGCTCGCCGTCTTGGATGTCGCGATGCGGCGCTCCGGTGGAGGATTCACGGTCGGCCGCTTGTCCCGCTGCTTGTCGCATGCGTCGGTCGGCGATCCGGGGTTCGGTGTCGGCGGGGATCACCAAAAGGGTCAGGCTGGTGCCATTGCGTCCGACCAGTCGCATGGTGTCGGAGGGCTGGCCGGTGACCGGGCTGTGGATACGGATGCCGTCGTCGTCATCTATGCGGCGCTGGGCGAGGCTGATGGCGTTCAGTCCGGCGGGGCGGCACTCCGGCGCGCGAGCTGGGCGGCGGTGAGGTCGGCCGTCCAGAGGGGCTGGAGCATGTGCCAGTCGGCGGGGTGGGCGGCGATACCGGCGGCGAAGCGATCGGCCAGCGCCTGGGTGGTCTCGCCTACTCCACGGCTGGTGTCGAGCGGGGGATCCACGTGGACTCCCCAACCGTCCGGGGTGAACCAGCAGTGCACGGGGAGCAGTGGCGCGCCGGTGTCGATCGCCAACCGGGCCGGACCGGCGGGCAGCCGAGCGGGCTCACCGAAGAAAGTGACCGGTACGCCCGTGCCGGACAGGTCGCGTTCACCGAGCAGTCCGACTATCCGTCCCTGCCGGATCCTGGCGAGCAGCTGCGGGAACGGCGGCGTCGCGGTGCCGGTGAGCGGGATGATCTCGAAACCCAGACGTTCACGGAAACGGACGAAGCGCCGGAACAATGATTCCGGCGCGAGCCGCTCCGCGACCACAGTCGGTGAGCCGACGCGCTGCACCAGCCAGACTCCGGCCAGGTCCCAATTACCGCTGTGCGGCAGGGCGAGCACCGCGCCGGTGCCGCGTTCGACCGCCTGGTGGATGTGTTCCAGCCCGGTCGCCGAGGATTCGATGGTGTCGGCCAGTCGCACCGGGTCCATCGACGGCAGCCGAAAGGCTTCGCGCCAGTACCGGGCATAGGAGCGCAGGCTCGCCCGGACCAGCGTATGCGGCACCTCGTCCGGTGCGGTGCCCAGGACACGGGAGAGATTGCGGCGCAACTGGTTCGGTCCACCGTCGCGGGCCGCGCGTTCGGCGCCCGCGTCGAAGAGGCGGACGGCCAGCGATTCCGGCAGGGCGCGCACCAGCCGCCAACCGGCGGCGTAACCCAGGTCCCAAACCCTGCCGGCGGGATGCACTAATCGCCGCCGGAGTCGACCGGTCCCGCTTCGTCGGTCGCCGCGGACGGCGTCGCGGCGACGACGTCGCTGAATACGGGCATGGGAACGCCGGCCGTAGGCGCGCCGACCTCGGCGGGCTCACTCGGATGGCTGAACAAAGGTGACCGGTTACTTCGATGCATTTCTCTGGATTCTCCGCTCATTCGCGATCGATGACGCCCGATTGGGTGGCGCACCGTACAGATACGGTCACCAACGCCGCGGATTCGGCGGTCGCCTCGAAACCCACACTACCCTCGGCCAGACCATACTGAACGGTTTATCGACCATGCGCCCCCGCAGGCCCCCGGTCGGCAGCGACATCGGTTGACGCCATGATGTCCACGAGCGGGCATCCGAACGCCCTCGGCGACCCGTTTCGCAGAGGCTCGCGCGGCGTGGAAACCGCTGCGCCCTATGATCCCTCGCGCTCGGCCCCGCTGACGAGCACGCCGCTGCGTCGATGAGTCGACGACACGATCACGCCATTCGGCGCTCACCCCTGGACAGGCGGCGCACCGACCAGGCAGCCTATCGCCCTGAGTCGCTGGATCGACGAATCAGCGGACGTATTTCACTCGAGCTGTACCAGAAAACTTCGAGGAGAACTGGTTATGCAACGACTGAGTCTTACGCGTCGCCTCGCTACCGCCTTCGCCGCCTCCGCGGTGCTGGTAGCGCCCTTCGCCGGGCATGCCGCCGCGCGGCCTGCCACGGTGGACTGGACTGCCGCCGCGCAGCAGCTGCGTGCCGCCGCCGTCGGGAACGCGGCAGCCGAGCAGGCGGTGGATCGGCTGATCGCCTCCGGGCAGCCGGCCGAGGCCGAGCAGGTGGCCTTGCCCGCGCAACCGTTCCAGATTCCCGCGCAGTCGGATATCGGACGAGGAGAGGGGCCCGGCGTATACGGATCGGGAATCGCCCTCGGGGTCGACGGATTCCGTCTCGGGTTCTTCGGCGGACCGGGCACCATCTCGCCGAACCAGGGCGGCGCGAAGCTCGAAGTGCTGTGGGTCAACCTGGCCAACGGACGCAGCGGCACCGAACTTCTCTACGAGCACAACGATGTTCCGGTGGACACCACCATTCGCACCCGCGCCCTGGACACCGGCGCGGGCCCGGTCGTCGCCGCGGTGTACGGATCGCTGTGGCACCGCTGGTCGGTGCCGGTGAGCGACGAGAACCCGGACGGGTACGCCTACCGGCTGGGCACGATCTCGGTCCCGTCGTTCGGCGCCGTCTACAACTGAACTCGCGGGCTCCGGCTCCCGCCGCCCGCGGGACCGGAGCCCTCGGTTTGTCGGAGAATACGTACTTCCGTAACTTTTGGATTCGTGAGTCTGGAAGACCGAGTCGCCGAGCTGGAGCGGCGGCTCAGCGCGCTGGAAGAGAACGTACGGCCGGAGAGCCTTCCTCCGGTCACCGCGGAGTGGGCGGTGGCTCGCCTACAGGAGGAGTTCGCGGCGGCCGACGAGCCCAACGGCGGCGTCGTCTTCGCCGGGTCGGTCCGCCTGCCCAACGACCAGCAGCGCGCATGGCAGGCCAGGTTCACCACCGGCGACCTCATCGAGGACGACTGGGCCGAGACCGCCGAATGCCTTGCCGCACTGGGCAGCCCGGTCCGGCTGCGTCTGCTGCGCGAGATCATGGGCGGGCGCAGAACCGCGGCCGAACTCGCCGGGGTGGACGGTGTCGGCGACTCCGGCCAGATCTATCACCATCTGCGGCAGCTGGCCGCGGTGGGTTGGCTGCACACCGCGGGCCGCGGCCGGTTCGAGGTCCCGGCCGCCAGGGTGGTTCCGCTACTGGTCGCCCTCGCCAGCGCCAGGCGCTGATCCGGGCGCCGCCCCGGCGGCGACGTATCCGGCCGTGGCGAGCACCGCGCCCATCTGCTCGTAGGCCGCGCGTTCCCGGGGCGCGATCGTGGCGAGGCCGTCGACGTAGCGGTTGAACATGCAGAACGCGGCCGCTACCAGTACCGCGTCGTGGATGTCCTCGTCTTTCGCACCCGCCACGCGCGCCTGCTCGACGTCCTCGGGGGTCACCGCCAGCCCGGACTGCCGCACCTTGTCCGCGATCCGCAGCAGTGCACGGAGTTTCGGATCGATCGCGGCGGACTCCACGTCTTCGATGACGGCATCGATCACGTCGCGCCCGCCGTCCACCAGCACCGCCGCCGTCGCCGCGTGCGACTGTGTGCAGAAATAGGTCTCGTTGCGCGAGGACACGTACGCGGCGATCGTCTCGCGCTCCCCCGGCGTCAGCGGAGACGACCCACGCAACAAGGTTTGCGCGAACTCGCTCAGCGCCGCGCCGGTTTCGGGTTTGAACGCGAACAGACTCCGGATGCCGGGCAGATCGCCGGGAACGTCGATGAACGGTTTGCGGTCCTGCGGATCGGACATCGGCCGCATCTCCCTTCGAGCGGGCTCGGGACGTTGCGAGGGTATCGCTACCCGCCGGTAGCCACTGGCCGAAACCCGGAATCGGGCGGCACACCGCTCCTACCAGCGGCGGACGCCACCGATCCGAGACTGATTTGTCCGGTTCAATTGTGACCTGTCACACTCCGCACTGCTACGGTGGCAAGTCAACACGCCGTACCGGTTCGCTAGGTCGAGGACCGACGCGAGGGTTTTGTGGAGGTAATTCGACATGAACTTGGCCCACACGCTGGAGGCCGTGAAGGCACTGGGTGTGCTGCGCTCCCGGGGTGTCACCGATCCCCGGAAGCCACTGGAAACGCTGCGGACGATGAAGGAATCGCGCATCCTCGGCCCCCAGGCCACCTTGATCAGGCACTCCGCGCGGGTGGCGCCGGACGCGCCCGGCATCGTGGACGAGGCAGGCGCCCTGACCTACCGCGAACTGGACGACCGGTCGACGGCCGTCGCCCGCGGCTTGCAGGCGGCGGGCATCACCGAGGGCATGGTGATCGGCCTGCTCGCGCGCGACCACCGCGGCCTGATCATCGCCATGGCCGCCGCGGGCAAGCTCGGCGTGCGCGTGGCACTGATGAACACCGGGTTCGCCAAGCCGCAGTTCGCGGAGGTGTGCGAGCGCGAGAAGGTCAGGGCGGTGCTGCACGACAGTGAGTTCCTCGGCCTGCTCGACGCGCTGCCCACCGACCTGCCGCGCTACCTCACCTGGGTCGACGAGGGCACCGCGCTGCCCGAGGGCGCGCAGACCCTCGATGATCTGGTCGCCGCCAACTCCGCCGATCCGCTGCCCGCGCCGAGCAAGCCCGGTGGCTTCATCATCCTGACCAGTGGCACCACCGGCCTGCCGAAGGGCGCGCCGCGCACCAAGGTCACTCCGCTGTCCACCGCGCAGATGGTCGATCGCATCCCGTTCCCGCAGCGCGGCACCCAGGTGATCGTCTCGCCGATCTTCCACAGCACCGGCCTGGCCACCTGGCTGGTCGGCGCGGCCCTGTCCAACAAGGTGGTGGTGCGCCGCCGGTTCGACGCCGAGGCGACGCTCGCCCTGGTCGCCGAGCACAAGGCCGACATGCTGGTGGCGGTGCCCACGATGCTGCACCGGATGGTCGAGCTCGATCCGGCGATCCGGGCGAAGTACGACACGTCCTCGCTGAAGGCGATCGTGCTGGCCGGTTCGGCGCTGTCGCCCGAACTCACCATCAAGGCCACCGAGGCGTTCGGCCCGGTGCTCTACAACCTCTACGGCTCCACCGAGTGCGCCGTGGCGACCGTGGCGAATCCGGAGGATCTCGCACTCGCGCCCGGCACCGTCGGGCGCGCGCCGATCACCTGTGAAGTGCGGCTCTACGACGAGAACGACCAGCGCGTCACCGCCATCGACACCACGGGGCGGATCTTCATCCGCAGCGGCGCGCCGTTCGAGGGCTACACCGACGGCAGGCACAAGCAGATCATCGACGGCTACATGTCCAGCGGCGACGTCGGCCACTTCGACGAGAACGGCCTGCTCATGGTGGACGGCCGCGACGACGACATGATCGTGTCCGGCGGCGAGAACGTCTTCCCGCAGGAGGTGGAGAACCTGCTGCTGGAGCGGCCCGACGTCTTCGACGTGGCGGTGGTCGGCGTGGACGACGTGGAGTTCGGAAAGCGCCTGCGCGCTTTCGTCGTTCCCGAGCCGGGCCACTCCCCCGACGGCGAGGAGATCAAGGCGTACGTGAAGAACAACCTGGCGCGGTACAAGGTGCCGCGCGAGGTGGTCTTCCTCGACGACCTGCCGCGCAACGCGACCGGCAAGCTGCTGCGCCGCGTGCTGGTGGACTACGAGGTCCAGGCCTGATCCGCAGCGGGCCGGGCTTTTCCGCCCGGCCCGCTACCAGCGGGTAGCACCCGCTGAGATACATGACACAGCCGGTTACACGAGCTTGCTACTGTTAGCGCCAGCACTGGGTATCGAAATTGCGGTCCGCACCACCCGGAGGACCACCGGGTGACACCGCCGGAAGGTTGTCGTCGATGTCTCTTTCCCTCCCCGCGCTGGGCGGCACCGCCCGCAAGGCGGGCGATCTGGCCCTTGGCGTGAACGTGATGGTCAAGCGGCGGCTGTTCAATCCGCTGCGCCCCGACCACGCGGCGCGGTCGGCGTTCAATATCTTGAAGTTCGGCCCGTTCGCCGGGGTCGTCATGCACGCCGCGCAGACCAGGCCGCACGCCGTGGCCATCGTCGACGAAGGCGGGGAGCTGACCTTCGGCCAGCTCAACGAGCAGTCCAACGCCCTGGCCCGCGGATTGCAGAACAAAGGCATCAATCCCGGTGACGTGGTGGCGATTTTGGCCCGCGACCACCGCGGCATGGTGCTGAGCCTGCTGGCCACCGGCAAGCTCGGCGTGCGCGGGGTGCTGATGAACACCGGGTTCGCCAAGCCGCAATTCGCCGACGTGGCCGAGCGGGAGAACGTCAAGGCGGTGCTGCACGACAGCGAGTTCATCGACCTGATGAGCGCCATCCCCGCCGCGATCCCGCGCATCCTCACCTGGGTGGACGAGAAGGACAACGCCGATCCCGCGATACCGACCATCGACTCGCTGATCACCGGGCAGTCCGGCGCAGCGCTGCCCGCGCCCGCCAAGCCGGGCGGCATAGTCATCCTGACCAGCGGCACGACCGGCACCCCCAAGGGCGCGCCACGCGACCGGGTCAGCCCCTTCGCCTCGGCTCAGTTCATCGACCGAGTGCCGCTGCCGAACAACGGCACAATGCTCATGGCGGCGCCGATCTTCCACGGCACCGGCCTGTCCCAGTTCACGCTCGGTCTGGCGCTGGGCAATCGGGTGGTCTTCCAGCAGCGCCGTTTCAATCCCGAGCAGACGCTGGCGAATATCCAGACCTACAAAGCGGATTCGCTGGTCGTGGTCCCGACCATGCTGCAACGCATCCTCGACCTGGATGCCGACGTACTGGCGAAGTACGACGTCAGCAGCGTCAAGGTGATCTTCGCGGCGGGCTCGGCCATCGCGCCCGACGTGGTGACCCGCACGCTCGACCACTTCAACGACAGCCTCTACAACCTGTACGGCTCCACCGAGTGCGCCGTCATGACGGTCGCCACCCCCGAGGATCTGCGCAAGGCGCCGACCACCGCGGGCAAGGCGCCGGTCGGCATCCGGATCGTGCTGCTCGACGAGAACCGCAAGCCGATCACCGAGCCGAACGTCACCGGAACCATCTTCGTGGACAACGGTTTCGCCTTCACCGGCTACACCGACGGCCGCACCAAGGAGGTCGTCGACGGCATGATGTCCAGCGGCGACGTGGGACATTTCGACTCCGACGGCCTGCTCTACATCGACGGCCGCGACGACGACATGATCGTCTCCGGCGGCGAGAACGTCTTCCCGCTCGAGGTGGAGAACCTCATCGCGGGCCGCGACGACATCTTCGAAGCCGCGGTCGTCGGCGTGGACGACCGTGAGTTCGGCAAGCGGCTGCGCGCCTTCGTCGTTCCCGGCCCCGACTCCAAGCGCGACCCGCAGGAGATCAAGGACTACGTCAAGGCGAACCTCGCCCGCTACAAGGTCCCGCGCGAGGTGGTCTTCCTCGACGAACTGCCCCGCAATGCGACCGGCAAGCTGCTGCGCAAGCCGCTGATCGAGATGGAGGTCGAGGCGGGCTGATCGGCGCGCGGGCCGAGCCTTCCGGGGTAGGCCTGCCGATGCGGTCGGGCGCCTGCAATCGGTCGGCTATCATCAGCGGGTGAGTTATGAGTTCGACCGGTCCGCCGCGGGACGTCGCGGCGCCGTCGCGCGACTGCGCGGTGGTTCGGCCGGTGCGATCTCGGGGGCCATTTCCGTAGCGGCGCACGGCTGGGCTTCCGGCGGCATGCTGCCGGATACCACCGCGGTGGCGCTTCTCGCCGCCGCGTCCGCCGTGATCGGGGCGCTGGTGGCGAACCTGGCCCCGTTGCGCGAGACGTCGTCCGGGCTGATCGCGGCGCTGATCGCCGGGCAGCTGCTCGGGCACTTCACCATGGGGATCAACTCGGGGCACCTGCATCACGGTGATGCCCAGCTGACTCCGGCCATGCTCGCCGCCCACCTGTGCGCGGCCTTCGCGGCGGCGATCGTGATCCGCGGTGCGGAAGCCGCGTACCGGATCGGGACCGCGGTGCTGCGCCGCGTGCTCCCGCTGCGCCACACCCCGTCCGTCGTCGCGGACCGCGCCCCTCTGCGGACGCTCCACCGCGACCGGGTCGTCCTGCGCGTGTTCGCCGCGGAGGCGTTGCGCACGCGGGCTCCGCCCTTCGCGGTCGTTCTCTGATTCCCTCCCCCACCCGGTGCACGTGGCGCCGTGGCGCGAGTACCGCTCACGTCACGGTCTTTCCCGTGCAGCACGATATCGCCGCGCACTCTCGTGCCCATACCTGAGCGTGCCGCCGCGATGTGCCGTCCGGGTCGCGAACCATCCTTCCGAGCCGCGGTGCGATCACGTTTCCTCTGATGAGCGCGTTCACCGTCGGCCGAAAGGTCGCCGCTTCACGTAGTTCCGCGACCAGCGTCCGCGAGGTACGCGCTGTCGCCGTAGTGGCCGCTTGTCCACGGCCACCGGGAAGCGGTGTGCGCCCGTCCGGGGTTCCCGCCGTGAGAAACGAAACAACCGTGAGTACAACAGAAACCATCACTTCCGACGCCGACTTGCCGGAGCCGTCGGACTCCCCCGCCGCCGCCCGCCGGGCCACCGCGCGCAACAGCTTGTACGCGCTGGCCATGCGGCTGCACTTCTACGCAGGAGTGTTCGTCGGGCCGTTCATCTTGATAGCGGCCGTCACCGGCGCGCTCTACGCCATCTCGCCGACTCTGGAGTCGATCGCGTCGCGTGATCTGCTGACGGTCACGCAGGCCGGAACACCGAAGCCGCTGTCGGAGCAGGTCGGCGCGGCCGTGGCCGTCCGGCCGGACCTGCCACTCGTCGCGGTCGCCCCGGCCGCGGGCGCCGAAGACACCACCCGCGTGCTGTTCAGCGACCCGTCGCTGGGCGAATCCGAGCGGCGGGCGGTGTTCGTGAACCCGTACACCGCGCAGCCGGTGGGCGACGCCGTCGTGTACGGCAGTTCGGGGGCGCTGCCGATGCGCACCTGGATCGATCGGTTGCACCGCGACCTGCATCTGGGCGAGCCCGGCCGGCTCTACAGCGAGCTCGCCGCGTCCTGGCTGTGGATCGTCGCGCTGGCCGGTCTGGTCATCTGGGTGCGCCGGGTGCGGGGCCGCCGGGCCCGCGACGGCTGGGGATGGCTCTGGGCGGCCGATCGCTCACAGCGCGCGCGGGGCCGCACCCTGAACTGGCACGGCGCGGTCGGGATGTGGGTGCTTCCGCTCGCGCTGCTGCTGTCGGCCACCGGCATGACCTGGTCGACCTACGCGGGCGAGAACATCACCGAATTGCGTGAGCAGCTCAGCTGGACCACACCCGCGGTCGGCACCGCCTTGCCCGGAGCCGTTGCGTCCGAGCATGATTCGGGCTCCGAGCACCACGGCGGCGGCCACGCGGAGCACGCGCCCGCCGACCCGGCCGACCGGATCGCCCAGCTGGATCGGGTGTACGCGAGCGCCCGCGCCGAAGGCATCACGCAGGCGGCCGAGATCGCCGTCCCGGCCGCGCCGGGCAAGGCGTTCGCGGTGAAGGAACGCCGGATGCCCGGCGTCTACACCGTCGACTCGGTGGCTGTCGACGGCGCGACCGGCGCGGTCACCGATCGACTGCCCTACGCCGAGTGGCCGCTGATGGCCAAGCTCACCAACTGGGGCATCCAGTTCCACATGGGGCTGATGTTCGGGCTGCTCAATCAGTTGTTGCTGCTCGCGGCGATGATCGGCCTGATCACCGTGATCGTGCGCGGCTACCTGATGTGGTGGCGCAGACGGCCGACCCGGGATGCGGGCCGGTTCGTCCTCGGCCGGGCTCCGCGACGCGGCGCGTTGCGCAAGTCCTCGCTGTGGCTGGTCATCCCGCTGGCGGCCGCCGCGCTGGTGGTGGGGTGGTTCGTCCCGCTGGTCGGATTGAGCCTGCTCGTCTTCCTGGTAATCGATGTGCTGATCGGCGTCGCCGGACGCAGGCGCGCCACCGCGTAGATCCCACATATCCACGGGCGAACGCCCGTTCTTCCACGACCTACCGAACCTCACAAGGTATGGCCGTCGCTTCGCCATGCCTCCGAAACCAAGGATTTCCATGCACATCACGAAACTCGCCCTGGCCGCCGCGTTCACGACGGCTGCCGTGAGCATCTGCGCGGGCACGAGTTCCGCCGCGCCCGCCGTTCCCGCGGACACCGTGTCCGCGGAGGCCACGTCGACGGAGCCCACGTCCGCGGAGTCCACACCTACCGAGACCGCCGCCGGGGGTGTCGGCTTCACCGCACACGCCACCGAGACCTCCAGCATCATCACCACCGATTCCGGCTCGCTGGTGGTCGAGGACCAGGTGCTGAAGCTGAAGGCCGCCGACGGCACCGTCGTCGCGGGCGCGCCGTTGACCTTCCACCTCGACGAGTTCGAATTCCCCATCGCCGCCGAGATCTCCGAGCGCACCGCGACGCTGACGCCACAGTTCGACCTGGCGCACGCGACCTACAAGCCGGTGGCCCTGCCGTTCGAGGACAAGGCGCCGTGGAAGACCGAGTACGACCGTGAGCAGGCCGCCTGGTCCCGTTTGACCAGCACGGTCGGCATGGGCGCCACCATCGGCACGCTGGTCGGCGGTATCGGCGGCGCCTCGGTCGGCTGCATCCTCGGCGGCATCGCCGGAGCGACCGTCGCCGCCGCCACCATCGTCGGCATGTTCGGCCCGTTCATCCCGGCCGCCGCCGTCGGCTGCCTCGGCGGCATCGTCGCCGTCGGCGCCCTCGGCACGGTCGCGGGCCAGATCCTCGTGACGGCCCCGGTCGCCGTCGGCGCGGCGATCATGTACTTCAGCACGATCAATTCGCCCATGCCCAAGGCACCCGAACCCCAGAAGTAGCCTTTTCGCCCCGGCCCCGGCCCCAGCGCCGGGGCCGGGGCTGCGGCGTCGTCCCGGGAGGAGTATTCATTTCCGACCCGGTCATCGGTCGATTCTTCTGAGTAAGAATCAAAGTGCTTGCGCGCGGTAGAGCTTCGCCGGTTCGATGCCGCCGAGTAGCGAGCGAAGGGGGGCCGCAACGTCGATGTTTAGGGGAAAAATCCGACCGCGAATACGAAAATTTCTCATACCCGACACTATCGACACTGCTCAGGTTGAGGGTGAAAGATTATACCCGACGGTCACTGTCGCCCGTCCGGGGGAAATCCAACAACATCGTCCGATGATTGGACTTCCAAATGTTTATCAAGAAATTGGTGGCTACCGCCCTGTTGGCCGTCGCGTCAACGGGGATAGCAATGGCCACAGCACACGGTGAGGGCACCCTGGCAGACCTCACGATGAACGGGGTGGATGGGCCTATCTCCTACACGACAACGCTGGCGGCGGATCACCGCACCGCTACCGTCGATCTGGCTTCGGGACGTTTCGAGGTCACACCGGCAGCGGTCAACGTGCTCTCCGACGAGGGCGCGATCGTCGGTGCGATCCCGACGACACTACGTATGGAGACCGGTCAGAATTTCAGCGTCATACCAACGCTCGATCCGTCGGCTAGGACGCTGACACTGACACCGGCGGCCGGCGTGCCGTCACCCGGCGCGGTCGCACCCGAGGTGCAGGGCCTGATGCACGACGCCCTGTTCGGCGGTGCCGTGTTGGGCGCGGCGATCGGTTGCGCGATCGGCATTGCCATCGGCATCTGGTTCTTCATCGTCGGCGCCGTCATCGGTTGCGTGGTCGGCGCAGCCGTCGGTGCGTGGTTCGGCTTCTTCTTCACGCCGTTCTGATCGATACGGAGGACCGAATTCCAAGTATCTACACGAGCCGGGCGGGTCACGAACCCACCCGGCTTTCTCTGTGAAAAATGCGCCTGGGGTTCCGATATGCGGCGGGCTACGTCACGTCGTCGCTATCGCGAGGTCGGCGAGCAGGGTCCGTACATGTCGTTCGATCTGGTGGCGGATGGCACGCACGGTGTCGTGATCTTGTCCGGCGGGGTCGTCGAGTTTCCAATCGAGATAACGTTTTCCCGGATAGTAGGGGCAGGCGTCACCGCAACCCATGGTGATGACGACATCGGAGGATTCGACGGCTTCGGGGGTGAGGATCTTCGGTTTCCGGTCGGTGATATCGATGCCCATCTCGCGCATGACATCGGCGACGACGGGATTGATGCGGTCGGCGGGCGCGGAGCCCGCCGAGCGGACTTCGACCCGGTCGTGCGCGAGGTGAGCGAGCAAGGCGGCGGCCATTTGGGAACGCCCCGCGTTGTGGACGCACACGAATAGCACGGTTGGTTTGATCGACATTCGGCTCGGTGTCTTTCAGTGGGTTGCGGTGGTGTGGCCGGGGACGACGGCGTTTTCGGCGGCTGCGGCCGTGGTGGCCGGGTAGAGGACGGTGACCAGTGCGAGGCCGATGAGCGCGCCGATGATCTGGGCTGCGATGTAGCCGGGTGCGGAGGCGGGGGCGATTCCCGCGAAGGTGTCGGAGAAGACGCGGCCGACGGTCACGGCGGGGTTGGCGAAAGAAGTGGAGCTGGTGAACCAGTAGGCCGCCCCGATGTAAGCGGCGACCGCGGCCGCCGACAGCGCGGCGCGCCCGGATCGCGCGAGAGCGAAGACGACCGCGACGAGTCCGGCGGTGGCGATCACTTCGGCGAGGAGATGGCCGCCGGTGACGCGGTGCTGCGTCGAGATCTGCACCGCGGGCCGGTCGAACATGAGGTTCGCCAGGATCGCGCCCGTGCTGCCGCCTGCGAGCTGGGCGGCGATGTAACCGGCGAGATCTCCGCGAGGTAGACCGGTCCCGTGGCGGCGACCCAGTAGCCAGTCCGCGAGCGAGACGACCGGGTTGAGATGGGCGCCCGAGACAGGCCCGAAGACCAGGATCAACACCGCGAGCCCGAGCATGGTCGCGGTCGAGTTCTCGAGCAATTGCACGCCGATGTCGTTCGGCGACAGCTGCTGGGCGGCGATGCCGGAGCCGACCACGACGGTGACCAGTAGTGCGGTGCCGAGGTATTCGGCCAGCAGCCTGCGCGTCAGCTCGGTCATCGCGCCGCCGCTTCGGGAGCGGCGATATCCAATAGCTGGGACAGCTGCCGCAGCGCGGCGGGTTCGACGCGGTAGTACACCCACGATCCGCGTCGCTCACTGCTGAGCAGCCCAGCTTCGCGCAGCACTTTCAGGTGGTGGGAAATGGTGGGCTGGCCGACATCGAAGCCCTCCGCGAGTTCGCAGACGCAGGCCTCCTGCCCCGCGCGGCTGGCGACCATCGACAGCAGCCGCAACCGGACCGGATCCGACAGTGCTTTGAAAATGCCCGCCAGCTCCGTGGCGGCGCCGGTGGTCAGCGGTCGACGGACCAGGGGCGTGACCTCACACGACGGTGAGGTCACGCCGATCAGCGGCAACTTCGATTTCGACACTCATCGATATTGATATATATCGAATCCACGGGCAAGCGAACACTTGGTGAACCCGTGCCCCGTGCCGGATCAGTTGCAGCAGGTGGCGCCGGAGGCGACCGCCGCTTTCTTCGCGGTCGAGCCGCAGCAAGCACCTTCGGCGGCGGCTTCCTCGACGGTGCCGCAGCATGCCTGAACCGCTTCGGCGTCGGTGAGCCCGGCCGCACCGGCGGGGGCGGCGCCGAAGGTGTCGCTGTCGGCGAGGACGGTGTAGACCTCCCAGCGTTCGGCGTCCGGGCCGGCGACCCAGACCTTGTCCTGGGTGGCGAAGCAACAGGTGGTGGCCATCTGCTCTTCGGTGAACAATCCCGCTTCCGAGAGGCGCGTGATCTCGGCGTGCACCTGGCCGGAATTCTCGACCTCGACACCGAGGTGGTTGACACTGCCGCCGTGGCCGGGGTTCTCGATCAGCACGAGTTTCAGCGGCGGTTCGTCGATGGCGAAGTTGGCGTAGCCGGGCTTGCGCTTGGCGGGCTCGGCGGCGAAGAGGGTCGAGTAGAACTGCACGGCCCGGTCGATGTCGTCGACGTTCAGGGCGAGTTGGATGCGGGACATGACTACCTCCACTTGTGTGACATATATCGAAGAACTTCTCCGGTGCCGAGTCTGCCACCTTTTCGACATATGTCAACATAGTCGGTACTGTTGATCTCATGCCCAAGACGCTGCCCGTGATCGATATGTCCGCCCCGGTCTGCTGCCCGCCGGTCGCCGCCGGACCGGTCGACGACGCTGCCGCGCTGGAAGTGGCGCTGCGCCTGAAGGCGATCGCCGACCCGGTGCGCGTGAAGCTCTTGTCCCTGCTGCTGACCAGCCCTCCCGGCGAGGAGAACGGCGGCGACCTCGCCGCAGCCGTCGGAGTGTCGGAGTCGACGGTCAGCCACCACCTCGGCCAACTTCGCAAGGCCGGCCTCGTGGACTCCGAACGCCGTGGCATGAACACTTTCCACCGCGCCCGCCGCGACGCCCTGGCAGCGCTCTGCGTAGTCCTCGACCCGAACTGCTGCCGCTGATCGCGGTTCGCCGCAGCGATGTGCCACTCGTGCGCCGTCGGAAAGAGCTGCCGCGTGTGGCCGTCGAGGCAGACATAGTGGCTGGGCTTCGATTCGCCGCGGGCGGGGGTGTCAGGAGGTGTGGCGGTTGACGAGGAGGGGGATCAAGAGATCGAGCGGGGACAGTTCAGGGGCCGCGTTTTCGAGGGGGTGATCGAGAAGGGGGGCGGCGTAGAGGCGGCCGGTATCGGGTCCGGCCACCGTTCGGGCACTGGCGATCAACTCGTAGAGCACGATCGCGACCACGTGAGCGCGTTGATCGCTGGGGTGGCGGCCCTGGCACGCGGCGACCGCCAGTGCCGCGTCGACGGCGACGATGACGTCGGTGAGAACGGCTATCTCTGCTTCGGCGCGTTCGTCGTAGATCATGCGGTCGTCTCTGGGTCGCGCTGGTGGTCGTCGACCGCGGCGGGGCGACGGAGCGTCCCCATCAGGAATGTTCTGCACTGACAGGCCCTTCGCGATGGTCGGTCGAGCCGGGACCGGGGACGCAACGCCACCCGGCACGAGGTGTCGCGCACCATTCGGACATCCCGTCACACAGGGTTCGGTTGTGCGACAAGGTTTCCCGGTTCCAGGTACACAGGCCACAATGCCGGGGCAAAATGCCTGGTGGAAGGCAACGGACACGCAAGTTCGAGCAATCGGCAGCAACAACCGTTCAGCGGGCCGAGGGGGAACCGTGGCAGAAGTGACGATGTGGACCGGCACGGATGTGAAGACGCTCCGCGATGCGTGCAGGTTGACGCAGAGCGAACTCGCGGAGCTGCTGCGTTGCGGTCAACGGACGGTGAGCTTCTGGGAGAGCCGACCGAACCGCCACGTCGGTATCGGCCATCAAGCGCGGCTGGACAGGGTGTTGGAAGATGCGGACCATGGGGCGCGGAAGCGTTTCCGGGCGTTGATCGGAGACCTGGACGTGAACCGGCGACACTTCATCGCCGCCACCGGCGCGGTCATCGGCGTGGCGACGATGAGCGGAAGCGGTGGTTGTCCGACCGTCACGTCCGACGCGATCGGCCATCTGCGCAACACCGTGCACTCCGCACAACTCCTGGACGACCAGCTGGGGTCGGATGCGGCGCGACCGATCATCGAAGCCCAAGCGCAGACATGCGTGTCGCTGCTGCGCGACTGTCCGCCGAGTCTGCGCCCGGCACTGCAATCGCTGACCGCGGAGGCCATGGCCAGCAGCGCGTGGTCCGCGTGGGATCAGGGCGATCTGGATAACGCGGACAAGCAGTTTCGAATCGCCTATCGGCACGCGGACGAATCGGGTGACCCCGATATCGCGACCGGCATCCTCTGTCACAGGACCCAACTGGCTGTCCACATGCGCGAATTCCGAACTGCCGCCGCCCTCGCGGACGGGATGCTGCGGCCGCAGGTGAAAGACGGTCGCGTCGACGACTTCCGCAAGCTGTGCGCCGCGCAGGCATTCGCCTCCGACGGACGGAATTTCGACGCGTGGCGACAGCTGCTTCGAGTACGCGACGAATTCACCGAGCAGACGACTCCGGACGAGTCGTATTGCTACTACCAGAGCGCGTGGACGACCGGCGCCATGACCGCCCGCTGCCTGGAAACGGGTGGTGAGCTCGAAGCGGCGGCCGACACGATCGACGGCGTGCTGGGACTGATTCCGGCCCATGCGGCCCGCGACCGAGCCTTGTGGAATCTCAGCCTCGCGCGACTGACCGCGCCACGTGACGTCGACCGTGCGTGCGCGGCCGCCAGGCATGCCATCGACCTGGCCGCGCGGAACACCTCGCCGCGGCTGCGCCGGGCATACACCGAAACCCGGGCGGGATTCGAACCGTGGGCCACGACACAACCGGTCCGGGAGCTGGACTTTTACGCGGCGACCGTACTGGTGTAGACCTCGCCCTGTTTGTCCTCCCACCCCTCGGGTAAGCGATGAATGTCCCGAGTCGCCCCCAAGGGAGCGCTTGTCAACCGAAAGACGCCCGTCCACGCGAGATGGTGTGGGTGGGCGAGGAAAGGGGTAGCAAGTGAGCACAATGGCCGCCACTGTGGACGTCGAGGTTCCGGTTCGTACCGCCTACAACCAGTGGACGCAGTTCGAGTCGTTTCCGCATTTCATGGAGGGTGTCGAAGCAGTGGACCAGCTCGACGACCGGCACACGCACTGGCGTGTCCATGTCGGCCCGTCGACGCGTGAGTTCGACGCGACGATCACCGAGCAGCATCCCGACGAACGGATCGCCTGGAAGTCCGACAGCGGACCCAAACACGCGGGCGTCGTCACCTTCCATCGGCTCGACGACACCCACACCCGGGTGACCGCGCAGATGGACGTCGACCCCGAAGGGTTCGTGGAGAACGTCGCCGACAAGCTCGGGGTGCTGAAGCACCGCGTGAGCGGTGACCTCGAGCGCTTCAAGCACTTCGTCGAAGAACGAGGCCGCGAAACAGGCGCTTGGCGCGGTGATATTCCGCGACCGGGCGCCGCGGACACCGCTACGGAGCGCGGCGCGACTCCCCGCCCCGGCGCCGGCCAGACCGGCACCCCTGGTGTCGGCGGGACCGGCACACCTGGAATGGGCGGAACCGGTACGCCGGGCGTCGGTGGTACGCCGGGCACCGGAGGAACCGGCACCTGGCCCGGCGGAACCACCCGCCCCTGACGCCTGATCCGTGCGACAACCAGTGCCCCCCGGGTTTTCCCGGGGGGCACCGTCGTGTCAGGCGGAATCGCGCTCCTCATCGGCGCCCTCCGCCGGGCGCGGTTCGGGCGGCACCTGGACCGGGCGCAGCAAGACCCAAGCCACGAAGGCAAGCGCCACGGCCCCCATACCGAGCCCGGCCCAGAGGTTCACGTTGATCCCGCCGGTCTTGGCCTGCTCCGCCGCGGTGTCGTGTACCAGGCCGGTGACGACGAGAACGACCGCGTAGCACCCGAGCAACGCGCCGACGATGGTGCGGATATCGAAAAGCATTGTGGCGGCTCCTTATCCGACGACAACGTTGAGCGCGATGACGAGCGCGAGCGCGATGCCCGCCAGCAGGACCGGGCGCTGATACCAGGGCAATGTGCCTGCCTCGGGATCGGTGCGGACCTCCTTGGGCGTCTCCGAGTACACCAGCCCGACCAGTTCGGACGCCGGCTTCGGCCGCGTCACCTGGGTGACGAGCACGCTGACCACGATGTCGACCACGAAGGCCACCCCGGCGGCGACGAAACTCGCTCCTTGCCCGGACAACTCGAACACGCCTGTCTTGTGCAGGAGGAAAACCAGGATGGCCGAACCGGTTCCGCAGACCAGACCCATCCAGCCCGCGGTCGGCGTCATCCGTTTCCAGAACATGCCGAGGATGAACGTGGCGAACAGCGGCGCGTTGAAGAAGCTGAACAGGGTTTGCAGGTAGTCCATCATGTTGCTGAACCCGGAGGCGATGAACGCGGTGAAGATCGCCGCCACGGTCGCTCCGATGGTGGCCAACCGGCCCACGCCGAGGTAGTACCCGTCCGGGCGGTCCCGGCGCACGTACTGCTGCCACAGGTCGTAGCTGAACACCGTGTTGAAGGCGGAGATGTTGGCCGCCATGCCCGCCATGAACGCCGCGAGCAGGCCGGCCAGCCCCACCCCGAGCAGGCCGTTGGGCAGCACGTCTTTCATCAGGTACAGCAGCGCCTGGTTGTAGGTGGTGTCGCTCTCGAAGTCCGGGTTCGCGGTCACCGCCGCCTTGTACTCCGACATCTGCGGCACCAGCACCGCGCTGATCATGCCGGGGATCACGACGATCAGGGGGATGAACATCTTCGGGTAGGCGCCGATGATCGGGGTGCGCCGCGCCGCCGAGATGGAATGCGTCGCCATGGCGCGCTGCACTTCGACGAAGTTCGTGGTCCAGTACCCGAACGACAGCACGAAACCCAGTCCGAACACGATGCCGAGGATCGACAGGAAGTCGTTGCCGAACCCGCTGAGTGCGTTGCCCGGCCAGGATTCCCACTGCTGGGCTCCGCCCGGTGACGCGCCGATCTTGTCCCGCAGGCCGTCCAAGCCGCCGACCTTGTGCAGGCCGACCAGGGTGAGCGGCAGCAGCGCGGCCACGATCACGAAGAACTGGAGCACCTCGTTGTAGATCGCGGCCGACAGACCGCCGAGGGTGATGTAGGACAGCACGATCACCGCGGCCACGATCACCGAGACCCACAGCGGCCAGCCCAGCAGCACGTTCACGATGGACCCGAGCAGATACAGATTGACCCCGGCGATGAGGATCTGCGCGACGGCGAAACTCAGCGCGTTCACCAGGTGGGCGCCGGTGCCGAAGCGGCGGCGCATGAACTCCGGCACGCTGCGCACCTTGGAGCCGTAGTAGAACGGCATCATCACCACGCCGAGGAACAGCATGGCCGGTACCGCGCCGATCCAGAAGTAGTGGAAGGTCGGGAACCCGTACTCCGCGCCGTTGGCGGACATGCCCATGATCTCCACCGCGCCGAGGTTGGCGGAGATGAACGCCAGGCCGGTCACCCAGGCGGGCAGCGAGCGGCCGGACAGGAAGAAGTCGATGCTGGAGGACACGCGCTGCCTGGCCAGCAGGCCGATGCCGATCACGAACACGAAATACAGGGCGACCAGCGCGTAATCGACCGGCTGCGCGTCCAACCGGAGGGTCTCGGCGGCTACCAGGTGCGGGGGTGGGGCGGCCGGGCGCAGGTCGGACACGATCGGCACGGCGGCGAGAACGGACGGATCGGCGAGCGGCACAGCGTTCCTCCTGGCGGTGAAACCGGGGCGGCGAGTGAGATCGTCCGTCGTGCGAGAGCATGCGTCGTGCTGGTCCTGCCCGGCGTCGCGCGACCTCCTCGTCGCCCGCCGAATGGTGTCGGCTGACACCACTCTGCGTGATCATGCCCTACCGGCGCGAGATTCGCGCACAATCAGGTCGGTCTCAGCCGGCCCCGTGCGCTCCGGCGGCGGCGACCACCGCGAAGGTGCGCGGAGCAGCCAGACCCGCGTCGGCGAAACGCCGCCGCACCGCCGCCACCACCGCCTCGGTGCCCTCCCGGTCGACGAGCGCGATGGCGCTTCCGCCGAACCCGCCGCCGACCATGCGCCCGCCGTGCGCTCCCGCCGCCACCGCGGCCTCGACCGCCGCGTCGAGTGCCGGGGTGGACACCTCGAAGTCGTCGCGCAGCGAAGCGTGCCCCGCGGTGAGTATCGGCCCGATTCCCCGGGGGTCGACGCCTTCTCGCAATTTCTCGGCAACCGCGAGCACCCTGGCGTTCTCCGTCACCACGTGCCTGGCGCGGCGGCGCAGCACGTCGTCGGCGATCCGGTCGACGTCGGCCGCCGCCACATCGCGCAAAGCGGTGACGCCCAGCGCCTCGGCCGCCGCGGCGCACTGGTCGCGGCGCTCGGCGTAGCGGCCGTCCACCAGTTCGTGCGGTTGCCCGGTATCGATCACCAGCAGTTCGAGTCCGAACGCGGCGAGGTCGAAGGGGATCTGCTCGTGCCCGGTCCCGCGCGGCGCGGCGGTGTCGGCGGCGAATGCCCGCACGTCCAGCAAGAGCGCGTGCCCGGCCGTGCACAGCAGCGCGGCCGACTGGTCGAGCAAGCCGGTCGGCGCGCCGACGTAGTCGTTCTCGGCGGCACGGGCCATGTCGATCAACATCCGGTCGGTCAGGCCGGGCGCGAACAGGTCACGCAGCGCGACGGCCACCGCGCAGGACAACGCCGCCGAGGACGACAGCCCCGCACCGATCGGCACCGCGCCGTCGAGGTCGAGATCCACGCCGGGAATCCGGTGCCCGCGCCTGGTGAACTCGGCGACCACGCCGAGCGGATAGCGCGCCCACCCGGGCACCAGTGCCCGCTGCCGGGCGAGATCGGACACCGCGACGAGCACCGGCTCGCCGGGCCGCTGCCGCGAGCCCACCCGCACCAGCCCGTCGGTGCGCGCCGCCGCCGCGCACCGCACCACCAGCGGCAACGCGATAGGCAGGACGTAACCGTCGTTGTAGTCGGTGTGCTCACCGATGATGTTGACCCGCCCCGGCGCCACCCATGTCCGCAAGCTCGTCCCTCGCTGTCCTCGTCGGTCGTGTCAGGGTACGAGACACCCCGCGTGTGCAGGAGTACATGGCGCACCCGGTTTCACTCTTGTTGCGCCAACTGCCCGCGAGGGGGCGGCATTCCATGCCATGATCAAATCAGTTGTCCAGGGCGGTTGGTTGCCGAGCGCGCTGCGGTCGGTTGGGACATTCGCTCGTACAACAACACTCGGTTCTCGTTCGCCGACAGCATCCGGGCAGTGCTCGACGAACAGGCGAACGTCGAAGTCGCGGTGGAGGGTTCCCAGATCTGTTACGCGGCCCGGTGCACCGGGGATGGAGCGACCAAGGGGGGCTGATGACACCCAGTGAACAGCCACAGCCCGGCTGTCGGCGCGGTATCGGATCGGGCTGGTACGCGGTGCTTCTCGGGGGCGGCGGGGCCGCGATCGCGGTCAACCTGACGCTCGACTCGCAAGTGGTGGCGTTCGCCACGATGGCCGTCATCGTCGGCGAGACCCTCGCCATGATCGCCGTCGGCGTGCACATCCACCGGCCCGCGCACCCGTTGCCGTGGTATCTGCTGTCCGGCTCGGCGGTGCTGTTCGCCACCGGCACCACGCTGCGTGACATCGGCGACCATGCGCTGCATCCGCTCGACGACGCGTTCACCCTGCTCGGTTATCTCGGCGTAGGGCTCGCCGCGCTGATCTGGTTCTGGCCGCGCCACGTGCACGGCAACTACGACCTGCTGCTGGACTCCGCCCTCATCGGGCTCGGCGCGCTGCTGGCTTCCTGGACCTTCCTCATCTCCCCGATCCTCCAGTCCACCGAGACCGGGCTCGACGCCGTGGTGGCGGCGACCTACCCGGTGCTCGACGCACTGCTGCTCACGTTGGTGGCGCACTCGATGGCCACCTCCACGCGCGCGGAGACCTCGCTGTGGCTGTTGCACGCCGGGCTGATCGCGGTGCTGCTCGGCGACCTGGGCTACAGCCTGGAGACCGCGGGTGCGACCGCGTTCGGGCGCGAGGTGCTGCTGGCTCCCCTGCTCGCCGCCTACGCCACCGTGGGCGTCGCGGCGCTGCACCCGACCATGGCCGCGCTCGGCATGCCGCGGCGCATTCACCCGCACCACTCCCGACAGCGCGCCAGCCTCATCGCGATCGCGCTGATCGTGGCCTCGCTGGTGCCGGTGGTCGGGTCCAGCCTGCGCCCGCTCGACCGCGTGGTGGTGTCGTCGCTGTTCGCGCTGTTGCTGATCGGGATGCTGGTGCGCAGCGAGCGCGCGATCGTGCGCAGTGCCCGCAGCGAGCGGCGCGCGCAGTACCAGGCCGACCACGACATGCTCACCGGATTGCTGAATCGGGCCGCGCTGCTGCGCGCGCTGCGGCAGCGCGGCGAACAATGGGCCGAGCGACCGATCTGCCTGCTGTTCATCGACCTCGACGGCTTCAAGCGGGTCAACGACAGCTACGGCCACGCCGTCGGTGATGAGCTGATCGCGACGGCGGCGAGCCGGATCCGGCGGGTGGTGCGCCAAGAGGACGTGGTGACCCGCTACGGCGGCGACGAGTTCGTCGTGCTCGCCCCGCTCGCCCGGCCGGAGGCCGCCGTGCTGGCCGAACGGCTGCTCGGCGCGTTCGTCCGGCCGTTCGGGCTGAGCGCGGGCGAGATCCCGATCACCGCGAGTGTCGGCGTGGCGTGCGTGGGTCCGCGCAGCTCGGACACCGACGCGCACAGCCTGCTGCGGGACGCGGACGCGGCCATGTACCACGCGAAGCAGTACTCGCTCGGCTACGCGTTCCACGACGACGTGCGGCGCGAGACTCCCGGCGCCGAGCGCCGGATCTGGCGCGCGGCCGCCCGATCCGCCAGTCCCGCGGTGTGACTCAGTCGCTCAGCTCGTTCAGCAGGCGCTTGGCCTCCTCGAGCTCGGCCTGTAACTGCTGCACCTTGGCCTCCTGCACACCGCGCAACGCGTCCAGGACCCCGGCGACCACCTCGGCCACCTCCGGATGCAGGATCTTCGCCGCCTGCGCCACGGTGGATCCGGCCACCGGAAGGCCGCGCAGGGTGCGCTTCTTACCGCTGACCACGTCGATCGACCACTCGCCGTCGGCGGTGCCGGTGAGCGTTACGGTGACCTCGGGCGCCTTGGTCTTGCGGGCGGCGGGCGTTTTGGCGGGCTTCGGCGCCGTCGCCGCCGCGGCTTGCTTGCCCGCGCTCTCGGCACGGCTCGTGGCCGCGGTGGTCTCCGCGGGCTTCGGGCCCGCCGACGGCTGGGGTGCGCTCGCCTGCGCGGGCTGAGTCGCGGTGCTCGTCGTAGTCGACGACTGGGTCACAGGGGTTTCCTTCCTAGGGGTCGACTTCGGCTGTGCGGTGGCGCCCGCCGCCCCTCGCGGCGGCTTGGTCAAGGTCACCTCGATGGGAGAGAAGGACAGTACATCCTTCGATCCGGTCGGGCGGACCTGCAGGAAGTCACCGTCGGCAGGGTCGCCGAGGGCGATCACCTTGCCCGAGCGCCCCTCCGGAACGCCGACCGCGGCGGCGGTGAACCACACCATGGGCGGGCGGCCACCGGCGATGTCCGTGGCGATCTGCTGAATCTCGCTGTCCGACAATGGTTGCGGCTTGGTTCGTGGGGAGGGCATGGTGACTCCGAGCGATTTCGTGGTTGGCTGCGTGCACAGATGATGCCCCACGCCGCCGACAGATTCGCGGGCCACCGTCGGATCGAGGCCGCGGATAGTCCGATCCGGGCAATCAGCGAATATCTGGCAACAGATTCCGGCATGCGCGAGCGGCGACTCGGCAGTCGACTCCGGTACCGCATACGCGACATGATCCGCTCCGGCGAATCAGTATGCGGCACCGGTGATCAGGCGCCGCTCCCTCGAACCGGTATCCGGCAACGGGCGACATCAGCGATGCGGCATACGACGCTCCTCGCGGGGGCGCCACCGCACACGGATTCCCCGCGGCCCGCTCAGCTCGACGCTGTCGGCGCGCGCAGCGCGGGGAACCAGATGTCGGTGAGCACCTCGACGGCTTGGTCCGCCGAGACGTCGATCGTGCCCTGCATCGCCCAGCGGGTGAAGAATCGTTCCAGTTGCGAGACAAGCAATTCCACCCGCAACCTCGCTTCGTCGTGCCGATCGGCGGGCCACCCGGCGAGGTAGGCGGTCATCGCGTTGGGCAGCGCGAGGATGCCGTTGCGGGCGATCTCGCGGAACTCCGGCTCGAGTGCGGTCGCCTCGTCCCAGGCGAGCAGCATGTCTTTGTACTCGTGGAACCACTCGATCGCGCGGGTCATCCAACCGGCGAACTCGGCCCGCGAACCGGTCTCGAGCACCCGGTCGAGGTCCTGATAGAAGTGCAGCGCCGTGGGCGCGGTGCCCTGCTCGGCGATCGCGCGCAGGATCTCCAGCTTCCCCGCGAAGTGCAGGTAGAACGTGGCGCGGCTGCAACCGACCGCGGCGGCGATCTCGTCCACCCGCACGGCCGCGTAGCCACGGGTGGCGAACAGCTCCTTGGCGGCCTCCAGCAAGCGGGCCCTGGTCTGCTGCTTCTGCTCGTCCCGCAGGTTCGTGTTCGCGTTCGTCCGCATGGTGAACCGGTACCTCGTCTCCGTAAAAGGCGGGCTGACGTGCTGCTTCCGCTGACAAAGTCTACGCATGGACGGTCTTGATAGACAGTGCGTCATTCACTGGACGCGATGTCTAGCGAGTGTTATTTTGTTGCCTACGTCACTCCGGCGTCACCCGCGCCGGATTGTTCGGCCGTCATCGACGACGGCCCTCCAGCACGAGGACAGTGAATGACGTCAACCGCACTCCCCCGCGTCTGCGTGATCGGGGCGGGCCCCTCCGGGATCACCGCCGCCAAACGGCTGAACGACCACGGCATCCCCTTCGACTGCTACGAGGCGTCCGACGAAGTCGGGGGCAACTGGTATTTCAAGAACCCCAACGGCATGTCGGCCTGCTATCAGAGCCTGCACATCGACACGTCCAAGTTCCGCTTGGCCTTCGAAGACTATCCGGCGCCCGACGAGTGGCCGGACTTTCCTCATCATTCGCAGCTGTTCCAGTACTTCCGCGACTACGTCGACCATTTCGGCATCCGCGACCGGATCGTGTTCAACACCGAGGTGACCGCCGCCGAGCGCGGGGCGGACGGTCGCTGGCTGATCACGACGAGCGACGGGCACACCAAGGACTACGACGCGCTCGTCGTCTGCAACGGGCACCATTGGGATCCGCGCTTGCCGGACTACCCGGGCGAATTCGACGGCACGCTGCTGCACAGCCACGCCTACAACGACCCGTTCGACCCCGTCGACATGCGGGGCAAACGGGTCGTGGTGGTCGGCATGGGCAATTCGGGACTGGATATCGCCTCCGAGCTGTCGCAGCGATTCATCGCCGCGAAGCTCTACGTCTCCGCCCGGCGCGGGGTCTGGGTGCTGCCGAAGTACGTCAACGGCAAGGTCGGCGACAAGCGCTCGATGCCACGATGGATGCCGCCGAAGCTCGGTCTCAAGCTCAAGCAGCGATTCGTCCGGAAGTTCCGCGGCAATATGCGGGACTACGGCCTGCCAGAGCCGGACCATCTGCCGTTCGAGGCCCATCCCTCCGCGAGCGAGGAATTCCTGCACCGCGCGGGCTGCGGCGACATCGCCTTCAAGCCCGCGATCACCGCGCTGGAAGGTCCGCGGGTGCGCTTCGCCGACGGCAGCGTCGAAGAGGTGGACGTGATCGTCTGCGCCACCGGTTACCGCATCTCCTTCCCGTTCTTCTCCGACCCCGAGCTGCTGCCCGACCGCGACAACCGTTTCCCGCTGTTCAAGCAGATGATCAAGCCCGGCATCGACAATCTGTTCTTCCTGGGGCTCGCCCAGCCGCTGCCCACGCTGGTGAACTTCGCCGAGCAGCAGAGCAAGCTGGTCGCCGCCTACCTCACCGGCCGCTATCACCTGCCGTCGGCGGAGGAGATGCGGGCGGCCATCCGGTCCGCGGAATCGGCCAGGACGGGCCGCTACTACGACTCGCCCCGGCACACCATCCAGATCGAATTCGAACCGTACGTGCGGGACCTGCGGCGGGAACTCGCGCGCGGCGCGAAGCGCGCCACCGCCGCGGGAAACGCATTGCCGGTGCGGGCCCGGGCACTCGAACAGGTGTGAGGCGGCGATGACCACTACCACGGGAACTGCCACATCGGGCTTCTGCGCCGAGCGATTCGCGCGGGTCCGAACGGAACTGGAGACCCGGCTCGCTTCCGGTGACGAACTCGGCGCCTCGATCTGCGTCACCGTCGACGGCGAACCGGTCGTCGACCTCTGGGGCGGGTACCGCGACCCCGGACGCACCTCGCCGTGGACCGAGGACACCTTGGTCAACGTCTTCTCCCTCACCAAGACCATGACGGCGCTGTGCGCCCTGCTGCTGGTCGAGCGCGGCGAGCTGGACGTGTACGCGAAGGTGGCCGAGTACTGGCCGGAGTTCGCGGCGAACGGCAAGGGCGACATCGAGATTCGTCATCTGCTGGCGCACACCTCGGGCGTCTCGGGGTGGCAGCCGCCGATCGAACTCGCCGACATCTACGACGCGGAAGCGTCCGCCGCCCGCCTGGCGAGCCAACCGCCGTGGTGGGAGCCGGGCACCGCCTCGGGGTACCACGCGCTCGCCTACGGCCACCTGATCGGCGCGGTGATCCGCCGCGTCACCGGACGCTCGCTGGGCGAGTTCTTCGCCGCGGAACTAGCCGGGCCGCTGGGCGCGGACTTCCACATCGGCACCGCGCCCGAGCACCACGGGCGGATCGCCACCTTGGTCCCGCCCACCATGCCGGAGTTCGACATGGCCGCGCTCGACCAGGACAGCGTGCTGGTCAAGACGCTCACCAGCCCGCTGCTCGACGTCGCCGAGACCGCGAGCGCGGCATGGCGGCAAGCCGAGATCGGCGCGGTGAACGGTCACGGCAACGCGCGTTCGGTGGCGCGGGTGCAATCACTGGTCTCCTGCGGCGGCGAACTCGGCGGACGGCGGCTGCTGTCGGAGGACACGATCGAGCTGATCTTCCGGCAGCAGTCCGACGGCGTGGATCTCGCGCTCGCGACGCCGCTGCGGTTCGGCATCGGCTACGGTCTGCCGCAGCGGCAGACCGCCCCGGAGGTGCCCGACGGCCGGGTGTGCTGGTGGGCCGGGTACGGAGGCGCGATGGTGGTCAACGACCTCGAGCACCGCACCACGTTCGCCTACACCATGAACCGGATGGCGCCCGGCCTGATCGGCTCCGACCGTGCCGACGCCTATCTGCGCGCGACATTCGCGGCGGTACGCGGATGATGCGGGCATTGCAGCTCACCGACCCCGGTGTGCTGGAACTGCGCGAGGTGCCGATCCCGGAGATCGGTCCCACCGATCTGTTGCTGCGCGTGGGCGCGGCGGGAATCTGCCATTCGGACCTGCACGTGCTGCACATCCCGTTCCGGATGCGCGAGGAGCCGTTGACCTTGGGCCACGAGATCGCGGGCACCATCGAGGCCGTCGGCGACGGGGTGGACGGACGCAGGACAGGCGAGCGCGGCATCGTGTATCTGTGCTGGTCGTGTGGGGTCTGCCGCGAGTGCGCGGGCGGCAACGAGAACGTCTGTCGCGCCGCGGGCCGCACCGCCATGCCGCCGTGCCCCGGTCTCGGGCCGGACGGCGGGATGGCCGACTACATCCGGGTGCCCGCGAGTTCCTTCGTGCCGATCGGCGACCTCGATTTCGCCCAGGCCGCGCCGCTGGCCGACGCCGCGCTGTCGAGTTATCACGCCATCCGCGGTGTTCGCGAGCACCTCGGCCCCGGGTCGGTGGCAGTGGTCATCGGGATCGGCGGGCTCGGTCACGTCGCGGTGCAGATCCTCGCCGCGACCACGGCAGCCCAGGTGCTGGCCGTGGACGTGAGCGCCGACAAAGTCGAACTCGCCGCGCGCTGCGGAGCGGCGGAGGGATTCGTCGCGGGCGACGACACCGCCGGAGAGATCCTCGACCGGACCGGAGGCCGCGGCGCCGACGCGGTGTTCGACTTCGTCGGCGTCCAGACCACCGCACGGCTCGCGGTGGAGTCGGTGGCGCCCAACGGGGCATACCGCATGATCGGCCTCGGCGGCGGCGCGCCGGAGATCACCGCGGCGCCGGCCGACGGCACCGGTTGGCCGTGGGGCGCGTCGGTACGGAAGACCTACGGCGGCACCAGATCCGACTTGATCGACTCCGTGGCACTGGCCGCGTCGGGCAAGCTACGCGTCGAGGTGGAGCGCTACCCCTTGGCCGAGGGTCGCGCTGCCCTCGACCGGCTGGAACGCGGCCTGATCACCGGCCGAGCGGTCCTGCTTCCCCAGCCGTGACTCATCGACCCACTAGGAAGTACCCGATATGACAAAGCCCTTCGACCAGCAGGCATTGGTGGCGGAGGCCGCGGGCAGGCTCACCGGCCCCGGCGGTCGATTCGAGATGGTTATCGAGGACGTGCTCGGCGCACCGATGCCGGTGGTACGCCACCGCAAGTCCTCACTGCGCGAGGTACTCGTCGCCGCGGCGGCGCACGGCGACCGGGACTATCTGGTCACCACGGACCGCCGGATATCGTTCACCGAGCACGCCGCCGCGGTCGCGGCACTGGCCACGGCCCTGCGCGACGGATTCGGCGTCGGCGAGGGCGACCGCGTCGGCATTCTCGCCGCGAACACACCCGAGTGGGTCATCACCTTCTGGGCGGCCCAGGCGCTCGGCGCGATCGCGGTGGGTTACAACGCGTGGTGGGCGCCGCGCGAGATCGCCTACGGCGTCGAGCACACCGGCCCCACCGTGCTCGTCGTCGACGCGAAGCGCGCCGCGGTGGCGGCGGAACTGGACATCCGGATTCCCCTGCTCACCATGGAGCACGACGTACCAGCGCTGATCGCCGAACACCGGACCGCCGAGTTGCCACACGCCGATATCGACGAAGACGACCCCGCGGTGATCCTCTACACCAGCGGCACCAGCGGACGCCCCAAGGGGGCGGTGCACTCACACCGGAACCTGGTGGCCGTCACCGATTATCACCTCTTCAACGACGCGCTGGCCGCGGCGCTCACCGGCGCTTCCGAACTGCCCAGCGGTCGGCGCTTCCTACTCACCTCGCCGCTGTTCCACATCGCCAGCCTGCACAACCTGGTGGTCCCCCGGCTGGTCAGCGGCGACGCGGCGGTGATCCACCAAGGCTCGTTCGACGCCGACCGGGTACTGCGACTGATCGAGACCGAACGGATCACCAACTGGGGCGCCATGCCGACCATGGCCACCAGGATGCTGGATCTCGACCTGTCCGGCTACGACCTGTCCTCGCTGGCCTCGTTCTCACTGAACTCGGCGCCGTCGTCGGCCGCGCTGCAACAGAAGCTGCGCGATCAACTGCCCGTCGCCCGCAACGCGCTGGTGACCAGCTACGGGCTCACCGAATGCAGCACCGCCGCGACGCTGGCGAGTCCGGCCGAGCTGGCGGCGTTCCCGGACACCGTGGGACGACCGGTCGTCGGGGTCTCGCTGGAAATCCGTGACAGCGCCGGCAACGCGGTTCCCGACGGCGCGGAAGGCGAGATCTGGGTGCGCAGCCCCTACGTGATGCTGGGGTACTGGCAGGACGAGACGGCGACCGCGGCGGCGATCACCGCGGATCGCTGGTTGCGCACCGGCGACATCGGGATCCTGGAGGACGGCAGACTGCGGTTGTCCGGGCGCCGTTCGGATCTCATCCTGCGCGGCGGGGAGAACGTCTATCCCACCGAGATCGAGCAGTGCCTCGAGGAGCATCCCGCAGTGCGCGAATGCGCGGTCCTCGGCGTGCCCGACGCCGACCTCGGTCAGCAGGTCGCCGCGTTGGTCGTGGTCGACGACAGCACGGCCATCAGCGAAGACGAGTTGTGCGCGTTCACCGCCGAGCGGCTCGCCTACTACAAGGTGCCCGCCCGCTGGCGGCTCACCACCACCGCACTCCCCCGCAACGCGACCGGCAAGGTCGTACGCGCCCGACTCGAGGTGTGAATCCATGTACGACACCATCATCGCGAACGGCCGCTGGTTCGACGGCACCGGCGCGCCCTCGGCGATCAGGCATCTCGGCATCCACGACGGCCGGATCACGACCATCTCGGCCGAGCCGATCGACGACCCGGCCTGCCCGAACGTCGTGGACGCCACCGGGAAGTGGGTGATCCCGGGGATGCTGGACATCCACACCCATTACGACGTGGAGGTGCTCCAGCATCCGGCGCTGACCGAATCGCTGCGACACGGCATCACCACGGTGCTGCTCGGCTCGTGTTCGTTGTCGACCGTGCACGTCGACGCCTCCGACGCGGGCGACCTGTTCGCGCGGGTCGAGGCGATTCCGCGCAAGCACGTCGTCGCGGCGGTGGACGAGCACAAGACCTGGCGCTCGGCGCACGAGTACGCGGCCGCCCTGGACCGGCTGCCATTGGGCCCGAATGTCGCCGCGTTCATCGGGCATTCGGATATTCGTGCCGCCGAACTCGGTCTGGAGCGCGCCACCCGCAAGGACGTCCGGCCCGATGCCACCGAACTGGCCGGGATGGAGGCGAAACTGACCGAGGCGCTGGACGCGGGCTTCGTCGGTATGTCCTCTCAGCAGTTGTTGTTCGACAAACTCGACGGCGAGGTGTGCCGGTCCCGCACGCTGCCATCCACCTATGCGACGCTGCGGGAACGGCACCGGCTCAACGCCGTGCTGCGACGGCGCGGCGGGGCGTTGCAGGGCGGGCCGGACGTGTCCCGGCCACACAGCCTGGTCACCATGGCGGCAAGCAGCCTCGGCCTGTTCCGCAGGCCGCTGAAGGTCAGCCTGCTCTCGGCCGCCGACATCAAGGCGATTCCCGCTGTCGTGCACCTGTTTCCGCTGATCGCCCGAGTGCTGAACAAGCTGGGCGGCAATTTCCGCTGGCAGCACCTTCCGGTGCCTTTCGAGGTCTACGCCGACGGCATCGACCTGGTGGTGTTCGAGGAGTTCGGTTCCGGCGCCGAAGCGCTGCACCTGGCCGATCAGGTGGACGCACGACGGGAACTGCTGC
Source organism: Nocardia sp. NPDC005745 (assembly GCF_040630775.1). NCBI lineage: Bacteria > Bacillati > Actinomycetota > Actinomycetes > Mycobacteriales > Nocardiaceae > Nocardia > Nocardia sp. NPDC005745. The sequence goes on from NZ_JBEXYF010000002.1 coordinate 272,310, forward strand.
GCGACGAGAACTACCGGCGCCGATTCCGCGCGGATTACGACAAGAAGTTCGGTCCACGGGTATGGCACCGCGACTTCTTCGACGCGCAGATCGTCGAATGCCCCGACCGCACGGTGATCGGCAAGACCTTCGGCCAGGTGGGCTCGGAGCGTGGCGGCGTGCATCCGGTGGACGCGTTCCTCGACCTCGTGGTGGAGCACGGCAGCAAGGTGCGCTGGCGCACGACGATTTCCAATCATCGACCGGAGGTGCTCGATCGGCTCGCCGCCGATCCGGGCGTGCAGCTGGGCTTCTCCGACGCGGGGGCCCATCTGCGCAACATGGCGTTCTACAACTTCGGGCTCCGCTTCCTGCGCCGCGTGCGCGACGCCGCGGACGCCGGCCGCCCGTTCCTGTCGGTGGAACAGGCGGTGCACCGGCTCACCGGTGAACTCGCGGACTGGTACGGCTTGGACGCCGGGCATCTGAGGGTGGGCGACCGAGCCGACCTCGTCGTCCTCGATCCGGCCCGCCTGGACGATTCGCTCGACGTCTACCAGGAATCGCCGATCGCCCCGTTCGACAACCTGCCGCGCATGGTGAACCGCAACGACGACACGGTCACCGCGGTGTTCGTCGGAGGCGTGCGGGTCTTCGGTGACGGCGCTCCCGCTGAGGTCCTCGGCACCCGCCGGACCGGCCGGTTCCTGCGCGCGACGACCGCCGTCCGGTGATCGGAACGCCCCTGCGCGGCCGTGCCCGCCGGTAAAATCGCGGGGACCGGCGGCTCGGTCGCCGGTCGTTCGTAGGGAGTCGGCGTGGACGTTTTCGAGCATCGGGGCAGGGCCGTCGTCTACGACCGCGTGGGCAGCGGGTCCGCGATCGTGTTCCTGCACAACGCGGGAACGCAACGCCGGATCTGGGACGACCAGGTCGCCGCACTGCGCGACGAGCACGAGGTCTTCGCGCTCGATCTGCCGGGCTACGGGCAATCCGACCAGCCCGCCACGGGCTACCGCCTCACCGATTACGTCGACATGCTCGCGGCGTTCCTGGACGCCCACCGGCGCACCGACGTGGTGCTGATCGGCAACTGCCTCGGCAGCGCCACCTCGCTGCGCTACGCCATGGGTCATCCGGAGCGGGTCCGCGCGCTCGTGCTGATCAATCCGCTCACCCTGGACACCGTCAGTTCGGGACAATCGGCGGCCTTGGCCTGGCTCGACGCGCGGCTGCCGCTGGCGCCGCTGGCCCGCCGGATCAGTCTGCCGGACCCGGTGGTCTCGCTGATCGTCGGCAATCAGCTCGGCCCCCGCGGCCGAGACCGGAACATCCGGCACGAGCCGCGCGTGCGGGCGCATTGGACGGATCGGGGCAGGCTGCTGGCCCTGCACGGCTTGGTCCAGGATTTCCCGTCCTACCACGCGCTGGACACGTTCGATCCGCCTGCCGGATTCCCGCCGATCTGCACGATCTGGGGGCGGCGCAATCGCGTTCTGTCGGCGAAGGCGGGCGGGCGGCTCAACCACCGGCTGCGCCCGCACACGGCGGTGGAGCTACCCGACTGTGGTCATCTCCCGATGGTGGAGGCCCCGGAGCAGGTGACTTCGATCATCACCGGCTTCCTCGCCGATACCGGCGCGCGGGAGCGGGCGGGCGAGCGCTGAGCCGCGCTCAGAGCGGAGCCGCGGTCGGGCAGAGTTCGGCGAAACTGTCCGAGTGCACGCCGCATCCGGCGCATTCGAACACCATGCCGATATCCAGCATCCAATGGATGCGGGTATGGCAGGTCTCGCAGAGGAAATCCACACCCGCCGGGTGGCAGCAGGACCGTTTACGGATGAACCATTCCGCGCGATGACGACACGGGACGGAGTCGAAGCGGAACGTGCACCTCGGTGCAGCGGGCAGCTCGGCGACAACGGCTTCGAAAGCCGTTGTGGCCGTGTAGGTGTTCACAGCGGATACCTTCCAGCGGAGCAGGGCGGGAGGCGGGAGCGTCAGCCGCGGCGCCTTTCTCCCTGAATCGATCTCTCTCGATTAGCTGTTACCCGGAGGAGGCGGCCTTCACACGGCGGCGGACCGGCTTGTTTGGTGACGAAGCGGGCGGGAATCCGATTCGTGACTACATCAAGGGAAGGGGTTCTGTCATGTTGTTGCGCCGACTCGCCCGGCCGCTACTGGCCACCGCGTTCGTAGTAGACGGGGTCGATACGCTGCGGCGCCCGGATGAGCGGGTCAAGGCCGCGAACGCACTGCTCGAACGGGGGCACCGGCAGCTGCCCGAAGAAATTGCCACAAAATTGCCGTCCAATCCGACGACGGTCGTCCAGGTCAACGCCCTCGCTCAAGTGAGCGGCGGCGTGCTGCTGGCACTGGGCAAGGCGCCGCGACTGGCCGCCCTGGTGCTCGCGGCGACCGTCGTGCCCGCGGCCGTCACCGAGCAGGATTTCTGGAACGAGCAGGATCCGGCCCGCAAATCGGCGAAGCGGACCGCGTTCCTCAAGGACCTCGGTCTCCTCGGCGGGCTGATGATCACCGCGGCCGACACCGAGGGCAAGCCGTCGCTGGGCTGGCGCGGCCGCCGGGCCGCCCGCGACGCGGCCGCCGCGGTCACCGCCGCACTGCCGTTCGGCGCTACCTCCGATACCGCCACCGGCGCGGCATTGCGCAAGCACGCGCAGGAGGCCGCGGAACGGGCCCGGGCGCTCGGAGCGGTGGCGGCGAGCAAGGGCGCGGAACTCGCCGAGACGGCTCAGCGTCACGGCCCGGGATGGGCGGAAGCGGCCAAGGAACACGGCAGTGAGCTGGCCGGTACCGCCAAGGAACACGGGTCGGAGTGGGCCGAGATCGCCAAAGAGCGGGGAGCCGACTGGGCGGAGGTCGCCAAAGAGCGGGGCACCGACTGGGCGGAGGTCGCCAAGGAGCGCGGCGCGGAGTGGGCCGAGATCGCCAAAGAGCGGGGCGCCGAGTTCGCGGAGATCGCCAAGGAACGGAGCGCGCATCTCGCGGAACTCGCCAAGCAGCGCGGGGCCGAATGGGCGGAGGTCGCCAAGGAGCGCGGACCGGAGATCGCCGACACCGCCCGGGAACGCAGCGCGCACACGGCGCAGCTGGCTCGCGAGCGGGGCGCCCGGAAAGCGCAGGCGGCCCGCGAGGCGATCGAGTCGCGGCGCCACTGAGGCTCCGGATGAGCGGGCGGGCGCCTCGCCTCGGGGCGCACCGCCGGCGCGCCGGCGCCCCTTCTCCGACCGCACCGGTCGGGCGGGTCTCGTTGCCTGACCGGAAAGCGTAGTCCGCGAACATCGTTCGCGCCGTGGCGCTCCTGTCCAGACCTCGCTTCACTGGAAGCGCAAAGTCTGTGCAGTGCCATGCCGCCCTCGTCGCCCTCGCGCCCGGTTACGACCGGGATCCTAGGACGTACTCGCGCTTCCGCCGCAGGAGATGGTGACGGCCTCCCCGTTGAAGTGGCGGCCGTGCTCGGAGACCAGCAGCAGCACCGCCTCGGCCACCTCGGCGGGCTGGATCAGATCGCCGTTGGGCGGGCCGGATTCGATGATCGCCATCCAGTCCTCCTTGGTGGGATTCTCCTTGTCCGGCATCATGAGCCGCCAGGTGGCGGGGTTCTGGATCATGTCGGTGTCCACCCCGGACGGCAGCAGGGCGTTCACCGTGATGCCGTACTCCGCCACCTCCAGGGACAGCGACTTCACCAAGCCGAGCACGCCCCATTTGCTCGCGGCGTAGTGCGCCGCGTTGCGCACGCCCATCTTCGCCACGATGGACGAGGTGGCCACCACGCGACCCCAGCGACGCTCGATCATGTGCGGCACGACCGCGCGGAAGCTGTGGAACACGCCGGTCAGGTTGGTGTCGATCATGTCCTGCCACAACTGCTCGTCCATCTCCGCGACGGGCGAGTTGGAGGCGATGCCCGCGTTGGCGATCAGGATGTCGATTCGGTCGAATTCCTCCAGCGCGCGCTCGGCGACCGTCCGCATCTGTTCCAGGCTGCGCACATCGGCCCGCACCGCGACGCAGCGGCGGCCGGTGCGCTCGACCAGGGCGGCGGTCTCGGCCAGATCGTCGGGAGTACTCAGCTCGTAGGGAAGGCCGGACAAGGGTGCGGCGATGTCACACACCACGATGTCCGCACCCGCGTTCGCCAACGCGAGGGCGTGCGCACGCCCCTGTCCGCGGGCGCCGCCGGTGATCACCGCCACCCGATCGTCGAGATGCCCCATCACTGGCCCTTCATCGGTCGGTACCTGCTTCGGCCGCCACCCATCGTGTCACGTGTGCACGGCGCGGGGTCCCGATTTTCCGGCAGGCCGAGCCACCGTGGAGCGATTTCCCGCCGATGGGAACGAGCGGTGGGCGCGCCCGCGCGCGGCCACCGGTGCGCGCAGCGCCACGCGCGCGACCTGCGCCGACGGGCTGATTTGCCGAAATCCCCAGGGACAGTGGAACAATGGTTGCGGTCTCGGCGCCGGAGCGGGCACGGCCACGGCGCGCACGAACCGACCCGACTGCGGCACGGAGACGACATGCAACCTTTCCGACCCGGTCCAGCGACCAACTGGGTGCGATGTACGCTGCGCCCCGGAACGATTTCGCCCGTGCCTACCCATCGTTCCTGGCACGGTCGGCGCATCCACAGTGGTTCCAGGGGGCCCGATGACCGATTGTGAGTACCTTCCCGTGAATCTCGACCGACAGCTCGACACCGAACCGACCGAGCACGACAGCACCCTGGCGGCCCGGCTGACCAGCCCGCGGCTGCGCAAGCTGCTGCACACGGCCATCGGCCTCTCCGAGGATTCCGTCGATCTGCTGACGACCATGACCACGCGCCTGCGTGCCGCCGAGGGCATGATCCTGCGCGACCCGCTCGACGACTGCTGACACCCGGGCGGGCGTGACGGGGTCTAGACGGCCCCGCCGCGGCCGCCCGAGGTGGTTGCCGAATCGGCAACGATATTTGCCGATACGTGCGGTCCGGTGGATGGTGGGACGCATGAGCGCGACACACCACCACCGGGACGTGACCACGCCGACGACGGTCGAGTTCTGGGAGTCCTTCTACCAGGAACGCGACCAGATCTGGTCGGGACGGCCGAACTTCCTGCTGGTGCGGGAGATCGAAGCGGTCGCCCCGGGTACGGCACTGGACCTGGGCTGCGCCGAGGGCGCCGACGCGATCTGGCTGGCCGAGCGCGGCTGGCGGGTGACGGCGGTGGACGTCTCGGAGACCGCGCTGGCCCGCGCCAGGGCACAAGCGGCGCGACAGCAGTTGCCCGGCGAAATCGATTGGCAGCGGCACGATCTCGACCACACCTTCCCGTCCGGGCGCTACGACCTCGTCACGGCGCAGTATCTGCACTCACCGGCGGCTCAGGACGGTGAACGGACGCGAATCCTGCGCCGGGCCGCGGAGGCGGTGGCGCCCGGCGGGCTGCTGCTGATCGTCGGGCACGCGGAATGGCCCAGCTGGGTACTGGAACCGCCCGCCGACGTGCACTTCCCGACCACCGCCGAGGTGCGCGCCGGCCTCACGCTCGACCCGGCCGAATGGCAGGTGGAAGTGGAGGACGTGGTCGAGCGCGAGCACGCGGGCCCGGAGGGGCAGCCGGGCACGCGGAAGGACAACATCCTGCGAATTCGCCGCCGCTGACCCGAGCCGGAAACCCGCTCGGCGCCGTCGGCCCGCACAGCGCACTCCCAGGTTTGCCCCAGGTTGCGGGCAGACAGCCTTCCTAGCCTTCGAAGTGGAGTTCACACGGAAGGAAGGCGAAGATCATGGCGTCGATTACGAGCGTCCCGCCGGGCGTGGAGGCCGTCGCGAGACCCGTCGGCGCCCATCGCGACTCCACCCACGAGCGATCATGGGCGGATCGCGCGTTCTTCGGGCCCGCGACGCAACCGCGGTGGGCGCGCCCGGCGCTGTTCGCGCTGCTGATCGCGACCGCGGTGCTGTATTTCTGGAATCTGACGGTCTCCGGATGGGCGAACGAGTATTACGCCGCGGCGGCGCAGGCGGGCACGCAGAGCTGGAAGGCGCTGCTGTTCGGCGCGCACGACGCGGGCAACGCGATCACGGTGGACAAGCCGCCCGCGTCGCTGTGGGTGATGGGGCTGTCGGGGCGGTTGTTCGGATTCGGCTCGTGGTCGCTGCTGGCGCCCCAGGCCTTGATGGGCGTCGGCTCGGTGGCCCTGCTGTATGGCGCGGTGCGACGGTGGAGCGGCCCCGGCGCGGGCCTGCTGGCCGGTGCGGCGTTGGCGGCCACTCCCGTGGCCGCGTTGATGTTCCGCTTCGACAACCCGGACGCCCTGCTGACGTTGCTGCTGGTCGCGGCGGCCTACTGCACCGTGCGGGCGATCGACTCGCACGGGCTGCGCTGGCGTTCGGCGAGTACCGGCTGGCTCGCCCTGGCGGGTGCGGTCATCGGTTTCGCGTTCCTGACCAAGATGATGCAAGCGTTCCTGGTCCTGCCCGCGCTGGGGTCGGTGTTCCTGGTCGCGGCGGCGGGAGGCTTCTGGTCCCGGATCGTCAAATTGGTCACCGCGTGCGCGGCCATGGTGGTCGCGGGCGGATGGTATGTGCTGCTGGTCGAGCTGTGGCCCGCGGATTCGCGCCCCTATATCGGCGGGTCGACCGACAACAGCCTGTGGGAACTGGCGCTCGGCTACAACGGGATGGGCCGACTGCTGGGCGGCAGCGGCAATCCGAGCGGGGGCTCGGGCGGCCCCGGAGGCGGCGGCATGGGCAGCGCGTTCGGCGGTGACACCGGATCGGCCCGGCTGTTCAGCGGCAGCATGGGCACCGAGGTGTCCTGGCTGCTCCCGGCGGCGCTGATCGGGCTGGTCGCCGGGCTGTGGCTGAGCCGCCGCGCACCGCGCACCGATCGGCTGCGGGCGGCGATGATCCTCTGGGGCGGGTGGCTGCTCGGCACCGGCCTGGTATTCAGCTATATGAGCGGCATAATCCACCCGTACTACACGGTGGCCTTGGCGCCGGGCATCGCCGGTGTCGCCGGAATCGCGGTGACGCAGTTGTGGTGGCGGCGCGGGCACGTGGCGGCCAGGATGACGTTGGCGCTGCTGTCGGCGGTCACCGGCGTTTGGACCTTCGGGCTGCTGGACCGCACGCCGGACTGGTTGCCCTGGCTGCGCTGGACGGTGCTGATCTCGACCGCGCTCGCGGCGATGGGCCTGCTGGTAGGCGCGCACCGGTCGCGCGGGATCGCCGTGACGATCGCGGCGGCCGCGTTGCTCGGCGGGTTCGCCGGATCCACGGCCTACGCGGTCGAGACGGTCACGCACGCGCACAGCGGGGGCATCCCCACCTCCGGGCCCGCGCAGGCGGGTTCGATGGGCGGGCCCGGCGGAGGCGCAGGAGCGGATGGTCCGCCTGCCGACGGCCGCACCGGCGCGACGGACGGCACCGATCTGCCGACCGGAGACGCGGCTCCCAGCGGCAACGACCTGCCGACCGGAGACCTGCCCGCCGCCGACGGCGGACGGTCCACCGGCGACGCGACTCCCGCGGGCGGCCCGGGCGGCCCGGGCGGAAGCGCGGGCAACGCGGAGCTGGACGCCCTGCTGGAGAACACCGACAGCCGGTGGTCGGCGGCGAGCATCGGCTCCGGTACCGCGTCGAGCCTGGAATTGCGCACCGGCACGTCGGTGATCGCGATCGGCGGCTTCAGCGGTGGCGACGACGCGCCGACGCTGGCGCGGTTCCAGCAGTACGTGGCCGATGGCGAGGTGCACTACTTCATCGCGCAGGGTCAAGGCATGCGCCCCGGCTCCAGCGGGGAGAAGTCGGCGGCGGACGAGATCACCGAGTGGGTGAAGGGGCACTTCACCGCGAAGACGGTCGGCAGCATCACCGTCTACGACCTGACCGCACCCACCGGCAGCTGATCGCCCGGATCCCGACCGCAGAAGTAACGCCGCACCGCAGGGTGCGGCGATACTCCTGCCGCATGTTCGGCGGCAGGGCCGCTAGACCGCCGCCGACGGCCCTTCGAGTTCGCCCGGCACCGGAAACCGCCGGAGGCGGCCGCCGCGGATCGCCCCGGCGAGGGCGCGCCCCGAGGCGTATAGCGAGCCCATGTTCAGCTCGCCGGTCCGACGATCGACACGAACCATGGGCCGCAACCCAGGGCACGCACCGTCGCGGACAGTGATGATCGGCGGTTGCGGCGCACAGCGTGCCGATCGGCAAAGACCCCTCGCCGACGCACCACCGCCTCGCTTGTCGCCGACGAGCCCGGTCACCCGGATCGGACACCAGCCGCACCAGGCATGATGAACCGGGAGGACGGCGAAAGCGCGCCGGGCCGGGTCCGCGCGCTCCCAGGAAACACCCAGCTTGCTCGCAGGTTGCTCCGTGCCTGCGAGGCAATCATGGACTCATGACCGGCACCGAACCCGAAGCCCGCGTCCTCATCGTGGACGACGAACCGATGATCATCGAACTGCTCGCCGTGAGCTTGCGGTTCCAAGGGTTCGAGGTGGCCACGGCGCTCAGCGGCACCGAGGCGCTGGATCGGGTGCGTGGATTCCGGCCGGACGCGTTGATCGTGGACGTGATGATGCCCGGCATGGACGGGTTCGGGATGCTGCGGCGGCTGCGCGCCGACGGGGTGACCGCGCCCGTGCTGTTCCTGACCGCCCGCGACGACGTCGACGACAAGCTCACCGGACTCACCCTCGGTGCGGACGACTACGTGACCAAGCCGTTCAGCCTGGAGGAGGTCATCGCGCGGCTGCGAGTCATCCTGCGCCGCAGTGGAATACAGTACGCCGACGAGGTCCTCAACCGGATGACGGTAGGTGATCTGGTACTCGATGACGACAGTCACGAAGTGTGGAAGGCGGGTGCGCCGGTGTCGCTGTCGCCGACCGAGTTCACCTTGCTGCGCTACTTCATGGTCAACGCGGGCAAGGTGCTGAGCAAGCCGAAGATCCTGGACCACGTCTGGCGCTACGACTTCGGCGGCGACGCGGGCGTGGTCGAGTCGTATGTGTCGTATCTGCGGCGCAAGGTCGACACCACCGAACCGAAACTGCTGCACACGCTGCGCGGCGTCGGTTACGTGCTGCGCGAACCCCAGGTGAGCCGGAGGTGAGCGTACGAACGGAACTCGCGCGGCGGATATCGGCGGTCCCGCTGCGGGTAGGGCTGGTGATCGTGCTGCTGCTGCTGACCGCGGCGGCGCTATTCGCGTCGGGCGCGGCGGTGACCTCGGCGCTGAGCCGATCGCTGACCCAGCGCACCGACGAACAGCTCTACGACGCGGCGCGGTCCTGGGCGCAGCCGCGCCCGATGCGGCAGGTGATCACCAGTGACGGTCGCACGCAATGGATTCCGGCGGACCTCCCGGCCGCGCCGGTGCAGCCGAGATCGGTGGGCGAACAGCCGCGACGGTTCTTCGAACTGCGCACGGGAGCCGACGGCCAGGTGTATCCGGACCCGCCCGGTGGCAACAGCGCCGCGGGGGCCCCGGATCTGGGCGGCTCGAGCGCCCAGACGCCGAGAACGGTGGATTCCTCGGACGATTCGTCCGTGCGCTGGCGGGTGCTGACCACGACCAACGAATACGGTTCCACCACCATCGGCCTGCCACTGACCGACAACCAGGAGACGGTCTCGCGGCTGATCTACTTCGAGGTCGGCACGGGGGCAGCGGCTCTGCTGGCCCTGGGCGCCGTCGGCTACCTGGTGATCCGGCGCAGCCTGCGGCCACTGCGCGAGGTGGAGCAGACCGCGGCGGCCATCGCGAGCGGCGACCTGCACCGGCGGGTGCCGGTGCGCGGCGTCGACACCGAAGTCGACCATCTGGCGCGGTCGTTGAACGAGATGCTCGCGCAGATCCAGCACGGCGTTGCCGCGACCGAGGCCTCCGAAGAAGCCGCCCGCCGCTCGGAGGCGCGGATGCGCCGCTTCGTCGCCGACGCCAGCCACGAACTGCGCACGCCGCTGACCACGATTCGTGGTTTCGCCGAGCTGTACCGGCAGGGCGCCAGTACCGATGCGGTAATGGTGGTCGGCCGAATCGAGGCCGAGGCCGAGCGCATGGGTGTGCTCGTCGAAGATCTGCTGCTGCTGGCGCGGCTGGACGAGAAGCGCCCGCTGGAGCGCAGACCCGTCGACCTGCTCGCGCTCGCCGGCGACGCCGTGCACAACGCGCGGGCCATCGCCGCCCGCCAGAAGCCGTCGCCCGACGCGCCGGACCGCCCGATCACCCTGGTGATCGGCGAGGGCGAGGGAACCATGGACGTCGTCGGCGACGAGGCGCGCCTGCGCCAGGTCCTGGGCAACCTGCTCGGCAACGCCCTCACCCATACCCCGCGCGAAGCGGCGATCACGGTGCGGCTCACGGCCGCGCCCGATCGCGTCCGCATCGACGTGGTCGACACGGGCCCGGGCCTGTCGCCCGACGCCGCCGCGCGGGTGTTCGAACGCTTCTACCGCGCGGACGCCTCACGCACCCGCACCAGCGGCGGCACCGGCCTCGGCCTGTCCATCGTCCAAGCGCTGGTAACCGCCCACGGTGGACGCGTCTCGGTCGACAGCGAACCGGGCCGCGGGGCGACCTTCACCGTCGTGTTGCCCCGTGAACCCGCCGATACGCGGCCCGCGGTAGAGCGAACCCCATCGCAGTAGCGCTTACCGGAGGCCTTCCGGCATCCGGCAGCGCCAGCAGTTCCACAACGACCACGGCCGCGTCACGATCGTCGCGGGCAGCGTCCCCTTGCGGAAATGTGCCCGCCGGGATTCACGACATGGCCTCGGCTCGCAGTCATAGTCGGGAATGGGCGACGCCCGATCGGCGGCTTTGCCCAGCAACGGCAAGTCTCGAGGAGGGCAACCGACATCATCGACGGAACGCGGGAAGGAAGATGTCGTCGAGCGGCGCCCCGGGGCCGGGGGTGGCGCCTTCTTCGGCGAACCATTCCCAGTGCATCACGCGGGCGAGGATCGGGGTGGGCAGGCGCAGGAGCACTTTCGCGATGGTGGCGAAGCGGCTGGAGCCCTCGACGATCGAGCGGTGGGCGGCCAGGGCGGTTTTGCGTTGCGCCGCATGGGCGGCGACGTCGATACGGTGGGTGATCGCCGAGCGCGGACTGAACAGCGAGGCGAGAACCGAAGGGTCATAACGAAAAGGGACCCGCAATCGCTCCAGCGAACGAACGAGGCGCGTGTAGCCCTCGCGCGGCAAGGTGGCGTCCAGGACTCGCGACACGCCGGCGAGTTCTGCCGCGCGCTTGCCCACCTGGTGCACGCGGACATGGTCGCGATGCCCATATCCCCCGTTGCGGTCGTAGCTGAGCAGAATTTCGGCGCGCTCCTCGCGCAGGATCGCGGCCAACCGCCCCGCCGCCTCCTCCGGATCCGCGCGGGCGAATCGCATCCGGTCCGGCGGGTCGGCGTACAGCACCGCGCCGTGTCCGCTGTCGGCGTAGCCGAGGTGCACCACCCGGTGCACGCCGAGCGCGGCGGCGCTGACCGCCAACTCACCGAGGCGCAACGGCTTGCGGCCATCCAGATCCGCCATGTGGCCATCGGTGGCCACCACGATCACCGTCCGATGCCCGGCGGCGGACAGCTTGGCCAGGGTCCCGCCGGTCAGCAGGGTCTCGTCGTCCGGGTGCGCGTGGAATGCCACAACGGTCGCCATCGCACCAGTGTGCCAAAGGCATTCACGATAGATCCCTGGCCAGCCGGGTCGCGCCGACGAGCATGTAGCCGCCGGTCAGGGCGACCATGGCCACCGCGGCGGGGCGCGGGGCGTCACTGCGCAGGAGGCGCACCCCGCCGTGCGTGGTATCCAGGATGTCCACCAGCAACGCCAGACGCTGCCAGCGTGGCAGTTCCTCGGCGGGGGCGGTCAGATACCCCAGGCCCAGCGCGATCGCCCGTGCGCCGAAGATCCGGGTCATGTAGTCGAGCTCGGGCGTGGGGCGTACGCCGAGCGCCTTGGTCAACGTCCGTGGCGCCACGAGAGCGGCCGACCCCAGCGCGACCCGTCCGAGCGCCAGGCCGCGCAGCGCACCGGCCAATGGCAAGCCGGTTTTCCGCATGCTGTTCGTCACCATGTCCCGAGCCTCGCCCATGACGCCGATCAGGTCGATTACCTGCGAGGTAATCGACCTGACGACGGTATGGGCGAAGGACTCAGGGCAGCGGAACCCACCGATCCGGCCCGTCGGGCTCCCGGCCGAACTTCGACCGCGGAGACAATCCTCGGTGCGCGATCTCGAGACACCCCGATACTGCGCTGGGAACCTCCTGGCAACGCGAATCCGCTCCTACAGCGAACTCCCAGCTTCGAGAAGGCTCCGGCGCTTCGGGCGTTCGCCACGGCCTACGCTGAGGTCTTCCGCCAGCCATCCACCAGGAGAGGACAGCCGTGAAGCTTTTCTCGTCACCGGCCGGCGCCGGTTACATCGGCAGCGTCGCCCGCCGACGACAAGGCGGGCGCCCGGCGCGGCCGGAAGCCACAGCGACCGGATCTGGCCGACATCGTCTCCGACGCATGGCACTTCCACCGGTCGGTGTACGGCGACTGATCGACCGAGCAACATTTCGGCGTATTTCCGCGAAGTCCCGGGCAACCTCCATTCGCACGCCCGGGCATCGCGAGTCGATCAGAGAATGAGCAGAATCAGCGCCTTCTGCAGGGTGTCCATGATGCGGCCGATGGTGATCGCGATTTCGACGGTGCCCACGACAGGCCCCTTTCCTCGGACATGGCAAATCCTCGACACATCAATTCAAGCGCGCGCGAACGCGATTCGCCAAGCTCGCGCCGGGTCTCGTTCGGGCGGATCGGCGAAGTTCATCCACGGCGCCCCGCTCTTCGAATCATCTGTGTCGCGCGACCGGTCGCGACAGCGGGGCGGATCAGTGCACCGCACAGGCATTTCGAATCATCGACAGGAGCACAGGTGACGTCGTCACAACCGTTGGTCCGGGAGGACTCGCACGACTGTTCGCGGCATGCGGCCGACACGGTCGGGCAAGCCGCGGCGGTACTCGGCATGCTCCATCGAATCCCCGCCGACCACGCGGAGGTCTCCGCGCGCCTGGCGCTGCTCGCCGATCGCAGTGCCGACATCGCGTGCGAACTGCTCGGCGAGTCGGCGGAGCGGTGCGCGCTCGGCCGGGCGCTGCACAGCGTCGTCATCCATCTCCGGACGACGGCCGAGCTCGCCGACCGGCACCGCGTGACAGTGCTCGCCGACGAACTCGTCGAGGTCGTCGGCATAGTGCGGGAGTGCGGGCAGAACACGGCCCGATCCTTCGCGGCGCCGCTGGATTCCGTGTGGGCGGCGCACTACCGCGCCGAGATCCTGCGACTGGCCGACGACGCCGACGACGCTTTCCGCCGCCTGTTCGCGCGGTGGTACTTCGACACCGACGACCTGACGACGGTGGCCGGTATGCGGGAGGTCGGCGACGAACTGGAGAACGTGATGCTCGCCTTCGAGTCGGTCGCCGATGCCGCGGTGGCCGCGGACCGGCCGGGTGAGCCACCCAGATGACCGTTCACGGCCACTACATTCCGACGAAATCGATGATCGGCGCCGGATAATCCGCCGGATCGATCTGCTCCCGCCACGGCCGGTGGATGCGCGCACCGGGCAGGTGCGCCAACTCGGGAATCCAACGCCGGACGTATGCGCCGTCCGGGTCGTAACGCTCGGCTTGGCGCAGCGGGTTGAGCACCCGATTCGGCCTGGTGTCCGTCCCCGTCCCCGCGACCCACTGCCAGTTGAGCTGGTTGTCGGCCAGGTCACCGTCCACCAGCCAGCGCAAGAAGTGCTCCGCCCCCACCCGCCAGTCGACGCGCAGCGACTTGGTCAGGAAACTGGCCGTGATCAGCCGCGCCCGGTTGTGCATCCAGCCCTCCGCGCGCAGTTGCCGCATGCCCGCGTCCACGATCGGATGCCCCGTGCGCCCCTCCCGCCAGGCGTCGACGGCTTGCGGGTCCTCGCGCCAGCGGATGTCGCGGGCACGGTAGTCCGACCAGGCCGCCGACGGGCGGGCGGCCAGCAACTGGTGGTGGAAGTCCCGCCAGGCCAGCTGCCGGGCGAACGCGCGCCCGCCCTCGGTGGACATGTCGACCCGGTGCACCAGCTCCACCGGGGACACGCAGCCGAAATGCAGATACGGCGACAGCCGCGAGGTGGCGTCGGCGGCGAGGTCGTCGTTGTCGCGCGCGTAGTGCTCGACCGGCCCGGACAGCCAGTCGCGCATCATCTTTCGTCCCGTCGTCGCACCGCCCACTGCCAGCCGTGGCGATGTCCGGCCCGCGCACAGCTCCCCCGCGTCCGGCAGCGGCAGGCTCGACACCCCCGGCACCGTGAGCCCACGCGGCGTGCCGAGCGGTGTGCGCAGCGGCGCTTCGGACCAGCGCCGGAAATACGGGCCGAAGACGGCGAAGTGATCGCGCCCGGTGGCGGGCAGCAGCGCTTCCCGATCGGCGGCGGTGATGGTGGCGGGATGCGTGTGCAGCAGACAGTCGCGACGCGCGAGTCGTTCGCGCAGAGCCCGTTCCCGGCGGCGGCTGTAGCCGCTGACGTCGGCGGCGACGTGCACGCTCTCCGCGTGCACCTGGGCGACCACGCGATCGACCTCCGCGGCCACGTCCCCCCGGCGCAGGACCAGCTTGCCGCCGATGGCGCGCAGTTCGTCGTCCAACTCGGCCAGAGCGGCGGCGAGGAACCGGGCACGGTTCGGTGCGGCGAAGCGGCCGGAGAGGATGGCGTCGTCCAGCACGAACAACGGCACCACCGCGGCGCCCTCCCGGTGCGCGGCGGTCAGCACCGGGTTGTCCCGCACCCGCAGGTCGCGGGTGAACAGAGCGATCGTGACGGTCATCGCGCACCCACCCGTCGTACGGCACGAATCCTCATCCTCGGGCCTCCTCGCCGGAAGGTGCGCTCGGCGCTCGTGAGGGCCGCGCCGGCGCGGCATCGGGCGGCTCAGCCATACCGCCGACGACGCGACCCTCGCGGGCGCCGAGCATCCCGGATCACCCCGCGCAGAGTGGGACGATGCGCGACTCACCGCCCGTCGTCGGCGAGGTCAAGTACAGGCACGGGTTCTGACCGGCCGCGCTGATCGCCGTGCGCACCTGCTGCCAGGCATCGGCGTCCAGCGAAGCCGCGCGAGCCAGGACGAACCCGGAAATCCGGCTCGGGTCGGTGACCACCGCCCACGAATAGTCCGGGCCGAGCGCGGTGACGATGTAGTTGGTCGGCCCTTCCCGGCGATCCTGGGTGGGCACACCGGGGAAGCTGACGTGCAGCTGCGCCCCGGTCTCCCGGTCGTTGACCGTCGCGGTGCCGTTGATCTCGCTGCGCGTGTTCGCCCACGTGGTGCAGGTGTTGCGCACCGCGATGTCGCCCTGCGGATCGAGTGCGTAATTCGCCTGCGTGTCGCGCGCGCAGTCCAGATTGAAGTATTGCGGGACCGCGGCGAGCTGACGCCAGGTACCCGAGTACCGCTCCAGTTCGAGCCGCGGCACCGGCGCCGGCCCGTCGGCCGGGCTGGGCGCCGCGGCGGAACCGCCCGCCGCCAGCGCCGTCGCGGACAGTGCCGATACCACCCCGGCGAGCAGGCGGGTGGACCTACGCAGCAGATTGCGACGATGCACGCTAACTCCTAGAAATCGGCGACACTGTCCACGCTAGCACAGAACGATGCATAATTGATGCAACCTATTCTTCCCCCGGAGGATCGATGACGCGGAGGACAGCGCACCGCATCGGGGACCGCGCGACTCGGACGCGGTCATCCCGCGAACCACCGTTCCGCTCGGGCCGTGGGGCCGGACGGACGACATCCCTCGCGACGCGGCCGCACCACCGGAACAGGCGGACACGCCCCAGGTCTCGCACAATGACTGTCCAGGCGCGGGATGCCGTCCGCCCGACGGCCGCCGCCGGTCCGGATCTCGGCGACGCCCGGATCGTCGACCGCGCCGCACACCGACGATCGAGTTGCATCGAAGCGGCGGTCTCGCGAGTTCGCGGTTCCCTCTCGAAGCCGACTCGGCCCTCGAATCGTCCGCCACGCACCCGGCAGTCGCTCCGCTCGGATGCCATCCCGCCGTGCCCACCGCTGCTCACCACCCTGAATGCCGGCGACCGGCACTCGCGCGCCCGCGCCCGCACTGCCCGGCGGTCCGCGCTGAACGGCCCGGCACGAAATCGAGGATGACGTGGCGCCATCGCGCGGACCCACCGACAACCCGGGCGGGACGGATCCCGTCGGCGGCGACGGGCAGAATGGGGCGATGCCCGCCGGTCCCGTCCCCGTGTCCGACGCGGCCGGATACACGGTGCGCGCGGTCGCCGAGCGTCTCGGTATCCCGACCGCGACGCTGCGCAGCTGGAATCGCCGCTACGACATCGGTCCACCGCAACACCGCCCGGGTAAACACCGCCTCTATACCGAGGCCGACATCGCCATGCTGGAGCGGATGCAGACCCTGATCCGCGCGGGTGCGAGCCCGGCGGGCGCGGCGGCGGCGGTGCGCGGACCCGCGCCCACCCTCGGACGCCGGGAATCGCTACTGGCCGCAGCTTTCGCGCTGGACACCACCGCGGTGTCCGCCCAGCTCGAAGCGCACGTGCGCGCGTTCGGCGTGGTGGACACCTGGGACCTGCTGTGCCGCCCCGCTTTCGCCGACATCGTCGACCGCCAACTCGGTGGCGAGGGATGCATCGATGTCGAGCACCTGCTGTCCTGGTGCGTCATCTCGGTGCTGCACCGGACGAACCCGCCGTCGGTGGCCGACGGTACGACACCGGTGGTGCTCGCCTGCACCAGCGGAGAGACGCATTCGCTTCCACTGGAGGTGCTGCGCGCGGCCCTCGCCGAACGCGGCGCCGGAGCGCGAATGCTCGGCGCCGACGTGCCCGCCGCGGCGCTCGCCGACACCCTCGCCCGGTTCGACCGTCCCGCCGCCGTCCTGCTGTGGTCGCAGCAGGAGTCCACGGCGTTGACCTCCGCCGTCCGCGCCTGCCTCGGCGCGGGCGCACGCGTGCTCGTCGGCGGCCCCGGATGGGAGGCGGTATTCCTCCCCGAGGGCGTGGAACGAGTCGACAGCCTGCTCGACGCCGCCGACCGGCTCGCCTGAACGCACGACTCGGCTTCGACGGGGACGGCCGTGGACAAATCCATCGCGCCGAACCCGCACGAATCCCCTCCCGACGCGCTTCGGACTCATGCCCCACCGGGCAAGTAGCTTGCTTCATGACCGCTATTCGATGCGAAATCAATGCATCTGCCGCTTGGAGGCCGTTGCGGCTGAGTGAGCCGCAACGTTCGAGCACACGTCGCCGCACTCGGCGCCGATCCGATGTGGCGATGGCACCCCAGGGCCCGGCTGGGAGCGGGTCCTCCCGAGTCACTCCGCGGGCCTGCCGAGCAGATGACGCAGCGCCGGTTCCAGGGCCGGGGCGCGGAATCGGTGACCGGCTTCGGTCAGCCGGGTGGGAACGACGCGCTGACTCGCGGACGCCACTTCCCGGTTCCCTTCGCGGCCCAACAGGAACGCGGGACCGAACCCGGGTACCGGGAACAGCGCGGGCCGGTGCAGCACGCCCGCAAGGACCTTGGTGTACTCCGTGTTGCGAACCGGTTGCGGGGCAACGGCATTGACCGCTCCGGACAGGCCGGCGTCCCAGAGCGCCCGATGGTAGACGTCGATCAGGTCATCTATCCCGATCCACGACAACCACTGCCGCCCGCCACCGATGCGCCCGCCCAGCCCCGCCCAGAACAGCGGGCGCAACAGCCGCAGCGTGCCGCCGCGCGGGGACTGCACGATCCCGGTACGCACGCGCACCACCCGCACACCCGCTTCGGCGGCGGGCACCGTCGCGGCCTCCCACTCCTCGACCACGTCGGCGAGGAAGCCGTCGCCGCGCATCGACCGCTCGGTCAGCGTCTCGTCGCCGCGATCGGCGCCGTAGTAGCCGATCGCGGAGGCGCTGACGAAGACCGGCACCGCCGCCCGCGCCGCCACTTCGGCGAGTCTCCGGGTCGGCCCGATCCGGCTGTCCGCGATCGCGCGCTTGTGCCCCGCGGTGAATCGGCCCGCGATGGAGGCCCCGGCCAGATGCACCACCGCGTCCACGCCGTCCAGCAGGTCGGGCGCGGGATCCGCGGGGTCCCATCGTCTTTCGTCCGCGGCGCGCGGCGCGTGCCGGACCAGCCGCACCACACGATGCCCGCCGGTGGACAAGAACGCGGTCAGCGCCGAACCGACCAGGCCGGACGCTCCGGTCACCGCGACGGTTCTGGACACGAAACCCTCCCCCGCCGCCCGCGCGTGCGCCGCGAGGTCGTCGGCGAGCTGCCGGTGGCGGTAGGCGAACATGGGCCGAAGGACCGTGGCGGGCACCGGCGCGTCCACCCGGTCGACCACCCGGGTATGTGTCCGGTCGACGACCTCGAAATCGTGGGTGTGCCGCCACGGAAGCAGGCCGGCAGGCAGCGAGCCGACGCCGTCGACGGTGACCGCGTCGACGAACCGGCGCGGCGGGTCGTACTCGCCGGGATCGTGCCGGGCCACCCAGCGCAGGCCACCGGGCAATCCGAGCACCGCCTGCCCGTCGGACAGCGAGTCCGACTCGGCGCGCGGTGACACCGGCTGCCACGGCGGCGCCAGGCGGGTCAGCGCGCCGGGGCGGGCGTGCCAGGCGAATACCTCGGACCGGGGTAGATCGATGACGCTCGCGTACTCGATACCCATGACCTGACTGTAGCCCGAAACCGACCCGATGCAGCGTTTCTGCATCGTTCCTCGACTCACAATCTCATAAACCACAGGAAACGGTCGATGAACAGGTCGTCCGATGCAATTTGCTGGCTCGAAACCCCTCGACCAGGAGGGCCGCGGGTCAGACCACGAAGGGGATCAACGCTTTCCGGTCCGCCGGATAGTCGGCGAACTTCGCCCGGTACCACTTGTGCGTGGCGAAGGCGCGCGGTATCAGATTGCCCGCCGTGATCAGGAAGATCACCACGCCGGCCAACGACCACGTCGCCAGCGCGAAGCCCGCCCAGGCGATCAACTCACCCAGGTAGGCCGGGCTGCTGACGAATCGGAACCCCGCGCCGTGCGGAATCCGGTATTCGGCGGCGCCCGGATCGTTCTTGTCCCGCAGGTTGCGCACGATCGATTCCGAGCGCACCAGCAATACGAACCCGCCCAGATAGACGACGAGCCCGAGCAGGAACCGCGGATCGGTCAACCACTCCGGTCCGTATTGATCGAGATAATCGTGACCGAACAAGGTGCCGTTGAGATAGCCGTGCAGCGCCGTGACGAACTGCCAACTAGAACTTGTTCTACCATGTGTCCAGTCCCGGCTCGTTGTCAACGGAGGTACTGCCCATGCCGCTGGATCCCTCGGCCGCGGCGCTGCTCGCGGCCGTCGAGGCGTCGCCGCGCGCGGTCGGCGCGCACGACAGGTCTGCGTGGGTCGGCCTGTTCGCCCCCGGCGCGGAGGTCAACGACCCGGTGGGATCCCGCCCGCACGTCGGCCGCGCCGCCATCGAACGGTTCTACGACACCTTCATCGGGCCGAACACCATCGCGTTCCAGGTCGACCGCGACTTGGTCCATCCGCCGATAGTGGTGCGCGATCTGACCATCGTCACCACGATGTCCACCGGAGCCACCGTCTCCGTCCCGATGCATCTGCGCTACCGGCTGGTCGAGCGGGACGGCGCGTGGCGGATCGTCTACCTGGCCGCGCATTGGGAGCTGGCGGGCATGATCTGGCAACTGCTGCGCACCGGGCTGCCCGGATTCGCCGCCGCGCTGAAGCTCGGGCCGCAACTGATCGTCAACCAGGGCGTCGGCGGGGCGCTGGGCATGCTACAGGCGCTCGGCGGCGTGGGTCGCCGCGGAAAACGCGCCACGACAGGGCTTTTCGCTGCCGCGGCGAGCACCGATCTGAGCCGCGTGCGCGAGTTGCTCGGGCACCGGGCCGATCTCGAGTTGCCCGCGGGCACGCCGGTATCGGTGGAGGAATTCACGAATCGGGTGCGCAACATGCGCTGGAGCAAGGTGATCGCCGCGGGCCGCACCGTCACGGCGAGTGTGCGGCTCGGCGCGGTCGCCGGAGTCGCGGTCGTGGAGTTCGCCATCGGCAGCGACAGCATCGCGAGTGTGACGTTCTATCTCGACGGTGACTGACCCCGGATCGTCCGCCGCCGCACCCGGTTACCGCACCGCGTTCAGGACGTGAGCTGTCCCGCGCGTTCCACCGTCCGCCCGGTTGCCGGAACTTCGACCACCTCGGACACCGGCGCCGCCGCATGCTCGGTCCAGCCGGGCGGACCGAAAACGTATCCGAGCCGCCCGCGCCAGGTGCTCGCTCCGCGCACGTCGCGGATCAGCGCGGCCAATTCGTGATAGTTGACCTTCAGCGGGTTGTCGGTGCCGATGTTCTTGGTGAGGCCGTATCGGACCGGTTCCGATTCGGCGGCGAAGCTGCCGAACATGCGATCCCAGATGATGAGGACGCCGCCGTAGTTCTTGTCGATGTAGGGCTTGTTCGAACCGTGGTGGACACGATGGTGCGACGGCGTGTTGAACAGGAACTCGATCGGGCGTGGCAGCGTCCGGACGCGCTGGGTGTGGATCGGGAACTGGTACAGCAGCCCGATGCCCTGCAGCAAGAAGATCATCCAGGCGGGGAACCCCAGCAGCGCGGCGGGAACCCACGCCAGCCCGCGCAGGATGTTGGGGACCGGATGCAGCCAGGAGAGGCGGATCGCGGTGGAGAGGTTGAAGTACTCGCTGGAGTGGTGCACGTTGTGCGCGGTCCACATCAGCCGCACCCGATGGTCGGCGCGATGCGCCCAGTAGTAGCAGAGATCCGTGACGATCAGTCCGAGTACCCAGACCCACCACGAGCGCGGCGAAAGGTGCAGCGGAGTGATCGCGGCGGCGCCGACCACCGCCGAGAACGGCAACAGATACTGCATCAGCGGCTTCACCAGCCGGCCCAGGGTGAACGTCGCGATGTTGGAGGCGGTGTCGCGGGCCGACCCGCTGTTGCCGGATCGGTCGGGATCTCGCCGGTAGGCGATCCATTCCACCAGCATGAGCACCGCGAACGCGGGAATGGCATAGCTCAACAACTCCACACGGCCCATGAGTTCTCCTTCATCGCCCACCGTCGGCTTCGACGCTACGGCTACGCGGCCGCGAGAACATCGCGCCGCCGAGGGATCGCGTGTCCCCCGTGCGGGGGACGCGGACGGCTCGGTCGGCGGGCACAGTGAGTGGTCGGCGTCCCCGGCGCGGCCGGGCGCGCTCGCTAGGATCGCCGCGTGACTCGACGCTGAACCGGACGGAGGCGGTGGCGAACTGTTGGATGTGAGCAGGTCGCTGGCCCGGCAGTCGGTGGTGGTCGCCGTCGCGGCGGCCCTGATCGACGCGGTGGTGCTGGGGCTGTGCGGCGTATTCGCCGTCGCACCGTGGCAGACGGCCGCCGCGATCACCGCGATCGTCGCCGCCGATCTGGCCTTGGCCGCGCCGCCCCGGACCGCCGGGGTGGTGGCGGTGGCGCAGGTGCTCGTGCGATTGCTGGCCGCACTGCTGCTGCACCGCCACGGGTTCCCGGCGCGGTTCGCCGACGTGGGTTTCCTGGTGGCCGGATATCGCGCGGGGGCATGGCTCGCCGGGCCGAAATCCGTGCTGACCATGCTGCTGCTGTGCGGCGGCGTGGCCACGGCCCACGTGCTCACCGGCAGCAATGCCGCCCAGGACTGGCGGCTGCTGCTCGCATCCACGGTGGCCGCGGGATGCGTGCCTTGGCTGGTCGGGCGTTACACAGCCGCGCGCGGCGCCTACATCGCCGACCTCGAGCAGCGTGCCCGGTTGCGACAGCAGGAGCACCGGGCGGCTCTGGAGCGAGCGGTCACCGAAGAGCGGGCGGCCATCGCCCGCGACCTGCACGACGTGATCTCGCATCACGTCAGCGCGATCGGCATCCACGCCGGCGCCGCCAGGCTGGCGCTGGGCGGCACCGCGCCCGCCGCCGCCGCCCGATCACTGTCCGCGGTGGAATCCAGCAGCCGGGCCGCGATGGTCGACCTGCGCCGCCAGCTCGATCTGTTGCACGGACGCGACGACGACGGACAGCGCCAGCCGGGACTCGCCGACATCGACGGGTTGATCGAGCACGTCCGCGCGGCCGGGCTCGAGGTCGAGACGACGGTTCGCGGGGACGCGGTCGAACTGCCCGACTCGCTGAACATCACCTTGTACCGCATCGTGCAGGAGATGCTGACCAACGCGCTGCGGCACGGGGACGGCACGCACGCGCGACTGGACGTGGAGTACCTGCCGAAGCGGGTGGTGCTGCGCGCGACCAATCCCCTCGCCCGCGAACCGGCCGCCGCCGACACCTCGGTCCCGCGTGGCCTCAACGGGATCCGCCGGCGCGCCGAGTTGTTCGGCGGCGAACTGGACTACGGCAGCGACGCCGCGCAGTGGCACACCACGGTGTCCGTGCCGATCGGAGGATCGTGAACCCACCCATCCGCGTCCTGATCGCCGACGATCACAGCATGTTCCGCTCCGGCTTGCGCGCCGTCGTCGACAGCCAGGCGGATCTCGATTGCGTCGCCGAAGTGAGCGACGGCCGCGCCGCCATCACCGAGACCGCCCGGCTGCGACCGGATGTCGCGATCCTCGATGTCCGGATGCCGAAGCTGGACGGGCTGGCCGCCACCGGCGCGATCGTCGCCGCGGGCGGAACGCACGTGCTGGTGCTCACCACCTACGACAGCGACGCCAACTTGTATCGCGCCTTGCAGGCGGGTGCGAGCGGGTTCCTGCTGAAAAGCCTGCCGCCCGAGGAGTTGGTCACGGCCATCCGGATCGCGGCACGCGGCGACGCGCTGATCGATCCCTCGATGACCCGCCGCCTGGTCTCCCGCTTCGCGAGCACGCTCGCGCCGCCGCGGACCCCGCAGGAAGTCCACCAGCTCACCGCTCGTGAACTCGAGGTACTGCTCCTGCTGGCCGACGCGCGCAGCAATGCCGAGATCGCCGCGCGACTGGGCGTCGGCGAGGAGACGGTGAAGACCCACGTCTCCCGTATCCTCGCCAAACTCGGTGTGCGCGATCGCATCCACGCCGTCGTCTACGCCCATCAGCACGGGCTGGTCACGCCGGAATAGGCGCGCTCGCCCGTGCCTCCGAGACGCGGGACTCATCGACGTCGGCCCACTGGGGCTGGACCCCCGATGCGGTGGACGGAGTAGTCGAGCATCCGCCGCGTGGCGCGCGAATCACCGCCCTTCCGCCACCTTCGTGCGACGAGACGACCCGTCGGCGGAGCGGCGCTCACCTCGCCGCTCCGCCTGCACGGCTCAGGCGCCGCTCGGCGCTTCGCCGACGGTGGTCGTGGGGTCGATGATGCCGAAGACCTCGCCCTGCGGGCCCTGGACGATGCCCATCCGCCCGAAGGGGCTGTCGGCGGGTCCGGACATCACGGTGGCACCGAGATCGCCCGCCTGGGACAACGCCTGGTCGGTGTTGTCGACCTGGAACCAGGCCAGCCAATACGACGGGTTGTCGCCCGGCATCTTCGTCGAGTCGTTGACGCCGCCGACTGCGTCGCCGTCGGGCGTCAGGCTGATGGTGGAGTAGACGAAGTGCTCGCCGTCACCGATCTCGGTGTAGTGCCAGCCGAACACGTCGGCGTAGAACTCCTGCGCCTGCTTGTAGTCGCTGGTGTGCAGTTCGTTCCAGCAGTAGGCACCGTGCTCGTTGTAGATGCCCGCGCCCGCGTGGGCCTTGGCCTCCCAGACCCCGAACACCGCGCCGGTGGGGTCGGCGCCGACGAACATGCGGCCGACATCGAGCACGTCGAACGGTTTCATCATCAGCGCACCGCCCGCCGCGCCGACCTTCTCCCCGATCGCGTCGGCGCTGTCGGCGGCGAGATAGGTGGTCCACACCGACGGCATCGGCATGCCTTCCGGCTTGGGTCCGATGCCCGCGGCCGCGCGGCCGTTGCGCATCGCCATCAGATATCCACCCGCCTCCGGCGGGCTGTCCTGGATCTCCCAGCCGAAGAGGGCGCCGTAGAATTCGCGGGCGCGCGCCGGATCGTCGACCTGGCAGTCGACCCAGCACGGCGTTCCCTGCGGCCAGCTTCCGTCATGAGTGGGCATTGCGAGTGCCTCCTGACACGGGTTGCCGATGTGCGGCCGAGACGGCCGGCACACGGCTAGTCAACCACCAGCACTCCGTGGAAGTGAGCCGATTCGGCCGACCGCTCGACCGGGTTCACGAGCGTTGGGGACTCAGGAAAAAGACCCTTTACACAGATCAGTCCCCGGTAGTCTTGTCGAAACCGTGAGTGTCGGTCGTCGCTGACGACTCCGGTGTTTCGACTGGCTTGCCGGGGGCCTAGCCGGATCCTGGGTCGGTGTCTTCACTGCCTGTCGACGTCTCGGCTGACAGTGCGCTCACCTACCGGTGCTCCGGTGTAATGACCAGTCTCCTCCACATTTTCCGCTAGTCAAGAGGCCGAACCGCCGATTCTCCGAGCCGGCGCGCGGCCGCGCCGCGTACCGCAGACATCCTTCAGCAAATCGATCTTGACGTGTACTCTTGGCATCCGAACCATGCGATTGTGACTGGGGTCACAGCCCCGTCGCCCGACTGCTCCCGTCTGCCCGATGGCCGGGCAGACCGTCCCGTTGGAGTCCCCATGGCGCTCGTCCTCGGTCCCGCTTCGACGAGTGCGGGCGTGCGCGCGCACATCCACCGCGACCGCACCGCCGGGGACACCGGATCCGTCGCTACGGAGTCATCATGAGCGCACCGAACCGATTCGACGAGTTGCAGCATCGCGTCGCGGACCTCGCACCGGTCTTCCGCGAGCCGCTGGACTCGCCCTACGAGATCTCCAACGAGTTGTTCGCCGCACTTCGGCACGTTCTGCACGACGTGGGCGGCCAACCGGACATCCCGGTCGAGTACCGGGAGAAGGAGGAAGAGCCCTGGGAGATGAGCACCTACGTCACGTGCGAATGCCTCGGGTGGCGCGGGGTGTGGAACTCCGAGGAACGCAGGCGAGCGGAGAACGACCTCGGCGCGACGATGTATTTCGGTCTCCCCTACTACGCGCGCTGGGCGACCGTCGCGGCGAAGACTCTGGTCGCCAAGGGATTGATCACCCCCGACGAACTCTCGGCCAAGTTGGACGAAGTGCGCGCCCGTAAGGAGGCGCGGCCATGAGCAGGAAGTATCGGATCGGCGATCGCGTGCGGGTGCGCGACGCCACGTCGATGTTCCACACCCGTACCCAGGCCTACACGCGCGGGCACACAGGCGTCGTCGTCGAGCACCGGCCGGAGTGGATCATCCCCGAGGACGAGGCGTGGGGACGCGAGGACGGTCGCGTCGAGCCGTTCTACGTCGTGCGATTCCGTCAGAAGGATTTGTGGCCCAAATACACCGGCTTCGACGCCGACACCTTGGAGACGGAGGTCTCCGAGCGCTGGCTCGAGCCCGCAGAGGAGGACGCCCAGTGAGCCGGACCCACGATCACGACACGCACGCGCCGATCCGGACGAGCGACGAGATCAGCGAATTCGAAGTGCTCGAGACGGCGGTCCGCGAACTGGCCATCGAGAAGGGGCTCTTCTCCCAGGAAGACCACCGCAGGTTCGCCGAGTGGGCCGAATCGGTCGGTCCGCACGGCGGATCGCGACTGGTCGCCAAGGCGTGGACCGATCCCGACTTCAAGGCGCGCCTGCTCGCCGACGGGACCGAGACGTGCAAAGAGGTCGGCATCGACTGGCACGACCCCACCGGCTCCGGGACGCCGAGCGACTACACCTACTTCTACGTGCTGGAGAACACCCCGCAGGTGCACAACGTCATCGTGTGCACGCTGTGTTCGTGCTATCCGCGACCGGTTCTCGGGATGTCCCCGGACTGGTATCGCACACCCAATTACCGCCGCCGCCTGGTGCGCTGGCCCCGCGAGGTGCTCGCCGAGTTCGGCTTGCACTTCCCGCCCGACGTCGAGATCCGGGTGCACGATTCGAACCAGAAATCCCGGTTCATGGTGCTGCCGATGCGCCCCGAGGGCACCGAGGGCTGGACCGAGGAGCAGCTGGCCGCCATCGTCACCCGGGACACCATGATCGGAGTGGCGCTGCCCCAGGTCGACTGGACCGCGCAGCAGCCGCCGAACCGAGTCGAGACCGCGACAGGACAGGAGGGACGCCGGTGACGAGCGGTCCGTACGAAGTCCTGCTGAACACCCTGGGCCCCGCGGCGCGCCGGGAGAGCACCCTGCCCGAACTCGATCGCAAGCCGGACCCGTGGGAGTCCAGCATGCAAGCCACGTGCGAATGCCTCTCCTGGCGCGGCGCCCTGGACAACCTGGAACGCCGCCATGCCGAGGACGAACTCGGCGAGACCATCTACCAGGACTTCCCGGTACGCACCCGATCGGTGGTGGTCACCGCGCACGCGCTGATGGACCTGGGTGTGATCAGCCCGGAGGAACTGCACGCCCGCATGCAAGCGGTCCGGGAGCGATTCCACCGGCAGTAGGCCCGCCAGAACCGGCGGGGAGCCCCGGAGACCGCCGAACCGAAGCATCGCGAACGAAAGGCCCGGAACCTCATGGTTCCGGGCCTTCTCGCTAGTAGCGGGGACAGGATTTGAACCTGCGACCTCTGGGTTATGAGCCCAGCGAGCTACCGAGCTGCTCCACCCCGCGTCGGTAAACACAACATTACACACGGGTTCGCGCAGTCTGCAAATCACCAGCTCAGCAGCGGTTTCGGCGCGGTATACGGACCACAGGAACCGTCGGCGAGACCCGGTAGCGACCCCGGAACGCGCGATGCGATCTCGGCGAGAAGCACATTCGACACCGCGCGCGCAAGATTTGCCACACGTTGGCCACTTCAAACGTGACGTACTTCACTATATCGACGTGATCTCACTCACATAACGATGCGATAACTTACCACCGCCCCGGCGTGTTGATGCCGTTTCCCACCTGGAAAAACGGGGATATTCCTGTTATTCGCTTCATGCAATTCCGGCGTTATCCAGATGTGATCTGCTGAGATTTCTTCGTTACCGTCAATCCACGGCCCGGATCATCCGAGACGGGCTCGAACTCGAACCGCCGAACACCGGCAACCCTGTCCCGCGGTTCGAGGATCCCCGACGACCTGGGGACAGGGACGCGGCAAGTTCCATCGCCGTGCCGGCGGGCGCAGGGAGGGAAACGACCATGACTGAGAACCGGAAGATCAGCACCCGCGCCCTCGGCTTCGCCGCCATCACCGGCGCTCTTGTTGCCGTCCCGTTCGCGTTCTCCACCGCTTCCGCCTCCGCGGCGTCCCACGACTGGGACGGCGTCGCACAGTGCGAGAGCGGTGGCAACTGGGGGATCAACACCGGAAACGGTTACTACGGCGGCCTGCAGTTCTCGCAGAGCACCTGGGCCGCCAATGGCGGCAGGGGCTCGGCGCACAGCGCGAGCAAGGAAGAGCAGATCCGGGTGGCGGAGAAGGTGCTCGCCACCCAGGGCCCCGGCGCGTGGCCGGTGTGCGGCCAGTACCTGCGCTCGGGCACCTCCGAGCCCGAGCCCCTCGTCGAGGCCGAGGAACTGCCCGCCGTGCCCGAACCCGCCCAGCCCGCCGTCAGCGCCGCGCAGTCGGCGGCCGAGCAGGCCCGGTCCGCCGCCGACGAGCTCGCCGAGCAGTACGGCGTGAAGGACCAGTTCCAGCAGATTCTCAGCCGGAACAGCGCGTTGATCGACGCTCTCGGTCGCTGATCCTCCCGCGTCACGAACACCGAAGACGCCGCCATCGTTCACGATGGCGGCGTCTTCGGTGTTCGGTGCTGTTCGAACGGCGTCGCTATTCAGCGACCGGCGTCCTGGTACGCCTTGACGGCGGCTTCCAGCTCGTCCAGTGCCCGGCCGAAATCTTGGAAGTTCCCGCTGCGCATGGCATTTCGCACATTCTCGATCTTCCGGTTGAGCTCGGTCGCCGCGGCGTCCTTGGCGGGGGACGATCCGGGCGCGGGCGGCGAAACCGATGCGGGCGGCGGCGTCGCGGCGGTGCCGGCTCCGTTGTTGCCCTGATCGGCGGGCGGCGCAACGGTGCCCGGCTTGGGCCTGGTGCCCGAGTCACCGCCGAACGGCGTCGCCAGCGCGCCCGCGCCGGGGAGAACCTGGTTCAGCGCGTCCGCCAATGTCGAGGCGTAGCCCACCTTGACGTTGCCCGCCTCGTCCCGATAGCTCACCAGCACGCGCAGCAGCTGCGGGAAGGTCGCCGTGTTCGGCCCGGTGTTGCGTTCGTTGTAGAACGGCTCCACATAGAGAATGCCGCCGTCCGCGACCGGCAAGGTCAGCAGATTGCCATATTTGATCTTGTTCGAATTCGACAGCAGCGTTTTCTCGCGCGATACGTCCGGCGAGGTCGTCATCCGGTTCTGCGTCTGCTGTGGACCCAATGTCTGTGTATCCGTGGGCAATCGAAGAATCGTGAATTTCCCGTACCCGTCCGGATCCGAGCGCACCGAGATATACGCCGCGAGATACGGCCGGTTGTAGCCGGTCATCGCGCTGGTCAAATTGAACGTGGGCTTGTTCGTCTTCGAGTCGCCCAGCAGCACGTAATACGGCGGCTGATTGGCGGTGGTCCCGCCCTCGGTGGTGGGATCGGCGGGCACCGACCAGAAGGCGTTGTTGGTGAAGAACTCCCGGGGATCGTCCACGTGGTACTTCGACAGCATTTCGCGCTGGACCTTGAACAGATCCTCCGGATAGCGGAAGTGCGCCCGCAGCTCCGGCGAGATCTCGCTCTCCGGCTTCACCGCGCCGGGGAAGACCCCGCGCCATGCCTGCAGCACCGGATCCGACGAGTCCACCTCGTACAGGGTGACGCTGCCGTCGTACGCGTCGACGGTGGCCTTCACCGAGTTGCGGATGTAGCTGACCGACTTGCGCGGCAGCAGACGCCCGGTCTTCTTGTCGATGCTGTCCTCGACCGCGCCTTCCAGCTCGGTGTTCTGCGCGTACGGGTAGTTGTCCAGCGTGGTGTAGGCGTCCACGATCCACACGATCCGTCCGTCCACCACCGCGGGGTAGGCGTTCCCGTCGGTGGTCAGCCAGGGCGCGACCTTCTGCACCCGCTCGCGCGGGCTGCGGTTGAAGATGATCTTCGAGTCGTCACCGATGGCCGAGGAGAACAGGATGTTGCGCTCGGCGTACTTGGCCGCGAAGGCCAACCGGTTGAACCAGTTGCCGATCGGCACGCCGCCCTTGCCGGCGTAGGTGAATTGCGCTGTGTCGGAGTC
Source organism: Nocardia sp. NPDC005745 (assembly GCF_040630775.1). NCBI lineage: Bacteria > Bacillati > Actinomycetota > Actinomycetes > Mycobacteriales > Nocardiaceae > Nocardia > Nocardia sp. NPDC005745. The sequence continues at coordinate 301,691 of NZ_JBEXYF010000002.1, forward strand.
GTACTCGCGCGGACGCTGGCCGTCCATCGCGCCGACGATCGCGTAGTCCGGGTTCGCCTGTGAGATCAGCTCGCCGAAATACACCCGCGGCTGGTCCACCCTGATCCGCTGCTTGTCCGCGGGCGTGAACAGGTCGCTCACCATGAAGATCGGGTAACCGCCGTCGCCGCTGCCCCCGGCGGCGTTGGGATCGTCCGACGGCGGCTTGTTCACCCGGTTGGCGGGGGCGGCGACGAAGCCGTTGCCGTGGGTGTAGACGGTGTGCCGGTTGATCCAGTCGGTCTGGTTGCCGCTCAGCGCCGCGGGCGAGAGCTCCCTGGCGGCGACGATGTAGTCCTGCACGTCGCCGTCGAGGTTGTAGCGGTCGATGTCCAGCGACTCCGGGAAACCGTAGAAGTTCTTCAGCTGGCGCAGCTGAGTGAACGTGGGCGACAGGATGTTCGGATCGAGCAACCTGGCGTTGCCGATGGTGGCGGCGTCCACCGGCACCTCGAGCGGGTTCTTGTTGCTCTCGCCCTTGTAGTCCTTGTAATCGATCCTGTCATCGGTGATGCCGAACGCCTGCCTGGTCGCGGCGATGTTGCGTTCGATGTACTCGCTCTCCTTGTCCGCGGCGTTGGGACGCACGGAGAACTGCTCGACAACCAGCGGCCACACCGCGCCGACCAGGATCGAGGACAGCACCAGCAGCGCGGCGGCCATCGCGGGCACCCGCAGATCGCGCAGCACGATGCCGGCGAAGAAGGCCAGCGCGCAGATCACCGCGATGGACAGCAGGATGAGCTTCGCGGGCAGAACCGCGTTGATGTCGGTGAACGAACCGCCGGTGAAGGTGGGCTCCTTGCGGCTGCTGGAGAGCAGTTCGTACCGGTCGAACCAGTACGCGATCGCCTTGAGCAGCACGAAGGTTCCGGCCAGCAGCGCGAGCTGGATCCGCGCGGCGCGGGTGAGCGTGCCCTCGCGACCGGTCAGACGCAGTCCGCCGAAGACGTAGTGGGTGACCAGGCTGGCGAAGAACGCGATGACCACCGCGACGAAAAGCCAGTTCACCACCATGCGGTAGAAGGGCAGGTCGAAGGCGTAGAAGCCGACGTCGAGGCCGAACTCCGGGTCCTTCTCACCGAACGACCCGCCGTGGAGGAACAACTGCACCGTCACCCAGTTCGACTGCGCCACCAGGCCCGACAGCAGGCCGAGCAGCACCGGGATGCCGATGCCGAACAGCCGCAGCCTGCTCATCACGGTCGTGCGGTAGCGCGCGATCGGATCGTTCGGGCCGGCCACCGGCACGAACACCGGCCTGGACCGGTAGGCCAGCAGCAGCGCCAGCCAGACCACTAGTCCGACGAACGCCGCCACGACGAGGAATAGCAGGACCCGGGTTCGCAACACCGTGAGATACACGTTGCGGAAGCCGACCTCGCCGAACCACAGCCAATTCGTGTAGGTGTCCGTCAGCCGCGGCCCGAGCAGCAGCAATGCCGCCAGGACGATGGCTGCCACCAGCAGCACACGGCTGCGTCGGGACAGCGAAGGTAAGCCGGTGGGGGGCCGCATGCCCACGATGCCACTCTCCAAGGTCCGGCGACGCTCGCACCGAGAGGCCCGGCCGATGCGCCGCAGTCCGATGTTGCGGGTGGTCCTTCCGGACCGTCCCGGCCCACTCTACGGAAATCGGACACCATGCAGCTGGCAGGGTTGCGCTTGCCGCGCCGGAGAAACGAACGTCCGGGCTTCCGGCTGCCCCCGTCGGCGGTTTGGTTGGATGGTCGCGTGACCCCAGACCTGCACGCCGAACTCGTCCTTGCCCGATCCGTCCGGGAGGTGGCGGAATTCGTCGACGCCGAGGGGTGGGGGAATCCCCCGCAGATGTTCGCCTTGGTGCCGACCGCGGACCTGGTCGCGGCGCAGCCGGAACTGGAGGAGCAGCTCGACGAGGGCGGCGAGCTGACGCCGGTCGCGCAGGAGGCTTTCCCGGACGACATCACCGGCGGCTCGATCGCCTTGGACGAATTCCTGGCCACCACCAGCTGGCCTCCCGCCGTCCGCGGCTGCGTGCTGGTGCAGGAGATCGTGGTGCTCCCGCCGGACGCCGAGTCGACGCTCGACGACGCGCTCGCGCCGCTGCTGGCCGATCACGACGCCGCCGACGCGGCCGCGCGCGCCGCCGCCGAAGCGCACCCGGAGCGCCGGGAGGCCCGGTTGTTCGCCGCGGTGCTGCGCGACGGCGCGTCGCTGTGCCTGCTGCAGCTGCGCCCCGAGGACGACGCCGACGATTTCGGTGACCTCGACCTGCGCACCTATCCCAACTTGGCGCCCAACCTGGTCGAGGCCCTGCACCATACGTTCGAGTGAACGAACCCGGCCGGCTCGCCGACGAGGCGCGCTGACCTCCACGGACATCGGACGCCCGCTGGGACCCACCGCCACAAGCGGCGCTGCTGCCCGCCGCAATCTCGGATGCAGGAATCGGAGCAGCGGGAGAGCGATAGCCTGCTGCCCTCACCGCACGGGAAGCCGCCCACGTGCCCTGCTACGCGCTCGCGGTGAACACCCGGACCGGGTCCGCGTGGCTTCCGGCCGGGGTCACCTGCCTCGCGTTGCGACCTCAGCCGCAGCCGACCGGTTCCTTGCCGGTGTTGATCTCGTCGAGCGACTGCACCGCGCCGGTGAGGTTCTCGACGCGCACCAGCCGCAGGCCGTCCGGGGTCCGCTGCTTGGCCTCGTTGCAGTTGGCGGCCGGGACCAGGAAGGTCTCCGCGCCCGCCTCGCGCGCGGCCATCATCTTGTACTGGATGCCGCCGATCGGACCGACCTTGCCGTCCTGGTCGATGGTCCCGGTGCCCGCCACGAACTTGCCGCCGTCCAGCTCACCGGGGGAGAGCTTGTCGATCAGGGCCAGGCTGAACATCAGTCCCGCGGAGGGCCCGCCGATGTCGGCGAGGTTGAAGGCGACCTGCACCGGCGGGCGGGCGCCCTCCCCCGGCGTCACGCCGAGGTAGCCCTTGGCCGGGTCGTCGGGGCGCGCGCCGAGGACGATCGTCGCGGTCTGCTCGGCGCTGTCGCGCCGGTACACCACGGTCAGCGTGCTGCCGGGCGCCTGGGACGAGACCGCGGTGACGACGTCCTTGGGCGCCGTCACGGGCGTGCCGTTGATGCTGATCAGCTCGTCGCCCGCGCGCAGCACATCGTGGGCGGGCCCGTCGTCGGTCACCTTGCGCAGCAGCACCACCGTGGGCAGCCGCAGGTAATGCAGCGCGGCGACCTCGGCGTTGCCCTCGGAGTCCTTGAAGTCCTCCTGGTTGGACTTGTCGATCTCCTCGCGCGAGACGCCCGGCGGGTAGACCTCCGAACGCGGCACCAGGCCGTGCTTGCCGCTGGCCCAGAAGCCGAACGCCTCGAAGATGCTCAGCCCGTCCCGCACCGACACCGTGGTCATGTTGAGGTGGCCCGTGGTCGGATCGACTTCGGTGCCGCGCACGTCGACGACGTCCTTGCCGTCCACCTCGCCGAGGGTGTCGAAGGTGGGGCCGGGCCCGAGTGCGACGAACGGCACAGTCAGCACACTGCCGACGACACCGAGCACGAGCACCGGGATCAGAGCGGCCACCAGGGTGAGGATCCGACGATTCACCCGGACCACAGTAATGACAGCAGGCGACGCGAGGCGCCGGAGGCGGTCATTTTCCCCGGGCGCGCCGCCGCCGGTTTCGCGCCGCGCGAACATCGGGACGCTGTGCTACGCGCGTAACGTGAAGGGCATGAACGACCTCCCCTTCGGATTCTCGAACCGCGACGACGACGATCGTAAGCGCGGTGACGAGCCGGGCGGTCCAGGTCCGAACGACCCGCTCGGTTTCGGTATCGGCGGGTCCGGCGCGGGCGGATTCGACCCGGCGCAACTCGGGCAGATGCTGACCTCGCTCGGCCAGATGCTCAGCGGCATGGGGCAACCCGGCTCGGCGCAGGCCGGGCCGGTGAATTACGACGTCGCCAAGCGGCTGGCCCGCCAGCAGCTCGGCTCGACCATCACTCCCGTCTCCGCGGGCGCCGCGAGCGCGGTGGCCGATGCCGCGCATCTGGCCGAACTCTGGCTCGACAGCGCGACCACCCTGCCCGCGGGCGCCACCAAGACGGTCGCGTGGACCGCCAACGACTGGATCGAGCAGACCCTGCCCACCTGGCAACGCCTGTGCGACCCGGTGGCCCAGCAGATCTCGGGAATGTGGACTTCGGCGCTGCCAGAGGAGGCCAAGCAGTTCGCCGCGCCGATGGTCGGCATGCTTGGCCAGATGGGCGGCTTGGCCTTCGGCTCACAGCTCGGCCAGGCGCTCGGCCAGCTCGCCAAAGAGGTGTTGACCTCCACCGATATCGGACTCCCGCTGGGACCCACCGGCACCGCGGCGCTGCTGCCCGCGGCGATCTCGGAGTTCAGCGCGGGGCTGGAGCAGCCGGAGAGCGAGATCCTGGTGTTCCTCGCCGCCCGGGAAGCCGCCCACCAGCGACTGTTCGCCCATGTGCCGTGGCTGCGCCAGCAGGTGCTCGGCGCGGTCGAGGACTACGCGCGCGGCATCCGGATGGACTTCTCCGCGCTGGAGCAGGCCGCGCAGGACATCGACCCGATGTCGCTGGCCGATCCCGCGAAGCTCGAGGAGATCCTCTCGCAGGGCACCTTCGAGCCGCAGACCACCCCTGAGCAGAAGCAGGCGCTGGAACGGCTGGAAACACTGCTGGCGCTCATCGAGGGCTGGGTGCAGGTAGTGGTCGCCGAAGCCGTCGGCGACCGGTTGCCCGGCGCGGGCGCGCTGGCCGAGACGCTGCGCAGGCGGCGCGCCACCGGCGGGCCCGCAGAGCAGACCTTCGCGACGCTGGTCGGTCTGGAATTGCGTCCGCGCAAGCTGCGCGAGGCAGCGGCGCTGTGGCGCAGGCTCACCAACGATGCGGGCATGACCGCCCGCGACCAGGTCTGGGCACACCCCGACCTGCTGCCCGACTCCGACGATCTGGACTCCCCCGCCGGCTTCATCGACTCGGTGATCGGCGGCGGAGCGGCCGTGTTCGACGATCCCCTCGCGCAACTGGCCGAAACCGAGGCGCGCGAGCAGGCCGCGCGCGAGCACAAGGATGACGACGCCGGGCCCGACCTGGGCAAAGAGGGTGGCGAATCCGTCTGAGCCGCCTTGTGGATGAAGCGAAATCCTGTGGATAACTGAGGATTTCGGAGCGAGCCGCACACGCCGCGATCCGCATACTGATGACATGACAGCGATGTGTCGTGGTCCTCGACTGCGCCCTAGGGTGACCGTGCTGGTCCGCCCGACCGGTGTCGTCCAACTCGGGTGCGATCCGGAAACCGCGGTGGTGCTCGGCCCGGAAGGCATGGACGCCGAGACGGTCCTCACTTTCCTCCGCCTGCTCGACGGTCTGCGCACCAAGCCGCAGATCATCTGGCGAGCCGGAGAATGCGGCATAGACGCCGAACGGGCTATGGCATTGCTCACGCTGGTCGACGAAGCCGGGCTGCTGGACCATCCGCAGGACCGAGCCGGCCAGATACGGGCGGTGCGGGTGCACGGGCTCGGTCCGCTCTCGGACGCGGTATCGGCCGGGCTGCGCGCGCTGGGCGTGCGGCCGAGCCGGTCCCGGGACCATCCGTCCGGCACGGCGACGGTGCGGTCCTGGGGAGCGGACCTCGTCGTACTCGCCGACACGCTGATGCCCGATCCGCGGCTGGTGAGCGAATTGGTGCTGCACCGCATTCCCCATCTGCAAATGCGCATCCGGGACAACAAGGGCGTCATAGGGCCTTTGGTGCTGCCCGGCGTGACCAGCTGCCTGCGTTGCGCGGACCTGATCCGCTCGCAGAACGACGCCGATTGGCCGCACCTGGCGGCCCAGCTGCTCGGTCGAGTCGGACACGCCTCGCCCGCCGGCATCGCGGCGACGACGGCGGTCGCCCTCGGCGAGCTGGAGGCGATCATCGCCTGCTCGGCGCGGCGCACGCCGGCCACCCTGGACGCGACTCTGGAACTGGATCTCGATTCACATGTCCTCGATCGGCGCAAATGGGACCGCCATCCCGCATGTGCTTGTGCCCGCGTTTCCGCAGGCCTCGCGGCCGGAGCCCCGACGTGATCAAGATTGCCGTGGCAGATCGGCCAGTCCGTCCGCCATGATGGGTACGTGTCTGAGATCGTGCGCCGTCGCTCGTCCCGCAACGCCAAGTTGGCCAAGATTCCGCTCGGCATCGCCGGACGGGCGGCCGTGGGGTTCGGCAAGAAGCTCGCCGGAGGCGACAAGTCCGAGATCAACGCGCAGCTCAACCAACGGGCCGCCGAGCAGCTGTTCACGGTGCTGGGCGAGCTGAAGGGCGGCGCGATGAAGTTCGGGCAGGCGCTCAGCGTGATGGAGGCCGCGGTCCCGGAGGAGTTCGGCGAGCACTATCGGGAAGCGCTCACCAAGCTGCAGGCCGCCGCGCCGCCGATGCCGGCCGCCACCGTTCACCGGGTGCTCGACCAGCAGCTCGGCACCCAGTGGCGTGCCCGCTTCCGTGAGTTCGACGACACCCCGGCCGCGTCGGCCAGCATCGGGCAGGTGCACCGGGCGGTGTGGTCGGACGGGCGGACCGTGGCGGTGAAGGTGCAGTATCCCGGCGCCGACGAGGCGCTGCGCGCGGATCTCAAAACCCTGTCCCGCATGTCCGGTCTGGTCGCGTCCGTGATCCCCGGTGCGGACGTCAAGCCGATCCTCGCCGAGATCACCGAACGCACCGAGGAAGAGCTGGACTACCGCAACGAGGCCGCCAACCAGCGCGCCTTCGCCAAGGGCTTCGAAGGGCACGCCGAGATCGTGGTGCCCAAGGTGGTGGCCAGCGCGCCGAAGGTGATCGTCACCGAGTGGCTGGACGGCGTCGCCGTCTCGACGATCATCAAGCAGGGCGCCGAGGATCCGGTGGGTACCCGCGCCCTGCGCAATCGCGTGGCGGGGCTGATGGGCCGGTTCCACTTCTCCTCCCCGGAGGTCGTCGGACTCCTGCACGCCGACCCGCACCCCGGCAATTTCATGATGCTGCCCGATGGCAAGCTCGCGGTCATCGATTTCGGCGCGTGCGCACCGATGCCGGACGGCTTCCCCGCGGTGCTGGGCCGCATGCTGGCCCTCGCGGTCGAGGAGCGCTTCGCCGAACTCACCGAACTGCTGTACGACCACGGCTGGGTGATCCCCGGCCGGGTGGTCACCCATCAGGAGATCGCCGACTATCTGCGGCCGTTCACCGACCCGATCCAGACCGACTCGTTCCACTTCACCCGCAGGTGGATGCAGCGGGTGGCGGGCAAGGCGTCGGAGTTCGCCAGTCCGGAAATGAAAACAGCACGGGCACTGCAACTTCCGGCGGAATACGTGATGATCTTCCGCGTGCTCGGCGGCTCCGTCGGCATCCTTGCCCAACTCGACGCCGAACTGCCGTTCATGGAACTCGTCCGAACCTGGATGCCCGGCTTCAGCGAGGAGCGCACAGCCTCCTGAGTTCCACCCACCCGACTCGGTCGAGCCGCGAGCCTCCAGCACTGTCCCGCCCAACCACAGATGCCCGACCATCGCACTTCCGCCAACCCGCCGAGGTGCGAGTCTTACGAGCACCGTTCACGGCCCGTCTCGCGTCCGAGCGACCGAAGCGCATGCGACGAAGTCGCGAGTCTCGGTCGCTCGGAC